>CAYSUK010000012.1:0-3066 GCA_964434265.1 uncultured Christensenella sp. | reverse complement strand
ATGCCATCTCCCAAGCATATCTCAATACCGGTTTCAAAGCCATAGGCTTTGAAATTCTCCAACACATAAAGCCCACAAACCGAATGTTCCTATCCTTCCTTGTCGACAAACTCAGCACTGATAAGCGGATTTATGTTATGGACTAGTATTAAAGATATATTTTTGTTATGATAATTTAATAATAAATGATATACTTTATACAGCAACAACAAAGGAGAAAAGAAATGGAAGAATTTAGTACAGTTAGAGTGTATTGCAACAAATATCCACAACCTGGCGATAGAACTTTTGAATCGACTACATATGTAAATTTTGGACTCAAGAGTGTCATACGCACAACACGTCAGTTTATAGACAAAAAGGGTAATCCTAAACTTGTCGAAATCTATACACCACTATTTGATTTCTTTGATAATCTAGATGGTGAAACTAAACGAACACAAAAGGAAGTAGATGATTTTTTTACATATCTCGAATCATATAGGGATAAATATAAAGACGCATTTTATGACAATAACATAGAAGATGATGTCAAAATGTATATAGAAATTGACAATATCCAATATCCATACAACACTTATGTCGAAGATGACGAATTTGAACGTGCTAGATATTTTATCGAAGATTCAAACCCGCTTTACGGTCTTACAAACAAAATGTTCCTTGATTTGAGTAAAAAATGATATCCTTTCGGATATCATTTTTTGTACTATTTATTATAGAACGCTTTAAATATTTACTATTAAAATATTATTAAAATTATTACTCACTATTAAAAATCCAACCATATAAAATTATATCTTCTCATATGCAATAATTTGCGATACATTTATCTATAAAAGAAAGGGAAGAAGATTTGAAAAAATATTGATAGTGTGCGATTTGAATTGCTATCCACAGAGTAATACACCTTGCCCAATATTTGGCTTATATCAAAGGCACCATAGTATGACGAATCACGACTGTCTCCTCTATTGTCGCCTAGAGCAAACACTTGGTTTTCACCCACAACAAAAACATCTCCATCAAAGTATTCGGGGTGCTCGGATTTGTATGTACGTAGATTATGATATGTTGAAACATTTCCACTAGTCGAGTATATATAGTTTTCTTCGAGTATTGTGCCATTTCTAAATAATCGATATTCGCCATCTACAGACTTTATTTCTATGCGGTCACCACCAAGCCCAATAATTCGTTTGATTATATCTTTATTTTCAAGTTCGATAATGACTATGTCGCCATAATCATAGTCGCCTTTGTGAATATAGACAGTGTCTTCACCGCCGCTAGTATTATATGTCGGCAGCATGCTCCTGCCCTTAACTGAAACCGCTTCAAAATAATTTGAAAATGCACAAAACACAATACACACATACACTAAAAAAATTATGGCAATCCATGTCAGAATGTCACCGAGCGGAAATTTTGGTCTTTCAAAAACTTTGCGGTCGTATGTGTTTTTCATACAAATATATTAGCACAAACAACAATCTTTTTAAAGCATAAACAATGTGTTTGTTACAAATTTGGTCGAAAAATTTGATAAAAATTTTTTAATATATACATTTATACTATATTTTTTGTCGAAGATGTTGTATAATAAATCATACACGTAGGAGAAAAATATGATAGATCTAAACCAATGCCAAAAACGTATTGTGGACAATAAAATCAAAAAAGGTTTTAACACCACCAATATCGACAAGGAGTTTTGTTTGCTTAGTGGTGAAGTTGCCGAAGCCTTTGAAGCATGGAACAAAAAGTACGACAAAGCCGAACTCGGTAGCGAACTTGCTGATGTAGCAATTTATCTTATGGGTATCTCGGAGTTGTTGGGTTTTTCACTTGAAGACGAGATAAATAAAAAACTCGACATAAATGAAAAACGCGTATACGAAAATGTAAATGGTGTTTTTTTGAAAAAATAAACCTATTTTAAATCACAACTTTATTTAAATATTTGTTTTGTCACGACATGTTACACTGTTTGTACTGAAGAGTATCTAAAAACAATTTCGTGGTTCAAACTTAATTGTTTTGAGTGACAAGACATATTATATGCATCTATGGTGTAGTGGATAGCACAATGGTCTTCGGAACCATTAGTGAGGGTTCGAATCCTTCTAGATGCGCCAAACATAAAAAATGGAAAGTCTTGCTTGTCACAATTTTGGATAACATCAATTAAACAATTTATATTGATTAAGGAGTAAAAAGTGAAAATATTGCTTGTTGTTGATATGCAAAATGGTTTTATGACTAAGCCGAATTATGTAAATCTGCAAAAGAAAATCGACCAATTAATAAACGAAAGTAAATATGATAAATATCTTTTTACCAGATTTATAAATCAAGAAAATTCTCTATATAAAACAAAATTAAAGTGGAATAATTTGAGCGATAAAAATTCGCAAGAGATATGTGTTACAATTCCGCATAACGCAATTATTTTAGATAAAAATGGTTATGGCTTAAATTTGGAAGATTTGACAAAAATCAGCCAATTAGGTGTTGACCAAATTGATATTTGTGGATTGCAAACTGATGCTTGCGTTTATGCGATTGCATTACAATTATGGGATAAAGGTATATTCCCTAATGTATTAAAAAATTATACAGCAACCATACCCGAACGTGAAAATGCAGCAATCAAAATGCTTATTCATCAATTTGGTGCCATTGATGAGAAATTATAATATACTAAGTACTAACAATCATATTACATTCTTATTTTAAGTCTGATAATCATATTAAAAATATCAAAACCTGTCGCAAAATCAAAATAAATAATATCAAATAATATAATGTGTCTTCGCTCACTTGTGATATTTTGCAAGCAAAATCACAGTTCGGCTCATAGCATTATCAAACAATCAAAGCAAAAATCAAAATAATCAAAAATAATCAAAATAAATTTTCAAAAAACATATACAGATTTTGAAATAGTATGATATACTATAATTAGTAATTTGAAAAAGGGAGCAAAAAAAGTTGACAATGAATTCAAGTTCGGCGACAATTTTTAGCAAGCAAGCAAGCAAGCAAGCAAGCAAGCAAGCAAGC
>CAYSUK010000011.1:0-7403 GCA_964434265.1 uncultured Christensenella sp. | reverse complement strand
GCAAGCAAGCAAGCAAGCAAGCAAGCAAGCAAGCAAGCAAGCAAGCAAGCAAGAGTAAGTCTTGTCTTTTTTCTAAGTCAACAATTAAATACGGTATTTCAAAGACACCAAAACGTACGGGCATAAGTCCGTTTGTTTTGGTGTTTTTTTGTTATACAAAATAAAAAACAAAAAGGAGAATAAAAAGTGAAAAAATTTGCAAAAATTTTATCTTCGGCGTTGTGTGCAGTATTGTGCATAATCGTGCTTGCAGGTTGTGGCGGAAAAGCTCAACTTGATACCGAAGCGAGCGTAAGCAAAAAAGGATTGGCAGCATCTAACATGAATGAGTTTACTACATTCCAAGAAACCCATGAAGATGTAAACACCAATCTAAAATCTTACAGATATACTTTAAAGATGAATATGTCTGGTTTTGAAACATATGTAAATGGCATCGCCCAACTTGATGACAATGGAAAAGTTGTAGGAACGGCTGCAAAAGGAAGTTCAAAATATTCTGAGCCTACCACTGGTATAACAGTAGAGGCGGAGCAAGAAATCTATGTTAAGGATGGTGTGGGTTATATCTATCTGAAGTCTAATGTTTTAGACAAGGAATACAAATGTAAAATTACTCTTCCTACTGAGCCTGCTGAGCCTGCTGAACCTTCTGATGGCGATGAAGATTCAACTCTTGATTCTTTCGCAAGTGCTGCAGTAGAACTTGTAGAACTTCTAGAAGCTTTTGATTTTACTGAAATTGAAAATGTAACAGTAACTAAATACGAAAAAGGTGACCTTATTCGTTTTGGTTTTGAATTTACTGAAGGAACTACTACAAACAAATATTATATCGAAATCAACAATAATGCTATTACTGGCATCGAAATCGAAGCAAATAGACCTGCTGATGAAGCAACTGGTCAAAAAGCAAGCTATTATTATACTGCAATCAGTGCATTTGATGGCAAAATCGAATATCCTTCATTCAAAGGATACACAGAAGTAACAGAAGATTATCTTGAAGCATTAATGGATTTAATTTAATAATTACATATTAGCCCCACAAATTGTGGGGTTTTTTCATGCGACAAATGTGAGTGAATATATAAAATATATTCATATTACAAAATACTTCTTTACAAAATGCTCGTAAGGTGGTAGAATAAACGGCGTATTGAAAAGGATAAAATTATGGAAAACAAAAACATTAGAAACATCGCAATAATAGCGCACGTTGACCACGGCAAAACTAGTCTTGTCAATGAAATGCTAAAACAAGGCGGTGTATTTAGAGAAAATCAAGAAGTTGCTGATAGGGTGATGGATAGCAACGACCTAGAAAAAGAACGTGGTATCACTATACTTAGCAAAAACACTGCCATAAACTACAATGGTGTAAAGATAAACGTTGTCGATACCCCAGGACATGCTGACTTTGGTGGTGAAGTCGAACGTGTACTCAAAATGGTAGACGGCGTACTACTTGTTGTTGATGCGTACGAAGGACCAATGCCCCAAACTCGTTTTGTGCTAGAAAAGGCGCTCGAACTTAATCATAAGGTTATTGTTGTTGTAAACAAAATCGACAAAAAAGATGCACGTATCCACGAAGTAATGGACGAAGTGCTCGAATTATTTATGGATTTGGACGCAAATGACGAACAACTTGACAGCCCATTTGTGTTTGCTTCGTGCCGTCTAGGTGTAGCATCTGATGACCCAGACACAATCGGAACAGACTTTAAGCCATTGTTTGATAAGATTGTTGAGTACATTCCAGCACCAAAGGGCGACGACCAAGCACCATTTAGCATGCTTGTGAGCTCGACCGAACAAAACGACTATCTTGGCAAACTCGCTGTCGGCAAAGTTGAGAGTGGTGTTGTAAACATAAACGATAGTGTCGAAGTTGTAAACTATCACGATGCTGAAAGACATCTAAACTTTAAGGTCGTAAACATGTTTGTGTTTGAAGGGCTAAACAAAGTTCCTGTTGCGAGCGCAAAAGTGGGCGATATTGTGTGCATAGCGGGCAATAGTGAAGTGACAATTGGTGACACCATTTGTGCTAAGGGTAATGAAAATCCTATACCTTTTGTAAAAATCAGTGAGCCAAGTGTTGAGATGACGTTTATGGTCAATAATTCACCATTTGCAGGTAAAGAAGGCAAATTCTGCACCAGCCGACATTTGAAAGACAGGCTTATGAAAGAAGCGGTAAGAGACCTAAGCCTTAGAGTGCTTCCTACTGACTCGACTGATAGTTTTAGAGTGCTTGGACGTGGCGAAATGCATATATCTATACTTATAGAAAACATGCGTCGTGACGGATACGAATTCCAAGTTTCGATGCCAAAAGTGTTGTTTAAAGAAATTAACGGTGAAAAATATGAGCCTATCGACCGCTTTGTCGCTGACGTTCCAGAAGACTGTGTTGGAAATGTTGTGAGCGTGCTAGGTTCTCGCAAGGGCGAACTACTTACTATGTCAAACCATGGTAGCCGTATCAGACTCGAGTTTTTAATTCCATCACGTGGATTGTTTGGATATAAAAGTCAATTTTTGACTGATACTCGCGGTGAAGGAATTATGAGTTCGGTGTTCTATGATTACCAACCATACAAAGGAAATATCGAACGCAGAAATTATGGCGCGCTTATCGCGTTTGAAACAGGCGAAGCTGTAGTATATGGACTTTACAATTCGCAAGAACGTGGCAAGATGTTGATTACTCCGGGCGAGAAGGTTTATGGCGGAATGGTAGTCGGAATGAATCCAAAGGGACTAGATATTGTAGTAAATGTATGTAAGAAAAAACAACTTACAAACATGCGTAGCAGTTCGGCGGACGAAGCACTTAGACTCGAACCTGTAAGACCTTTGACACTTGAAGAAAGTCTCGAATTTTTGAATGATGACGAATTATTGGAAGTTACTCCAAAGTCGCTTCGCATTAGAAAAATTATACTTGACCACACAATTCGTGGTCGTCAAGATTATCGTCGTAAAAATGAGATTGATTAATTTGAAAATGAGAGCAAATGCTCTCATTTTTCAAAATCTGTTTTGATAAATATGGAAAATGGTATATTATATAAAAAACAAAATGAGAGAACTATGAAAACACAAATACTTAATTTTAAAGACGGGATACATATCGCTAGGGATATAATACAAAATGGTGGTGTGGTTGCTTGTGCGACTGACACTGTGTATGGGCTTAGTTGTGACCCATTTTGTGAAAGTGCAGTGAAACAAATATACACTCTAAAAGGTCGTAATGAACAATCACCATTACTACTTGTTGCGCACCGTGACTATGATATAAGCGACCTTGTATATATAGATAAAAACACACAAAAGTATCTTGACAAATATTGGCCAAATAGTGTGACTTTTATATTCAAAATAAAAGACGAACGACTAAAACAACTTTCTTGTGGTAAAGACACTATTGCTATTAGGAAACCAAATGATGCTCAGTTTGAAACATTGCTTTCGGTGTGTCCACTTCTTACATCTACATCGGCAAATGTAAGTGGATTTCCACCTGCTACAAATGTGAGTGAAGTGAAAAAGTATTTTGACGGGGAAATACAGTTGATACTTGATGGTGGACAAAGTGGAACTAAGTCATCGACAATAGTCGACGTTTCAAGTGGGGAAGTGAAAGTACTACGACAAGGCGAAGTTGTTGTCGAATAACTAAATAATTTGTCAAAAATAGTAATTAAAAACAATTTAAAATCGTACACTATACAAAGGTGAATTTTATGCGATTGTTTTTGATTATTATTTTTTTTGTGCTTGCACTTGTTATGCTTTCTTGGGGCGGAAATTTGCTTGTCGATTCTGCTATAAACATAGGTAAAATTACTGGTGTGTCGCAAGTTGTTATTGGCTGTACTTTGGTCAGTCTAATTACCACCTTGCCCGAACTTCTCGTCACAATTTTTTCATCTTCAAATGGTGCGGAAGGTATTGCAGTCGGAAATGCGATAGGTAGTATGATGTTTAATTTTTTAGTTATTGTCGGAGTGTTGTTGCTTGCAAAACCAATGACATTAAAACTAAAAAACTACAAACAAAAACTTGTTGTTTATGTTTTGTTGCTTGCACTTCTTGTCATTTTCTCGATAGGTGGTGTCATAAACTACCTTGAAGGTGCAATTCTGTTTTTTGTGTTTTTGTTGTTTTATTTTCAAAACTTTAAGGAAAGTAAAAAAGTGAGTACTCGGTATGTATTTGAGAAAACTGACCGCCCCAAAAAACTTATACTTGATACTATAATACTGTTTGTTTTGGGTGGGGTGCTTGTGAGTCTTGGCGCAAAATTTTTGGTCGAAAGTGCTATATCTTTGGCGACAATGATGGGTGTGAGCGAAAGCATAATAGGTTTTACATGTGTAGCAGTCGGAACTAGCATTCCCGAACTAACAACGGCCATTATGAGTATAAAAAAAGATTGCATGCCAATGTCGGTAGGGAATATTATTGGTGCAAATATACTAAATGGTAGCCTTTTGTTGTCAGTGGCTGTAGTGTCAAATGGTCGTCTCATGCTCGATTCGGTCTTTACGATTATATGTATGATGGTGCTTATTTTAAGTTTGATTTTATTATTTATCCCGAGCATGAAAAATAAGAAGACTACGCGGTGGCAAGGTGTAATTTTCATAATTATTTATGTTGTTTATATAATCTATCTTTTGATTGATTAATATTTGTTAAAATATTAAAAGGACTACTTTCGTAGTCCTTTTGGATAATAATTTTTAATAGTTCCATTTACATTTTTGCCAAATCCGATGGGTATGTTTTGATAACAAATAATCACCCAGCCATTTGGTGTATTTTCACTGTATAAGACATCGCCATGTAGATAATCTTTTAATTCAGTTTCATTTGTTATATTGTAAATGTTTTGTGTTTTTTTAATAGCAAGTGCAAGGCTGTGTGATGGCTCAAATCTATCTTTTATTATTTGTCCGATGTGTAATCCATAACGTAAAAAACGCACTTTTTTCACATCGATACTGTATTCTGATAAAATGTAGATATTGTCGTTTATTTGATACATATTGTCAGTATCTAAGAGTATATTGCTTTGTAAACACCACTTTTTGACAATATCTCGCACTTTGTTTCCAATATTTGGCTTTACATTTTTATATTCGATGTTGTCTATTTCTTTGCGTTTCATTACGCATATAAAGTGTCCTTCGCATTCGAGTTTGTGTGGAAACAATCTAATACATTTTGTAGTGTCAATAATACAATCATTGTTTATTTTTCTTATATCATATCCGTTTGAAAATATCTTTGCCGACTCTGGTTTTATTATTTCAAAGTCGGGGTGAAGTGTGCAAAATTTTGCAATGACTTTTTCATTTTCTTCAAGATTGAATGTGCATGTCGAGTAGGTGAGTGTGCCACCACCTTTTACACATCTTGATGCCTTGTCTAGTATGTCGTATTGTCTTTCAGCACATGATACAATATCTGTCTTTTCCCACTCGATTATAGCATCGTGATTTTTTCTAAACATACCTTCGCCTGAGCATGGTGCATCGACAAGGACCTTATCAAAAAATGTAGGAAGTGTGTCGGATATTTTTTCCACACTCTCGTTTAGTACAAGTGTGTTTGTGATACCCATTCTCTCGATGTTTGAAGATAGTGTTTTGGCACGAGTCGGTACAATTTCGTTTGAGACAAGTAGTCCTGTGTTTTGTAATCGTTCGGCAATCTGTGTGCTTTTGCCACCGGGAGATGCACAAAGGTCTAAGACCTTTTCGTGTGGTCGGATATCCATAAGGTCGATGACTGCCATTGCACTTGCGTCTTGGATATAATATAGCCCGCTGTCATGTTGGATTGTTTTGCCTGCACTTGGGTTCTCATAGTAAAATCCGTTTTGACACCAAGGCACCTTCCTTAGGTTGAAGTCGGCATAGTCGTAGCCACACCACTCTTTAAATGGGTTTATTCTGAGTGCGGTATTTTGTGGTCGTAAAAAAGATGCGACATAATCATCGTATTCGTCACCAAGTATAGTTTTCATGTTCTCGCAAAACTTTTCAGGTAATGCGGGAGTTTTTGTTTTTTCTGTGTTTTCCATGTGATTATTATATCATATTTTTTTGTTTTCACAATGTCATAATTGTTGTTTGTGTGATTTTTCCAAGTTTTTTATAGACTTTGGGTCTATACTTTTGCAAATTTGTGTGATATAATACAATTACATAAGAGGTGAATTATGCAAGCGAGTATAGTTGTGATTCTTATAATATTGTATATCTCGACACTTACTAGATAGGTGTTTTTACATTCGGCCATTTGCGGTTTTGTCCCACAAGTGGTCTTTTTTTATTTTGCAAATATTGGATTCCATGTTAAATTATATATAGGAGAATGTTATGACAAAAGAAAAAATTAAAAACATTTGTATTGATTTTATATTAGCAGTTCTTGCAGGTGTAAGTATATCTATAGGTGGAATGGTTTTCCTTGCAAGCGGTAATAAGATAGTGGGCTCGCTAATGTTTTGTGTTGGACTGTTTATGGTGCTTACACTTGGCTTTAATTTGTTTACTGGCAAGGTTTGTTATGCGCTAAATAATAAATGGACATATGTCTTGCGACTTGTTGTGATATGGCTAGGCAATCTAGCAGGTTGTGTAGCTACGGGGTATTTACTTCGTGCAACAAGGCTTGTGTCTTACGCTGAGTCGTGTAGTGCCATTGTCGAAACCAAACTTGGCGACAATCTACTTAGCCTGTTTATCCTTGCTATCTTTTGTAACATACTTATTTATGTTGCTGTCGATGGTTTTAAAAACCGCAAATCGCCACTCGGCTCGTATCTTAGCCTAATTTTTGGTGTGAGTGTATTTGTGCTTGCTGGCTTTGAGCACTGCGTAGCTGATATGTTCTACATTTCATTTGCAAATATGTGGTCGGGTAGGGCAATACTTTGTATTTTGATAATCACTCTTGGAAACTGTGTTGGCGGATTACTTATCCCTGCATTGCAAAAATTGGTTGATTATCTCAAAACAAAGAGTGACAATCAAGGCCAATAAGAGATTGTAAAAAATAAAAAAGTGCAAAAACCTAAAAAATCTTTTAAAAAACATTGACAAGCGGTTTTGTAAATGTTATTATAATATCGCTTGAATGTTATGGGGGTATAGCTCAGCTGGCTAGAGCACCTGCCTTGCAAGCAGGGGGTCATCGGTTCAAATCCGATTATCTCCACCATATAGGAATGTAGCTCAGCCGGTTAGAGCACCACCCTGATAAGGTGTCCTAACCCGAGTTTACTCAGTCCGACGACAGTTGTTAAAGTCGTTAAAACAAGCATATAGGATTGTAGCTCAGCTGGTTAGAGCACCACCCTGATAAGGTGGGGGTCG
>CAYSUK010000010.1:0-7569 GCA_964434265.1 uncultured Christensenella sp. | reverse complement strand
ATGCCATCTCTCAAGCATATCTCAATACCGGTTTCAAAGCCATAGGCTTTGAAATTCTCCAACATATAAAACCCACAAACCGCATGTTTCTCTCTTTCCTTGTCGACAAACTTAGTACTGACAAACGGATATATGTTATGGACGACGTGGAAGAGTAAGTGTCTAGAATAATGAACCCAAATAAATTTGCAAAAATTCCACAACTGTTTTTTAGAACAAATAACAAAAACCCTTAGAAACTTCTATTCTAAGGGTATTTTAAGTGGAGCTGGTACCGGGACTCGGACCCGGGACAGCTGCATTACCAATGCAGTCCTCTACCACCTGAGGTATACCAGCACAATAATAACGTTGTGATATAAGTATAAAGTAAGATTGTTGTCGTGTCAAGTTTTTAAGAATGATTGGGTAAATCAAATGGCGAAAATATGTTTTTTTATGCAAAATTGTATCAAAAACACGCCTCAATACTTGCGAAAAAATTGTTATTGCGGTCAAATTGTGATATGATAATGGTATGAAAAATATATATTTAGAGTCACACATACATAGTGTCATACGAAATGACATTCAAAACAATATGTTAAATCATAGTTATATGCTCATATCGACAGACAAACTTCGAATAAACGAGTTTGCCCGTTTTGTTGCGCAAGAAATCATGTGCGATAAAAATTGTGGTGAATGTCCGACATGTGTCAAAATCCAAAACCACAACCATAGCGATGTTGTCGAATATCCGCAAAGTGAAAAAGGAATTATGACTGCAGATGCGGATAAAATTGTTAACGACTCATATGTGTTGCCGATGGAAAGCGATAAAAAAATATATATTCTTCACAATTTTGACGAGAGTAATATTGTCGTTCAAAACAAACTTCTCAAAACAATAGAAGAACCTAGTCGTAGCGTAATTTTTTTAATTACGTGTAGCAATGATAGCCTTGTGCTTCCGACTATTAGGTCGCGTTGTAAAAAACTAACCGAACCTGTATTAAGTGAAGGTCAAATTGAAGAATTTTTAAACCGCAACTACACTATCGACAAAGAAAAATGTGAACATATATCTAAGATATGTGACGGAAGTCTAACGCTAGCTGTGGATTATGCTACTGATAGCAAGATGCTCGAAATGCGAACACTTGCTGTGGACATACTATCTAAAATGAATAACAGCGCTGATGTGCTAAAATATTCAGTTGGTGTTCAAAAATACAAAGGGTCGCTTGAAACATTTTTTGCAGTAATGCTTGACGTATTGCATTTGTCTATGCGAGATAGAGTTTGCGGGAAAAACACCACACTCTACAACGAACAAGCGACAGTTGGTGCGGTAAATGTTGTTAAAGAAGCTATTAAAAAAATAAAGAGCAATTGTAATACAAATTCGGTCATTGAAGGTGTATTGCTTGGAATATTGGAGGAGAGATATAAATGCCAAAAATAACATCAGTAGTATTTGAAGAAGGTGGGAAAAGTTTCTTTTTTTCACCATGCAAACAATTTGTAAATAAGGGTGATAAGGTCGTAGTTGAGACAGCACGCGGACTTGAAATGGCGACTGTGGTCGAGCCCGTGATAGATGTCGAAGACGAAAAAATAACCCAACCGCTTATGCCAGTAGTAAGGCTTGCGACTGAAAAGGATTTTCGCACACTTAAAGATTTGGAAGGTAGAAAGCCAGAAATTATTGACAAAACAAATACACTAATCAAAAAGTACAAACTTGACATGAAAGTGGTTGATGTCGAATTTACTGTTGATGGCCAAAAAGTAATTGTAAACTTTGTATGTGAAGATAGAGTAGATTTCCGTGATCTTGTAAAAGAACTTGCTAGTATATTCAAACTCCGAATCGAACTTCGCCAAATTGGCATACGCGACCAAGCAAAACTTGTAGGTGGAATAGGTTGTTGTGGCAAAGAAGTATGTTGTCGCCAATTTTTAAATGATTTTGATAAAGTAAGTATTAAAATGGCCAAAACACAAGGGCTTTCGTTAAACCCTACAAAGATAAGTGGTGTGTGCGGAAGACTTATGTGTTGTCTTGCATATGAAAACGATTATTATAGCGAGATAAACAAATTAATGCCAAAACTAAATTCTCGCGTAAAAACAAAAGACGGTGAAGGTGTTGTTATTTACAACAATTTACTCAAACAACGCGTAACTGTAAAATACACAAATGACAAGGATACTAAAATAATAGATTATCCACTAAATGAAATACAATTTGGAGAAAACAAACAAAATGACTAGACGGCTTGACGATTTGCAAACACACAATTTGTATATTTATCAAGACACCGACAAGTACTGTTTTACTTCCGATGCAGTGCATCTTGCAAATTTTGTGTCCACTCCCAAACATGCTAAAGTGGTTGATCTTTGCAGTGGCTCTGGTGTCATTGGAATGCTGGTTTGTGTCAAAAACCCTGTAAATATTGTCAAAATGGTTGAGTTGCAATCTGATTTAGCTGAAATGGCACAAGACAGTGTAAATTACAATAATTTGCAAGATAAGGTCGAGATTATTGCAAAACCATTACAAAACATATCAAGTGAAATTGGTATAGAAAAATACGATGTGGTGACTTGTAATCCGCCGTATAAGAAATGGCAAGTAGGCATGCTTGGAGAAGACGAGTGTAAAAGCATAGCAAAGCACGAAATAAGAATGGTGCTTGAAGATGTTTTTGTCGAAGCTAGTAAATTGTTGAAATTTGGTGGCGCACTGTACATTTGCAACAAAGAAGAGCGACTATCTGACATGATAGTTTATGGCAGAAAACACAATCTTGAAGTAAAAGAACTTAAGATTATTGAGAGTAAAAAAGGAGCAAATGTAATTATGCTCAAATGTGTAAAAGGGGGTAAAAGTGGTATTAGGATTGGCAAAATAGATGCCGACCAAAAATACTACTAATGATATGCTGTATATTGTAGGAACACCTATCGGGAATCTTAAAGACATAACATATCGTGCGGTTGAGATATTGAAATCAGTCGATTATATCGCATGTGAAGACACTCGAACAAGTAAGGTTTTGTTAGATGCATACGACATACATCGTCCGCTCGTTTCGCATCATAAATTTAATGAAAAAAGCAGTGTTGGTGGAATTGTATCTGACCTTAAAAATGGCAAGAATATTGCACTCATATCCGATGCAGGTATGCCAGGCATCAGCGATCCCGGTACAATACTAGTGCGTGAATGTATTGCAAATGATGTCGAGTACACTGTTGTGCCAGGAGCATGTGCAGCCACAACCGCCTTTATTTTAAGTGGCATGGATACACCTTTTACATTTATTGGTTTTTTGCCAAAGAAAACCGGCGAGTGTAAATCACTCGTTGAAAATTACAAAAACTATTCAGGCTCACTAATTTTTTATGTGACCCAACATAGTATAGATGACGATATCAAAAACTTGTTTTCAGTATTTGGCGACCGCAAAATATGTATTGTAAGAGAACTTACTAAAAAATTTGAAAGTATTTATTTTTCAACATTGGAAAAGGGGTATGACGCACCGCTCAAGGGTGAATTTGTTCTTGTTGTGGAAGGGAAAGACCAAAACGAAAACGCACTAAACGACCTTACCATTGAAGAACATTTTGAGTATTATACAAATCTCGGGCTTGACAAAAACCAAGCAATTAAAAATGTTGCACATGATAGAAAAGTAAAAAAAGATGTAGTGTACAAAATTGTTAATAAATAATCTATATAGATATGATTTGCACTTGACAAAGTGCGTACGTGAGAGTAATATATAAGTATCCATAAAGAGTGTGTGAGGGACAGCCCCTATGACCACACAGCAACCTAGCAAATGCCAAGGTGCTAATGGCTGACCGATGGGACAATATAGTATTTTATCCTGTCGGCGACGATGGGATTTTTTATTCCCTTTATGGAAATAAACACAAAGGACAAAATATCATGAAACAAATAATAACTAGTGAGAGTGTAAACATAGGACACCCTGACAAAACTTGCGATACTATCGCAGATGCGTTTTTGGACGAAGCATTGGCGCAAGACCCAAATTCGCAGATGGCAGTCGAATGTGCCATCAAAGACAATAGACTCTTTATATATGGCGAAGCGACTACGAAAGCTAAAATAAATTATGACCAAATAGCAAGAACTGTGCTTAAAGACATTGGTTATAAAAACAAATTTAAGATAATCAAACAAATAAGCAAACAAAGTCCTGACATAAATCAAGCAGTTGTAAAACCTGAGCTTGGTGCAAATGACCAAGGAATGGTCTATGGTTATGCAACAAACGAAACGGCTGAGTATATGCCACTTCCTATACTTGTCGCACATAAACTCATGCGAAAATATGACGAGTTTAGACGTACTCGTGACGATTTTTTTGCCGATGCAAAAAGCCAAGTAAGTGTCGAATATGATGACAATACTCCAAGTAAAATTACGACAGTTGTGGTGTCGGTTTCGCACGACAAAAATCTATCGCTTGACCAAATTCAAAAAAACATAAAAGAAAATGTCGTAGATGTTGTGTTAAGCAAATACAAAAAACTCTGCAAAAATGTCGATATTATCATAAATCCAAGTGGAAGATTTACCATATGGGGTTCGTTTGGTGATAGTGGCTGTGTCGGCAGAAAGATTGTCGTTGATACATACGGCGGCGTTGGGCGTGTTGGCGGTGGCTGTTTCTCGTCAAAAAACGCGACCAAGGTCGACCGCTCAGGCGCATATTATGCACGTTTTGTCGCTAAAAACATTGTTGCACATGGATTTGCTGATAAGTGCGAAATTCAAGTTGCGTATGCGATAGGACTTAGCCGTCCAGTATCTATAAATATTGATACCTTTGGCACTGAAAAATGTAGTATTAATAAAATACATAAATATGTCGAGCAAAACTTTGATTTTAGCCCGGCAAATATTATATCCGAACTTGACTTACTGAGACCTATTTACAAACAAACAGCTTGTTTTGGACACTTTGGCAGAGACGAGTTTAGTTGGGAAAAAATAAAATAAAAAATATCGGCAGATTGCCGATATTTTTTAAAATCTTACACTATCAAAATTTACATATTCTAGAGTTGTTTTTGCACTCATAGTAGTTTTTGAATCTTGTTCAAATTGTTTGTTGCTTTCATTAAAGTCTTTGTCTGCTTGGTCGATAAGTGAGGTATCATAACCTATTCGTAGTCCTAAAAAAACTATGAAAAAACAAAACAACATTACAACAACAAAATTTATAATACGTTTTGACATAGTTATCCCCCTTATTATGTGATTATTTTACACCAAAAATATATGCTTGTCAATACCCAAATGTGTATATATTTATGGCTTTATAATATATTTCCTTCATAAATATTGCAGTGCTCGTTTTTGATTACTTGCTTGAATCCGCTATTTTTAGCAAATTCTTCTACGCGTGGATTTACGCAATCGGCAATTACTGTTTTGATTACTATCCCACGTCTTTCACAATCTTTTAAACGTTTGTAAAAAGAGTTGAGAAGCGAGACAAGCACATCGCCGTCACGATAGGCTTCGTCCACAACAAGCGAAACGAGCAAACAATAATGTTCTTGCCCTTCGACAAATGGTAGAACATCTTTGCCGTGTATTTCGTTGTCTTTCATCTCGCCCTTGATATGTCTTTCATAACACTTTTTTGTAATAGGCATAAAAGCAATGTACCCACAAAGTTTGTCGCGGTCGTAAGCGCAAGTGCATATAAACGGATTTACATCTATCCACTCTTTACATGTATCAAAACTTGTAAAATTATCTTCGCTAAAATTTTTTTTATCAAGTTCGATTATGTCCCAAAGTTCTTCATCTCCGACAAAGGTTTTTATATTAAATTTTGTCATCTGCCTGCTCCTTGTTATAATATGTTCCCTTCATAGATATTACAATTACTATTTTTAATTACTTGTTTAAATCCGCTATTTTTGGCAAATTCTTCTACGCGTGGATTTACACAATCGGCGATTATTGTTTTGATTTTTATACTCCTTCTTTCATAGTCCTTAATTCGTCGATAAAAACTATTTAGCATACATACAAGCACATCGCCATCACGGTACTCTTCGTCCACAACAAGTGAAACGAGTAGACAATAATGTTCTTGTCCTTCGACAAATGGTAGTACGTCGGCCCCTGTTATTTGATAGTCTTTTATTTCACCCTTGATATGTCTCTCATAACACTCTTTTGTAATAGGCATAAAGGCGATGTATCCACAAAGTTTGTCGCGGTCATAGGCACAAGTGTAAATAAAAGGATTTGCATTAAGCCATTGTTTACAGATTTCATACACTCCTTGGTCTTGCATTTCGTAATTTTTTTTGTCAAGTTCAAGCATGTCTAAAAGTTCTTCATCTCCGACAAAAGTTTTAATTGAAAACTTACTCATATTTCCCCCAATATTTTGTATCTAATATTAGTATATCATATTTGATGAATAATCACAAATGTATTTAGTTTTAGGAAAAAATCATTTTTTTATAATTAAATCCAATAAAATAGCCTATAAAAGTGTTGTAATAGTATAAAGAAAGTAAAAGCCTTGAAATTGTGTCTAAATTGTGTTATCATAATTATACAAAGGAGATACCATGGATAAAAAGGCACTAAATAAGGCATTGCTTGCTTTGCAAAAAAACGACCTAAATGCACTTGACACTATATACAAACTTACCCATAAAAGTGTATTTTCGGTATCTCTTAGTGTTGTGAAAAACTACGAAGAAGCTTGTGATTTGACCCAACAGACGTATTTGAAAATAAAAGAAAACATAAATTTATATCGACCAAACACAAATGCGTATGCTTGGATATTGACTATCACTAAAAATCTTAGCATAAACGAAGGCAAAAAACGAGCACGTGAAATTGCGACTGATTTTGACATAACTCCCTTTGAGAGTGAAAACAAAGAACTTGATATACCGATATTTAGAATAGCAAAACAAGTGTTGTCTCCCGACGAATTGTCGATAGTGCTATTGTATGCTGTTAGTGGATACAAACACCGCGAGATTGCTGAAATACTTGAAAAACCAATCGGAACTGTACTTTGGTCGTATCGAAATGCATTAGAAAAATTAAGGAAAAATATAGGAGGAGATTATGAAAGATAAAAAATTGTTAAAAATGTTAAAAGCAGAAGTCGATAGCATGACTCCAAATATTTTACCTGAGATAAAAAATAATGAAAGTATAAAGAAAAAACACGTTACCATAATAAATGAAAAATACTCAAAAAGTCACCGTTGGCTTACCGCTCTTGCAAGTTGTATGGTAGTTGTGATTTGTATGTTGTGTGTAAGTATTCCAATTATTATGTCCCACAACAACAATTCTAGTAATAATATCCAAAACCAAAATCCTGTCATTGACCAAGATAAAACTGCTGACGATGTAGACAACGAACTTAATAAATAACAAAAAAAAATACATTCGATTGAATGTATTTTTTTGTTGTCATCTCATAGAGTTGTGTCTGTGCTTTCTACGGGAGATAGAGAGAAGGCAAACAGCCAAGAGTGATGAACATA
>CAYSUK010000009.1:0-12053 GCA_964434265.1 uncultured Christensenella sp. | reverse complement strand
CAAAATGCTCATAGAAGGCGCATAAAAATATCCACATATTGTGGATATTTTTTACTAACGGAATCTAACTGTGTTTTTATTTACTTGAATAGTCATTAATAAGTTTTTTTAAGCGACTAAATTTTTCTTGGTCAAAAACATATTCTTTTCGCGGTTTTACAAAATTATTTGAGCCACGTTTCTCGTGCGAGTATCTTGGAATAAGTTGGAGATGATAGTGATTATTTGGGCCATCGCACATAGTGCAAAGATAAACCCTTTCACATTTATATACTTCTTTTATAATCAACATAAAAGCCTTGGCATATCTAACCATTTTTTCATTTAAGCAATCGGGAGCTTCGCTCATATCGTGGAAGTGTTGGATTGAAGATATACACAAATGTCCGTCCGCTCTAGGGTTTGAAACTAAAAAACACTCAATATCATCGTCTTTATAAACAAGAGTATTACTATCATCGCCATAAAGCGCATTGTTATGTTGGCGATTAAAACAGGTGGGACAAATACCCAAATCAACCAATTCGGCGGGTGACAATTTTAAAAGTTTTTCATCATTAAACATTACTATTTCTCCAAATTAACTACAAAAATATAATAATACATCTCGTACTTAATTGTCAATTTTTTAGATTGTGAATAGTAAAATTATAGCATATCCAACAAATCACACAATATAAAAACCGAGCAACATTACTCGGTTTTAACAAATTTATTGGCATTTGTTATGCTAGTTTAACGACATCAAGTTCGGCTTTAGTTATAGTTGCGGACGTATTGTTTCGATTGTAGATTGTGATTTCGGTAGGATTTGTTGCTATGTTTAGAAAAATAGTGTGACTAACTACACCCGCAGTCTCATCATCGTTTATAATTGCAACAAATCGATAGTCAGTTCCGCCAACATTTATTGTAAAAGCATTTGACTCCCCAGCCGTTCCAGTTATTTCAATTGTGGCATTTATTAGATAGACCCCACCGCTATTTAGTCTGACCATGTTGTTGACAAACATCATGTCAGAATCCATGACAGTCAATACATTTGTGCCTGTAATAGAAACCACACTATTTTCTGTAACAGTTTGTGTTGTGTCATTTCGGTTTATGCTTGCTTCAAGTGTTGCCGTTGTGCCAGCTGCACCGGTAGCACCAGTTGGGCCGGTTGGTCCCGTCGGACCAGTTGCACCAGTAGTTCCCAAAACAGTTTTGTATATTGTTCGGTCAATTGTTTTTGGACAACACATATTTGTGTCATCACAACAGTTTTTATTTCGCATAATATTCTCCTTTTATATGTTCTCCTAACCTATAATATGCCTAAAATGCTAGAATTGTTTATCAAATAGTTGATTATAAGTGAAAAACGCCATGTATTACCTTCAAATTATTTTTACTGTGACTAATCAAAAAATATTTTGAGTATTATAAAAGTGGTGATAAAATTAATCAAAACAATAGGAGACATTGTATGGAAAAATCAATAGTATATTTTACAAAAGATATCAGTCAAAATGGTCTTTTAAAGATTTATGAGAAATTAGGAGTAAATTTGCAAGGCAAAGTGGCTGTAAAAATTTCGACTGGCGAACCTGGCGGACATAATTTTTTAAATCCAAATCTTATCAGTCCACTTGTAACAAAACTAAACGGAACCATTGTCGAATGTTTGACAGCATATCGCGGTAAAAGATTTGAAGTAGCCGACCACTGGAAAGCCATAGAAGACCATGGATTTAGTGCTATTGCACCATGTGATATTATGGACGAAAATGGGGACATGGGTATATGCGTAAAGAACGGAAAACGTTTGCATGGCGTAAATTATGTCGGGAAAAACTTAGCAAACTACAACTCAATGCTTATGTTGTCACATTTTAAAGGCCACCAAATGGCTGGCATGGGTGGAGCACTCAAAAACATGAGTATAGGTGTAGGCTCCAAAAACGGCAAGGCATGGATACACTCATGGGGAAACACAACCGAGCCAGACAAACTATGGGATTATGTCCAAAACCAAGACGCCTTTTTGGAGAGCATGGCAGAAGCATGCCTTAGTGTCGTGGATTATATGGGCAGTAAAAACATGGCATATATAAATGTTGCAAACAATCTATCTGTAGATTGTGACTGCAACAATCACCCAGCCGATCCAAAAATGAACGATATCGGAATATTTGCATCTATCGACCCCGTAGCTGTCGACCAAGCATGTTATGATGCCGTACTAAATAGTTCCGACCAAGGCAAAGCCGACCTTATCGAACGCATGACTTCAAGACACGCAATACATGTAGTCGAAGAAGCCGAACGTCTAGGACTTGGCTGTCGTCAATACGACTTAGTAGATATCGATTAAGATATATTGTGCACAAAAAAATCACCAATTACGGTGATTTTTTTACTTCCAAAATCTTTCTTTAAGCACAATTTGCACTAAGATATTTATACAAATCATCAAGTGTTTGAAAATGCGGAATTTCTGACTCAGGGATACTGACATTAAAACTATTTTCAATATCACAAATCATGGATATAAGGCTAAACGAATCCAATCCAATATCTCCCGAAAGACTCATTTGGTCATTTATGTCTTTTGGCTCAACCCCGGTATATTCGCTTATTATTTCTTTAAGTTTGTTCATAACATCTCCTAGATTATTATGCCTGTGCTGTCGTTGTGCATTTTGACTGCCTCAGGTCTTACAATTTTTCGACTCGCATTTTTCACAAAGTCGCAGTTAATTTTTTCTATGTATCCTATACGTTTGTATGCTGGAAGAGTTTTGTTCAACTCGCGAAAATCTTCTAAAAGTTTTTCTTGAGTTATGTCGATTTGGTCATCGATATTAAACATCGCTGTTATGGTGTCAGTCACAACATTATTTTTAATATACTTTCCTTCAAAAACAACAACATCTTTTATGTAAGGTAATGAGTTTGCGATTTGTGTTTCAAGTTCTTCTGGAAAAACATTTTTTCCATTTGCAAGTACAATAAGGTTTTTCTTTCTACCGGCTATAAACATGCGACCTTGTTTGTCCATGCTAATTAGGTCTCCAGTATGGAAATATCCGTCTTCGTCGTGTACGGCTTTTGTTGCGTTTTCGTCTTTGTAGTATGCTTTCGAAACACTTTCGCCTTTCACACAAAGTTCGCCTATGCCATTTTCGTCAGGGTCAGCAATTTTTACTTGAAGCGAAGGACATGGCTTGCCGATAGAATATACTTCGCTATATGGGTCGGTATTCATTGATACGAGCGGTCCACACTCAGTAATTCCAAAACCATTTATGATGTAGATTCCAAGGTCTTTTAGTCCTTGCACAACTTCGGGATTGAGCGGAGCGCCGCCACACACAATTTGTTTGAGATTGCCACCAAATGGCACATACAAATCCTTAAATAATTTGTGTGTGATATCAATGCCAAATTTACTTAACATATTGCAAAGTTTGATGCCTTTTTTAAGTTTTTCTTCCTTGCCTTGTTTTTTAGCATTTGCCCAAATATTTTTGTAAAACGCATTTGCTATCATAGGGACAACAGTGATAATGTAAGGTTTGAATATTTTAATATTGTTCATCATCTCTTTCATCGAACTATTGATGTAAGTAAGTCGTCCGCATGCTATACGTGGCAAAATGTGTGTATTTATTTCAGTTGCGTGGTGCATAGGAAGTATAGACATAGAAGTATTATTTTTGTTTTCAGCTTTGATTACGTCCATACAATTAAGAACATTTGCTGTCATATTACGTTGGGTCATCATGACACCTTTATTGGCTCCTGTCGTACCCGATGTAAGTAGTATCTCGCATGTAGCGTCCAAATCCAATTGTTTTGAAGCAAATTTTTTCTCAGCCACCTTGCTGCCATCTTCTATTATTTCATCAAGTGACAAATATCCATCAATTTTTTTATCGATAGTAACAATAGTTTTTAGTGCAGTATATTTTTCTTTTGCTCGTTCGACTCTTTTAAGGACATCAGTCGACACTATGGCAATCTCAGCATCAACTCTACCAAGAAGAGTGGCAAGAGTCTCTTCATTTGCATCATGGTCGATAGGTGTCACTACACCAACTCCGCTTGCAATAGCGATATCAGTAAGCACATAACGATAAGAATTTTGTGCGATTATAGCAATGTGTTTGCCTTCAAAGCCATGACAAATCAAGCCTTCGCCAATCGCCATAAAAGTATCAGTTACTTCTTTTGCGGTGTGAGTGACTATTTGTTTTTTGTCGTCAAGTTCGGCAAAGATTTCTGCATCGGGCATAATTTTTGCAACCCGCTCAAATATTTGTTTTAGATTTTGGAAATCGCCGTCTTTCAAAATAGTGCGTTTGTTCATTTGTCTTTCGGTCTTATACATAATTTTCTCCTTATTTTATATCTAATTTGCCAATAATTTTTGTAGGTTCGGCCAAAACAGCAGATATTGTTTTCATAAGCAAATTGTGAAAATGCTCAACGTCTTTGCCGTCCATAAGTTGGGTTTGACAATCATAAGCAATTTTCATAGATTGTGTCTTAACATCATAAATTACAGCGATGTATGCTGGAAGTGCACATTTGCCGTTGCTATATATTTGAAAACTAATTCCGTCCGGAACCATCATAGGGATAAAAGAAAATGTCAACGAATAAAATGTGCCAATAAGCGGGCTATTATAAATCTTATGGCTCATCATTTGGAATGCTGTATCCGAAAAGCCTATGTGACGATAAAGTAGAGTTTGGTTTTGGCAAAACTCTTGAAGGTTTTGTTCAAATCCAAGTTGGGGTTTTACTTCGGTATAACATGCAAGGCTTTGGACTTTTGTTCCTGCTGCGAGTTTTTCAGACATCGTGCCACGACAATTGCAAAGTTCGAGCGGCATAAGATTATTGACATCATTTAGTCGCGCTTGGACTACGCTAAAAGCAAACAATAGAAAGTTTGCTGGAGATACCTTGTTTTGTTTGCAGTATTCCATAAGATTACTCGATATATCGTCTGGAATCTCATGCATATACCCTTGAGTATCGTTTTTGATGAAAAACATTCGCATTGAATGCCAGCCCTTTTTAACCATCTTCTCATAGTGCTTACCCTTTTTGCCGTTTAGTCCAGCATAATAGGGCTGTGTTCGGGCACGTAAGTACTCGTCGAAAAACTCATGATTTTTCTCATGATACTCAGCATCAAACTTGTGTGCAAGGTCTTTTATAATTACATCTTCATATTGTGCTGGACATTTTGGAAGTTCGGTGTTGTTTTTAAGAGCATCATAACACTCAAATAAGTCTTTATAAAATATATTAAGACCATACAAATCAAAGTTTATGTGACAGACTTTAAGTAGTATCATATCTTTGCCGTCATATGTATGGATAAAATATGGCACAAGCACTTCGCCTTTCATATACTTTACAGCTTTGTGAGTTTCTTTTGTTATAAACTCATCTTGCTCGGACTTTGACTTAAAGTCTTTTCTTATCATTTCACTGTATTCGTACTTAGGCAAAAAATATTGTTTGATTTTGCCTTTGCGTTTTACAAACCTAAGTCTGGCGCAGTCGTTTCGCTCAACAGCCAAATTTAGAGCCTTCAACATAATATCGTAATCAAGTGGACGCTCTGATGTCGCCGACATGGTAATATTTATAATACGTTTGTATAACGTATATTTAGTTTGGAGTATGGGTAAGTCTTGCGACAATGTTGTGTCATACAATTTGTATTTTTCTTTCATAACATTCTCCTTTGTTTTTAAAAGTATATTACAATTTCGACATTTTTCGCAATTATTTTTTATTCCATATTTTCTCTACTTGATTTTTGCAAGTGAGAAATTCTCAGTCGAACTCTCGCACAGCGAGAATTTGTATACATTTGGGCGATATTTGTTTATTTATTTGCTTTGATAGCAAAAAAAACTATGCTAAAATAAAAGTATGAAAAACATAAAAGAAATTATTGCAAACAATTTGCAATCGTTAAGAAAACAAAAAAGGCTAACCCAAGCGGAAGTCGGTGAGGCAGTGCATTATTCGGACAAGGCAGTATCTAGGTGGGAAAAAGGCGAATCGCTACCCGATGTCGAAACATTGCAAAATCTTGCCGAGTTTTTTGGAGTGAAGACGGCATATCTTTTTGAAGAACACATAACCACACCTATACTTCCTACAGAAAATAGACAACAAGCGATAAATAAAATAATCACCGCTTCTTTATCCGTCCTTATTGTGTGGCTTATTGCGCTCTTTATATTTTTGTATTTAGGAAGTTATAACGATATTGTTTATTGGCAATTATTTGTATGGGCAGTTCCTACTAGCACATTAGTTTTGAAATACTTCAATAAAATTTGGGGAAATAAAAAGTATTCGACCATACTATCATCTGTTTTGATTTGGTCGTTTATCGCAAGCGTATATTGCCACTTTATCAAATACAATCTTTGGCTCATATTCTTTGTTGGAGCACCTATTCAAGTCGTAATCGTGCTAAATAGTTTTATAAAAAACATCAAACAAAGCGAAAGGACGGACAAATAATAAATGATAATAGCATACACCGACACGGCAAACAATAGACAAGAGATAGGAAAAGTCGAGAACGAATATTTCTCTACTCGAATATCTGAGTATAGCCGTATTCAGGACAAATACCGAACTTACGTATCTTATCTTTTGCTAAAAGAACTCGCTAAAAAAATCGGATTTGACCTTGACAACATTCAAATAATACGAGATGAAAACGGCAAGCCACATGCTAAAAATAATGAGTTTTATTTTAATATTGCACATAGCGGAAATATAGTTGTTGTGGCGATAGATGACGAAGAAATAGGTGTCGACATCGAATACAAAAGACCATTTGATTTACGCATTGCTGAAAAATTTTTCAGCGACCAAATTGAAACTATTTCAAACTCACCCCAATCAGATATTGAGTTTACAAAACAATGGACAATATTTGAAGCCAGTCTCAAATATTATGGAAGCATAGAGTTGCTTCGTAAAAATGTAAAACCAAATGTTGTAAGTACAAATCTATGCGACAATGCTATCAAATACATTTTGACAGTTGCCACAAAAAAGAAAATTGTCGAAAATGAGATGAAAATAGAGAAAATATAATAAAAAGACACATAAGCAAAAATATGTTTATGTGTCTTTTTATTATTTCTCAAGTTGTTTTAAAATCAAATCCTTATGACATTTTACAATCCCGAGATCGACATCGGTATAAAATCCAAAACCCGATTTTTTAATGTCGATTTTGCCGTCATTGCAAGTGATTTTAAATTTTTGTTGGTTCATGGCGGTAGGCGCAAGCAAACATGCTTCGACAACTTTATCAAGGTATTCTGGTTTTGCCCCTTTTATTTCGCATATACTTTCTGGCGACTTAACTTTGTGCGATGCTCCTTGAGTCTTGCCATATCCAAGAGCAATAGTGCATTGAAGTTTTTCACCCTTGTTTTTGTGTATTTTGTTTTTTACTGCGCCACGTTTGTAAGTGAGTGCCACAAAACATGTATTTAGTCCAAGTTTTTTTGCTTCAAGCGCTAGCATCTCTCCGACATAACCGGCACTCTCCGCCGACTTCGAAACTAGTGCAATATAGTTTTTGCAATTGCAAAAATTTCCATAATGTACGTCAGCATTTTTAAATCCGTCATTGTCGTCATAAAAAATCTGTACATTTGTCCCAAATTCGTTATTCAATTTGTCTTTTAAGTTATTTAGTGCATTTCTTTTTTCTTCTTCAATAGGTCGGTCGTCATACTCCCTTACTGAGTGACGCGCTTTCATGATTTCCAATATTTCCATAATATCCTCCATACACATATCTTATCACAAATCGATTAAAACTAAATACATTTTTGTTGTTTTTTTAAATACAAATTTAGACGTTTTAAACAATTTTACACACATGGCCATTATTTGTTTGTGAAGAAAATGGTGTTTTGAGTAAAATCAAATGTCATATCCACTTTTTCACAAAAAGTATTTAGTGCCGATTTGATTGTGTCATACAAAACATTTTCAACCACAAAATTTGTTCGATTGCTCTCAATAAATGCTTTTGCACTATTGCTCTTTTTAGTGTCTAGAGCATTAAACGTCACACTCGACGAAACGGTGTCGGAAATATCTGTGAGAGTCGTAAGATAGACTTTGTTTGGGACAGTATAATTAAGCGAATTATACATTTGTATTTGACTGTCGCCAAATCGACATAATGATCTAAAATTTAATCTAGCCACACACAAAAGTTTTGTAGATGTGTCGGTAGTTAGTTCGGCATAATAAAAAGTTGTCGAATAATAGTTTGGAGTTATCGAAAGCAGTTCGTTTACAAAACACATAAGTTCGTTTGCGGTCAGCGAAAAACTATCGCACGACGATATTTCGTTGTATTTGTCCAAACTAATATGTTCGCCGTCAAAAATATTGATACCCGCATTTTCTAGTTTGGTTTTGAGTTCGGCCATATCGTTGTTGGTTATGGTTTGATTTGTAATGTCGCTTATCTCACACTCTACACAAAGATCGTCTAGAATATCAAATTGTCCTACCGTCGAATCTTTTATGTCTTCAATACTTTGTGGCACAACAATAATAAGCATAACCACTATCATTACTGCAAAAACAACATAACTTATCCGATTTATAAGTTGGTTTTGCGTGAGTTTTTTCTTCGGCTTTTTTTCTTTCTTTTTAAATAGGTTGTTCATATCACTATTATATTGTAGGCTACATTTTTTGTCAAATACACATACTCGTTTTATTTTAAAATAACAAATTCTGCATATTGACAAAATACGATAATGTGGTACAATAAATTTAGATGAAAAGGAGAAAGAGATGGATTATTTAGATTATCATTTGATGCTATTTCAAGGCGAACTTGATAGAGATTTAAAAAATTGTTCGCGTGCGCTTTACGCTATTATAGAAAATGATGTTGTTTCGGAGATAGCAAAACTTGAAAAAGAATATGCTAAATTGGGTGAACAATTTGAAGACAAATACAAATTTGAAGAGCTTTATCTAGACGAGTATCAAGAAAAAGTAAGCGATAAAAAAATGATGCAATATGACATTTTGGCCGGGTATATGCAAAAATTGTATGCAAGTTTTGAAAATCAAATGGTCAGATATAGCGACGTTGTTAAAAAAATGCCAAAAGCCGATTTAAGTCCAACAATCAATCTTAAAAATTATACTTGCGTAGACCAAACTAGGAAAGCTGTAAATGTAATAAAACACAATATTGGACGCTCGTACGACGAACTTAAAAATGAAAATTCAAAATTTTTAGATAAGCCAGTATTATTTGGTGGTTATCCTGTATGTGAGAGTTCAGACATTATCCTAAACATAGAGTGGAGCGACTTAAATAATTTTATCACAGAAGCAAAACAAGTTTGGAGCGATATAGCACAAGAGCATACATTAAAGAAAGAAGCAAATAAAAAAGCTAAACAAAACACCAAAACTGAAAACAATTCAGCCAAATCAAACAATTCAAAAGATGTCTCGACAAGATAAACTAAAAAACCACCTATTATTGAAATAGGTGGTTATTATTAAAAATAGGCCAAACATATTAAAATAATTAGATTTATAATTGACAAATGCACAAAACTGGTGTAATATAAATAACGTATTTAGAAAAGAGTACGCGTCTAAATACTGAGAGACGACTGGGTTTACTCTATCCAGCGGGTCCAACAAAATTAAATATATATGTGCGCTCTTAGCTCAGCTGGATAGAGCGTTGGTCTACGGAACCAAAGGTCGGGAGTTCGAATCTCTTAGGGCGCACCACAAAAAGACTAAATCGAAACCGATTTAGTCTTTTTTATACGCAATATAATTAAATTATGATTTTACAATTTTTTCATATAAGTCATTGAATGATTGAATTGTTTCGGGCGATTCACTAATTGTTTTCATATATGTATCCATATCTTCATATTTTACATTTGCAAAACAATCAAAGAATCTCTTGCCTCTATAAATAACTTCTTTTTCTGGCAAATATATATTACCTTTCATTTTTTTGTTATTGAAATAAAATAGAATAGGGTGCAATTCTATATCTTCTCCCAACTCTCTTTGCAAATAAGCATAAGTCTTTAACAACTTTCTATTTATATCTACAAATTTACCAGTGTCGTGGTCATCATTATATTTTATTTCAACATAATAATGAATGTTTGTGTTTTTATCTCTAAATAAAACATCTACATCGTGCTTGAATGTTGCAAATTCATTATTTTTATCTGCTTCATTTGTCTTAATTTGCGAAATTAAATTAGAGAACTCTTTTCTTAATTCTTCTTCAGAAAAATTTCCAACTTGACAACTTGAAATATACGCATCAATTAAAGCATCAGATTTCTTGCTTAATTGAAAACTATTACTTTTCTTGCCTGAATATTGTCTTATAATTTCATTATTTGGATTATCCGAAATAACTTCATCCATTACTTTTTCTATAAAGTTTCCAAATTGAATATTCATTGATTGAAGAATACCACCAAATACTCTATATTTATATGGGATAAAATGTAATTTTACATTATGCTTATTTTCTAGTGCTGTAATTTTTTGTTTGGTTGATGAGTGTTTTATTAAGTCTTTAATGGAATCTGAAAGTATTGTTTGAATTTTATTCATAGTTTTTTACCTCTCTTAAATATTGTTTTCTTATGTTATTTATTGGAATAAATGAATTATCTCTTTTTACTGACCAATAATCCCAACCGTTTAATCTTTTTGCTTTTGATTCTTTAATTTTTGCTATTGCTGAATGAATATCAATATCTTCGCAACCATCTCTATGCAATTTTCCTTTTTCGGTTAAGAAAAAATAAGGTTTTTCATTAAAATACATTTTTTCTCCAGCAGTAAAATATCCATCTTCTATCATTTCTGCAAATGTTACTTTGGGCGGTCTAACATCAAATGAAGCATTTTCAATATCCCCAATAACTGGAACAATATTTTTCAATCGTTGTTCTCCATAATCGCAATACGTTTTATCTCTTTCAATACAGATATATTTTCTTCCCATTTTTTTTGCAATAGCACCAGTTGTCATTGTTCCACCAAATGGGTCTAAAACAACATCTCCAAGTTTAGAACTTATAGCAATTATTCTATATAACAATTCTTCTGGTTTTTGTGTAGAATGGAGTTTATTTCCATTTCTATCTTTTATTCTTTCAACTCCTTGACAGACACCAATTCTCCACACTGAACCAAGTTGTTTTCTAATACCTTTGGCAAAATCCTTTTCGTATACTGTATCTGTATTTAATTCTTTTGCGGTTTTATAATTAAATGTAAATGAATATTTTTGGTCTTTAATTGCCCAAATTAAAGTTTCGTGAGCATTATTAAGTCTTGTGCCCATAAAGTTTGGTGTAGGATTCTTTTTTGCCCAAACAACATCATTTATGAACCAAAATCCCAGTTCTTGCATTATTGACCCAATTGTATAAATACACTGCATTCCACCAATAACCCAAAAAGAACCATTTTTCTTTAATATTCTTTTACATTCTGACAACCATTCTCTCGTGAATTTTTGATAATCTTCTAATGTGTTAAATTGATTATCCCATTCATCATCACAACCATCATATTCATTGCCATTTACCCTATGCAAAACGCCCTCAACTCTCATCCAATACGGTGGGTCTGCAAATATTAAATCAACCGACTCATCTGGCAATAACTTCATTTGTTCAATTGTATCTCCACAGATTATGACATCCGTTTTTATATCTTTCATTTATTTTCTCCTAAAATATAACTAATACAGAATAAGTATAACATAAAAATCAAAAATTTGATATGTTTTTCACAAAATAATTAAAAAAATATTTCTACATTATAATACAACCTTAAAAATTGAGTAAAAAATAAGGTTTATTAAATAAAAGACAAAGTTAGCATAAATTAGCATTTACCCTTAATTTTACAACAGGGCGTGTGCTTGTCTTGAACAAGTAAATGTATTTTCTTTCGCCTTGAGATGATAA
>CAYSUK010000008.1:0-46704 GCA_964434265.1 uncultured Christensenella sp. | reverse complement strand
TTGCCTCCATTGCCCAATATTCCCCACTGCTGCCTCCCGTAGGAGTCTGGTCCGTATCTCAGTTCCAGTGTGGCCGATCACCCTCTCAGGTCGGCTACCTATCGTCGCCTTGGTGGGCCGTTACCTCACCAACTAGCTAATAGGACGCAAGGTCATCTCAATCCGATACATAACTCTTTTACCCCTGTACCATGCGGTACTGTGGTCTTATGCGGTATTAGCAGCTATTTCTAACTGTTATCCCCCTGATTGAGGCAGATTCCTCACGCGTTACTCACCCGTCCGCCACTAAGTATTCTAAGAGCAAGCTCTCAAAATACTTCGTTCGACTTGCATGTGTTAAGCACGCCGCCAGCGTTCGTCCTGAGCCAGGATCAAACTCTTATGTTTAAATCTTGACTCTAAACAAACTACTTTGCGTATTAGTTCGTATAGATTCATTATGTGTAATTCAAAAAAATTAACAAAGTTTTAATTCATCTATCTCTATTCATTTGTTAATGTACTTGCTGTATCACCATTTCAGTTTAACAGCAAGCATAGTTTACCACTCAAAACATAACAAGTCAATACTTTTTTCAAAGTTTTTAAAAAGTTTTTAAAATATTTTTCATCATTTTCGCATACACACACCCCCGTGTATCGCAAAACAATCTAATTTCTTTGATTTGCACTCTTCAAAACTTCAAAAATTACTACAAATTAATTTTGTCAAACTCAATTTTTTATTTCCAACAACCCAATTATTTAATAAAAAAAGACCAACAATCTAAATTGTCGGTCTTGTACATATGTCCATATATTATCTGCCATCATTCTTTTTGTATTTAGTTAATTTCACTTTTTTACCTTTAATAATATTTTGTGATTCATTATCACAACTTGTCAATAAGATATGACCATATTTCTTTTGATTGTATTTGATACTATCCAAAACATACTCGTGGTCTGTCGAAGTTGGGCTTGAGAAAGTAGGGTCAGATACCAAACGCATAAGGCCTGCAAGACTCATGCTTACACTATATCCCGTATTGCCATTTGCACAATTGACGTCTTTAAATGAGAACAATAGGTCATTTGGATTTTTAAGACCACCCTGCCCCACAGAAGTCTCAATATTGCCATGCGCAACTGCATTTCTAAGTGTATCAATAACAATCTTGCGATTTTCGATATCATTTTTCATAACAGAAACATTCTTTCTGCCACCTTTTGCAAAATGTTTTGTAAACACCAATTCCTTCATATTTATATCTGACAATTTTTTAGCATCATTTGTGTTTAACCCAAAAAATTCGGTATCTTTACTATTTATAGCATCGTTGTATCCATTTGCAACAATAGCACTATACATTGCAAAAGCGCCTATCGAAGACAAAACATCTTTTTTGTAAAGTGCGAGTGCTTTCACACATTCCATTCCTATTCCAAAACATTTTGGATTGCCGCCTTTTCTTGGATCACATGCCGGATACTCGTTTGAATCTGACACAATATCCATTAGCCAGCCCAATTGAGTATAGTCCAAAACTTCACTGCCTTTGTTTTTAAACAAGTTTAGATTGCTGTCACTGCCGACATTTAGTGCATCAAATAATTTTTCACATTGTGTGGCTGTCGACATTTTGATATTGCCACTGTCATCAGTTTTAAAACAATCAGCATTTGTCAACATATCTGCAATATTGTCGATTGCCTCACGGATTAGTTTTGCATCATTAACCACAGAAACAGTCGTTACGGCAAAATCTTTAAGTTTTTCTTTTCTAAATAGTTTTTGATTACTAAATTCTAAGGAAATTTGATTATGCATTTTTTGTTCGATCTGCAATCTCAATTCTTTATCTTTACTCTCTTTAAGTTTAAGAATCTCTGTTGTTGGAACTTTTTGCTTTTCAAGTTTTGCAACATAGTTTTTCAAATTGGTCTTATATTCAGCATACAAAGACGATTGTAATCTACTATACTTATTTGAAATATTTTTAACTAAAGTCTCAGCTTCGCTATGCGGAATATCATCATTTATCTCAACTGTAAAATAACTGGCTTTTTGCAATAGTTCCACAACATCTCGCCTACTTGCAAAACCTTTAGTAATCTCTGGAACAATGGCAAGTGTAAATACATTGTTGGTTTTGATATTTGTATTAGCATTTACGACACCATAGTATTGGAGCGAACCACGATTTTGCGAATGCTCGCCATACAAAACTTGTTCGATTGTGGTAAACGAACTTTGTAGATTTTGTAGCCACATATATGGATAATGCAATTCTGCACCTTCATTGCCAGTGCAAACCCAATAATCGTTTTTATAGTTTTTATAGATATTGTATGCACCGTGTGCAAAATCATTACGTAAAAGTTTGATATATTGGTAAATAAATTTGTTTGAATAGCCTTCCTTGATTTGTAAAAGTTCGCCTTTACTACTATAACATTGTGGCGGGTCGGTCAAAACATACTCCGACAAAACATCTTCTGAGCACAATTTGTTTTTCACTTGATAAGGATTGTAATACATCACCCTACGTGAACCTATTGCGTCAATATCACTTGTGATATCTATCTCAATTATTCCGTTGTCAGAATTTAAAACTGGAATATATCTAAACACATATTTTTTATCAACACCATCTTTGTAGGTTATGGTTTTGGTTTTTTCGTCATACTCTAACATGTATCTGATAGCATGATTGTATGTTCTGTCAGCTATTTTGTCGCCATTAACCTTGTTTTTCATGCATGTATAGATAGAATTTAGTACATCAGCACTCATGTACATGCCATTTTCAAAACAATCAACTACTACTTCTCTTACTTCATCGGGCAAGTTTTGTATTTGCGCTTCTCGTTTTTTGTTTCTATGATCAAAAAGCTCTGTTTTTTGTCTAGAGACAATATTGTTTTCGTATGTCGTATCAAACTTGGTTTGTAGTACTTGATCAATACTCTTCTTATTGTTTAGTCTAGTCTTCATAAATCGACCTTGAAAAATTTGTTCCCAAGTAGTGTGGTCTACAAGATTTAGATTTCGGTCGCTGAGAGATACAATTTTAAAACCGGCTATGAGAGCCCATATTTTATCTTGGTCATAATTTTCCAATTCGCGTAGTACAAATGGATTTTCTACCACATCTTTTTTGTGTTGTTCAAATACTTCCATATCTTCTTCGTATTTTTTCTTATACTCACGAATCATTTTGTAAGCTTTGTTAATCTTTTTTGTGTTTACGCGATTTTTAATTTGTTGGAGCATATCACGTGCTTTGTTTACTTCTCTGTTGTAATTATCAACATAAGATTTTTGTATTTCGTCTATTTTCTCCAATATCCCCGGATAAACTTCTGCTGTGCTTTGAATATTGTCCGTGTTAAAAATAACATCTATTACAAATTGACAAATATCAATAGACGTCCTAACATTTCTTAATTGGGTCGCAATAGCATTTTCTTTAGTGTTGTTTTTAATCAAATCACTAACATCATTTACGCCTTCTTTAATCCACATAATAATCTCCTATAATTTAGTATAACAAACTTTTTCTTTTATTTCAACCCCTACCTTATATATTTTACAAGCTAAAAAAAACGCACCCCAAATGAGATGCATCTTATATTACATTACTATGAAAAACCCCACCTAGAAATTCTGACTGGAGGTTTTCCATCGGACCAATTAATAGAAATACCTGTTGTCGAGTTTTTGCTAACTATCCCGTAAAAGTCACCACTCATACTCCTGCCGCCAGAAAAATTTATGTACATATTATTGAAAAAGCCAAGATGTGCCTTAACTCTAACGCTACTATGTACCACAAACTCAAGTTTGTGTATTGAATAATTACCTTCAATATCCGTCCTTTTCAATTTTAACAAGTCGAAAACCGCTCCCGGTGCTTGTCTTATGTGTAAAGTTACTTTATACATATCCTCTCGTTTTACCTTTTGTTTTTAATCTACAATCTGGCCCGTGCATTAAGTGGCTTGTGTCTGTGTGCGATACATATATCACCCACAACCTTTATCCTTTAAAATTATTTTACCCCCCCCCCCCGACATGTGTCAAGCAGATTGAAACACCTTTTACAAGTTTTTCGACTTTTTCAAGGGGTAGCGGGCAAATACGCAAAACAAACAAAGAGAGTTATACTCACTTTGTGTAACTTTTATAACAATATATTACTTTTACTATATATCTTTTACGTTTTATATAGTTTTCCAAAAATAAAGGAAAGTAGAAAATAAAAAATCCGAGCAAATTACTCGGATTGTATAAGTTGTTATTTATTAAAAAAGTCAAATGCCTTCATTATTTCATCTAAATCTTCTTTTGGATTTAGCGCTTCTTGCAAATCAAAACCACTCTCGTTTACTTCATATTTTTTCTTACGAGTAAGTTTGCGTGCAAATGCATTGTTGTCATGCTCTCGCTCGTCCAAGTATGCATCAACAAGATTGTCATGCTTTGTGCCTAGTTTTGAGTTTAGTGCATCAAGGCGATTGCTGATACTTTGGAGTTTGACAGGTTTTTCTTCATGAACTATTTTTTCTCTCTTCTCTACACGGTCTTCAAGTTTGACCAGTTTGCGTGGTTTTTCTATCTCTTCATTACTGCTATTTATGACATAGTCCATTTTGTTTAGCAAATTCTTTATGTAATTGTCACTATTGTTTTTAATTTGCGTCTTGACATTTGTATTGGTTATTTTTTGGTTTTGTTTTAGTATGCTATCAAGCCCATTTCTAAACTCTTCGATTAGCGGCGCAATATCAAGGCTACTACTTTTGCCATACACTCGCTCTATCTCACCCATTATGGTGTTCCATTTTTCATACAACAGATTTATGCGTTTGATTTCAAGGTCATAAAGTTTTTTTGCGCTATTTTCTATTTGGTCGGCTTTTTCCACTGCAAAAATAAGCGCCTTTGATATTTGCCTATCCTTATCTTGATATCCTTCAAGTCGTTCTTTTAACACATTGACTTCATTGCGGAGTGTAAAAACTCTGTCCTTTTGTTCGGCCAGTTTTTCTTCGTATTTAAGCGTGAGTGTCTTGATATAATTGTCTACTTGAGTGACATCATAACCTTTTTTATCTGTATCAAACTTTACCATAATATCTCCGTTTTAGTAAAATATATATTCTTTCCAAGGCATAAGCAAGTGCCAATAATCCAAACAACAATATTAGACTCCAGAGTAGTGACAAAACACCCCTTGAGTACATTAGTGCACATATGCCCATATTGATGAGTATGCTTGTCAAGTATCGACTAATTCCTTCACCATGGAAAAACACGATAATATTTGCTGTGGCAGGCACAAAAAACAATATCGGCCACAACGAATCATTGACGATGCCCGCCATATACAAGTATATAATAACACAAAATTGTGCCAAAACCAAAACAAACCAAGCGATTGTGCGATTTTTAAAATAGAAAAATTTGACAAAAAGCACCAAACAAGCAGTCGTTAGTGCAAAAAAGAGCAAGAAAACATTTGTTTTTGCTCTTTCAAAATTTGATATTGTCATAATATACACCACACTCATGCCAAGTATGAGTAAGCATATTGTCGTCAAATAACTATTGTATCTTCGCAATTCGTTCTTTCCTACGTCTCACAAGTATTAGGGTCAGCCAAACTATCCCTATAACAATTATTACCCCACTAACCACTTGTGATACTGCCAAATTTGTGTGTGGTATCTTTAAAATGTAATAATCTTCTCTTAGTGCTTCAAGTATTATACGTACAGTGCCGTAGAAAATCATATAAACAGATGTCACAAGTCCCCTATCACGATGTTTTCTAAGTAGATGTGTAAGCAAGAAGAACCCGCCAAGATTTAAAATACTCTCGTAAAAGAAAGTTGCCAAGTGCCACGACTCACCGATTTTGACAGCAAACGGAAACCATTGCCATGCCTTGTTTGTCACTTCCCAGCCATAAACTTCTTGATTTACAAAGTTTCCCCATCTGCCTATGCTTTGTGCGATGATAAGGCACGGACAAGCCAAGTCCATAGTGTCTACAATGTTTTTCTTTTTGATACTACAGCATATAATAAGCCCAATAAGACCGCCAATTATGCCACCATATATAGCCATGCCACCGTTCCAGACAGCAAGCATCTCACCAAAAGTTTCAAATTCGTCAAGAGATGTGAGCACATAATATGCACGCGCACCAATAATAGACAGTGGGAATATCCAAAGAATAAGGTCATAAGCAAAATCATTTGGCAGGTCACGAAAACTGGCAAGTTTGGTTGCAAGCCAAATGGCAACCAAAAATCCAACACCAATTATCACCCCGTACCAACTTATATCAATTACAAACATATCTAGTATAACAAGCAATATAAGCACTGCCGCTGATATACCCAAAGTCAACATAAATTTACGTGTGTTTATCTTAAAGCCCCATATAGTAAAGTCGTCTTTCATAGCCACTCCATTGTATATATAATAATTATATATATTATATTACTTAACCTTATTAAAAGCAAACTCTTGCACTGTGATTTTGGCATAATTTTACTCAAACTATATTTTGCGACAAAAAATAGACCACGTTTGTGGTCTATTTTCAAAGTTATCTTTCGTTTTCATTGCCATCGCCAGTATTTGTGTTTACATTAGCATCAGCATTGTTGTTTTCACGAGCCGTATTATTATTTCGGTTATTACGTCTAAAATATTTTGGGTTGTTTGATCTAACATATTCTTCTTTACCTTCAATGTTAATGAATCTTACACCAAAATTATCTTCGCTTTCGCCATCAAGAATGCGACCCACTCTATTACGAACATCAGACTTAATATCTTGTGTATAATCACTATCAAGCGGCATATTCATAATTTGATTTTCTCTAAATCTATAATTGCTTGTTCCATATTGTTGGTTAACCTTATCAGTATAATAACGACGATAATGGTCATAAACATTTGCATTTGATTCGCCTTCAGGAATATCCATATTTGTGTTTGGTCGATATACTTTACCCATTTGTTTGTGTGCTCTATTTACGTATCCAATAATCGAATTAACATCTTTAACTTTATCTTGACGCAATCTTTGTTTTAGTGAATCTTCTCTTCCAATTGTACCTTCAAGTCTATCCACTTCTTCCATTATTCGTTGCATTCTGTTGTTAAGATTAGTAATACCCTTGCCACTTTGAATAAGTTTTTGGTTTTGTTTTTGAAGTTTTAGATATTCGGCATGTTCGTTACGAATAGTATTGATGTTGTTTTCAGAAAGTTCTTTTCTTCCTTCGGTTTTTGTTGCATTGCCATGCAATAATCCAACTTCATCTTCCAACAATCTTCTTTGGTTATTCATATTGCTTTGAATACGGCGGATTTTGTCAGCAATCTTTCTGTTTAGTTTGTTTGCTTTATCTGTCAAGAAAAGACTACGATATCTAGGATTTGTCTTCTTCAAGATTTGTTTTCCTATTTGTATTGCACCACCAACAAGTATGCCTACAGAAACTACTGATATTGTAGCAATCTTAATAGATGAGAACAATGCACCAAATGCAGGAACTACTCCACTCAAAATACCAGCAACACCCAAAAGTCCACCAGTAATAGCAATAGTCGACCAAACTGGACGTTTGATACTCCAACGCACAATGGAACCAAAACCAAAGTTTAGATGACGGTGCTTGTCAAGGACATACGGATAAACATGTGGTCGTCCTTGATAATTATTAGTCGCGGTATTTGTAGTATTGGTATTTACAGTATTATTGTTGTTTGTATTAGTGTTTGTAGATGCTTGATTAATATTAACATTGCTATTTGCATTGCTATTTTGTCCACCGTTGTTAACAACATTGTTGTTTGTGTCGACAGTAGCAACACTTTCAGCATCATCAATTTTTGTCACAACTTTCTCGTTATTGTCAGTTTTAGGAACAACCGACTCTTTAGATGTAGTGAGAATTCCGCCATTTACATCGGCTTTAAGTAGTCCGTTGTAATTTTCGTAAAAATTGTTAAAACTTTCAGCAGTAAAGCCAGTATAAACACCGCCTTCTACACCACGTCTAGCACCAGCAAGGTGAATACGGAAATCACTATTTCCATTTCCTACAGCGCCTTGTTCGATATCCCAAGCCAATTTGCCAGTTTCGGAATCAAAATTTTCGCCGCCCATCAAGAAAACATCTGAAATACTATCTCTGCTAAATGCTTCTTTACTTATTTGTGATACATTTGGACTTACTTCGATAGTACTAGCATTTGGACAAAGATCTACAATATCTTTTGTAAGCGGACCTGGTGTGTTATCCTTTTTATCAAAAACACCCATTATAAGTACGCCATCGGCTTTATTTAGGTGCTCGGAATATTTTTTCTTAATTTCTGATATAGTGCCAGTAATTGGGTCGCCAACAGCCGTTGAAGGAACATTTGTTACTTTGCCATTATTGTTTTTAACAGCAGAAAGCAAAAATAAAGTAACTTCTGTTTCTTTTTCATACGCTTCTTGTCGTTCTCTATTTATCTCGTCAATAGCGATGTTGTTTATGATATTGTTGTTCCAAACAACAACAGGATAGTTTTTCCAAGCAACAACTGGATAGTTTTCTTTTTCTTGTTTTTCATCGACAACATTGTTAGATTCGACAGGCACTGAAATTGTGTTTTTATTTGAAGTAGAAACATATTTAGATCTACTTACACGACCAGCTATACTATTTTGGAGTTCGTTGTTGTAATATTGTTGCATAAACAAATCAGGGGTATAACCAGTATACACATTGTTTTTGCCTTTGTGACCCGAAACATACACTTTTAGTTTCGAATTGTCTGATTTAAATGCATCTTCTTCTAGTTTCCATACAAGATTGCCGTTTGAATCAAATGACTCATCTGCAACCAAGAAAACAGAATTGATATTTTTTCTTGCAAAAGCATTGTTGTTTATTTGTGTAACATTTGCTCCTATTTCTATAGAAGTTGCATTTGGACAAATATCAACTATAGTGCTATCAAGCGGTTTTGCATTGTTGTTTTTATCGACAACTTCCATTATCAAAAATCTTTGTGCATAGGAAAGATCATATTTAAATTTAATATCAGCCAAAGACATTTTGGTTTCATAGCCATACCATTGTCCATTCTCACCTACCAAAGCAAACGAAACAAGGGTGTTTTCTTCAATTTTTCTATTTGCAACTTGCAATAATCCACTACCTAGTCTTGAAAGGGCAACTTCTTTTTCTTTTTGATTTTCGGCCTTTTTAATCTCTTTTAGTCGTTTTGCTTCAGCATGTTTTGCAATATCTTCTTGTTGTTTTACTACATCAGCTACTGACTTTGTAGCAAGATATGATTTTTCCAATTCGGTACCCAAGTCTCTAATACCTTCTATAAGCGGATTGTGAAACATATTTACAAAATTTTCGCGAGCTATAGGGCTACTTTTGTGTCCAATTCTCTCACTATTTTCAAGTCCTTTATTATAGTCTTTTATTACTGCATCATAAAAGTCGTCTATTGTCTTATATTTATTGCATTCTGCAGGCAAAAGCCCTTTACGGTGATTGATAAATTTTGACAATTTATCGTTTATGATACTTGTCATTCTAGAAACATCAAGAAAATTAAGTTCATAACCGGCATTTACATTATTGAAAGAAATATTTAGTTTGAGATCTTTGCCATCATCACTTGCTTGCGAGATTCCTAAAGGCAACTTAGCATCGCTATTTAATTTAAGTGTATTTTTAACAGCATTTTTCACCGAAAAACTATAAACATAATCTTTTTCATCAATCCCCAAATCAGTAAAACTACCACTTGGCACGATTCCATAAAAAGAAAAGTTTATAAAATCGACAAAAGAAGTATTTTTAGGATCATTTTTCACACCTGAAAACAAATCATTATTTATGCTTCGAAATTTCTCACTAAGGCGATTTACCAATTCTTGTTTGATTGTAGATTTACTCATAAGTCATACCCTCCCCGAGGTCTTTTTTTAACATACATAGTATACTATGAAACTACATGATTGTCAATACCCAATTATGCAAAAAAAATACGTGAAAATAAAAAAATAATTACATAAAATGTAATTAGATTTTTCAAAAGGCTATAAAAACATACTTTTTATGTAGTCCCAAAACCGAGACTTATTTCAAGTGCCGTGTCGACTGCACGCATTTTGTCACCATCGACACACCCTATTCGGTCACGGAGTCGGCGCTTGTCGATAGTGCGGAGTTGTTCTAAAAGTGCAACCGAATCCTTTGTAAGCCCGTAGTAAGTCGAAAGCTCTATATGAGTAGGGATTTTTGCTTTGTTTATTTGGCTTGTGATGGCCGCAACAATAACTGTGGGCGAATATTTGTTTCCCACATTGTTTTGCACAACAAGCACAGGTCTGAGCCCGCCTTGTTCGCTACCAACGACCGGACTAAGGTCAGCGAAATATATTTCTCCTCGTTTTATGTTTTCCATCAGTCAACCACTCTTCGTACATAATATAGTCCCCGTCTCCCATAGAGTCTTCTGCCATGCTTTGACCTAGCCCAATATACATAGGGTCGGCATACATACTCGCATACTCTGCTTTAAACATTGTATGAATAGAAGGTTGTCTTTTGTGCAACATTTGATTATGGCGCATTTTTTCAAGTTCTATACCATAATGCTCGAAAAACATATCGTCGTCACATTCGATAAGCCCATCATATTCCATATTATCTTTGTGATTTTTTATATTGTCGTTTTTATCCATAACACCACCCGTTTTGTGGTTTTAGTATATGGAAAACAAATAATTTTATACAAAAAAAACTTGCAAAATAGTTGTGACAAAACAACATAATTGCAAGCATAAATTGGTTATTAAATAATAATTAAATTGTCGCCATTTTTAATCGTCAAAACAATGGCCTTTCATAATGCTCTTACACACGCTATTGACTGTGTCAAAATCAAATCCCCTACCCGCTAAAAATCGCATAACTTTTGTCATATTTTCATAAGTAGGTTCTTTTTGACCAAGTTTTTTAAGTGCCAATTTGTATACAACATCATAGTCGACTTCGTTTTCTTCAAGCACTTCGTCAATCGTAGATTTAGAAACACCCTTTTCGGCAAGTTTTTTTCGTAGCATATTGTTGCCATATTTTGCTTTATATGTGCTTATGTACATACGTGCAAAATTGTCGTCGTCAAGCACTCGATACTCTTTAAGTTTTTCAAGTGTCGTCTTTATCATATTGTCGTCATAATCTTTACGTTTTAGATAATCTCTGACTTGCTTTGTAGTCTTATATGATGAGCCTATATAGTCAAGGCACTTGTTAAAAAGTGCAATACGTTCACTCTCCAACACAATATCGGAAAAAGTTTGCTCATCTATCTCGTCCCCCACCTTGAGAGAGTGTTTGACAAGTGTATCCATAGCAAGCCCAGAATAAAACTCATCATCGACATATATGTTTACTCTGTTTTTATCCTTTTTTTGAACTTCAATTTTTGTTATCTTTCCCATTATTTTCTCTTTTTGATTTCAGTTTTTTGATTTATTGTTATGTTGTTTTTGCTTAAATCACTTTCAAATTCATTAGAGCATAAAATATCACAATCTACGACAACATCATAATTTTGACCATAATTTTGCGAAACTATTTGGAGCATGTATTTATCAAATAGGCGTGTAAGCTTGACCCTATCAATGACATCTATCGAGAGTGAATATCTATATGCTTTTTGATACTCAACCATTGTCGTACTATCAATAGTATTTTTAGCAGATGTCGAGTATGCGCGAAGAAGACCGCCTGCACCAAGTTTGATTCCACCAAAATATCTTACGACAACAATAAGCACATTTGTGATACCACACTTTTTAATTACTTCAAGTATAGGTCTGCCAGCCGTTCCATCAGGCTCGCCATCATCACTACATTTTTCAATGTTTGGATTTTCAATAACATAACCATAGCACACATGAGTTGCTTTTTGATGCAATGTCCTTATATGTCGAAGCCTATATTCTACTTCTTCGACATTTTCCACATGATAAGCAAAACCCAAAAACTTTGATTTATTTATCTCATAAATTACATTTTCAATATCTATTATTTCCATAAATTTATTATATCAAATAATCGCTTTAATTAAAAGAAAAATACACGAATTGTTTTCGTGTATTATTCGTAAAGTATATCTTCGACTTTTGATAGCGATATAAGTAGAAGGCTCTTCTCATAAGTATTTAAATCTCTATCTATTGAAGACACAATATTATTTATATTATTATCATAAAGTTTTGCAATAATTTCACCTTTTTCACTTAAAATTAAATACGACTTTCTTGCATCTAAATCGTCACTTTCTTTCAACAAGTACCCCTTTTGTGACAATTTCTCTATATTTACTGACAAAGTCCCCTTAGTTACGTTTAAAAGTTTCATAAGCATACTAGCAGTAATTTTATCAGAAGAATTGTAGATATGGTACATTATCTTTGCATCATTTATAGATATATCGCTAGGCAAATACTTTGTTACGTCTCTATCTATTTTTTTATCCCATTGCACAAGGATATTGTTTAGAGTGTATTTAAACACAACATCAAACGACTTTTTCATCAGTATATCACCTCTTCGATAATGCCACCACCAAGGCACTCGGTCTCAGTGTAAAACACTACATATTGTCCCGGTGTCACTGCTCTTTGCTTCTCCACAAAGTCAACACACACTCTACCATCTTCAATTCGCACTTTGACTTTTTGGTCAGGTTGGCGATATCTAAACTTTGCAAAACACTCAAACTCTTTTTGTTTTGGGGTGTCAGGTATCCAATTTACTTTGTATGTCACAAGCCCTTTCGAATAAAGTCTATCATCTTCACCTTGCGACACGTATAGTATGTTTTTTTGCACGTTTTTGTCAAAAACAAACCACCTTTTGCCATTTCCGCCATGTTTGCCACCAATATTTAGTCCACGTCTTTGACCCAAAGTGTAAAACATTACGCCATCGTGAGTCCCTACGACTTCGCCGTCTTCAGTGCAGATATCGCCACGTTTTGCTGGGATATAATTTTGCAAAAATTCACGAAAACGTTTTTCTCCGATAAAACATATTCCTGTACTATCCTTTTTCTCAGCAGTAGACAAATTGTATTTTTTAGCTATTCGTCTTACTTCAGGTTTTTCTATATCGCCTAGCGGGAACAACACATCTTTGAGTTGGTCTTGCGAAAGTTGGTTTAGAAAATATGTTTGGTCTTTGTTTTGGTCTTTGGCTTTTAGTAGTCTTGAAGTGTCACCATCATGCTCGATTTTTGCGTAGTGTCCTGTCGCTATATAATCAGCACCGAGTTTTTTAGCATACTCCAAAAATGGCCCAAACTTGATTTCTCTATTACATAGTACATCGGGATTTGGTGTTCGGCCAAGTTTGTACTCACGCAAAAACTCGCTAAACACACGGTCGAGATACTCTTTTGCAAAATTGACAGTATAGTAAGGAATGCCTATATTATTGCAGACGCGTTTGACATCTTCATAGTCGTTTACCGCTGAGCATACTCCATTTTCGTCTTCTTCTTCCCAGTTTAGCATATATAATCCGATTACATCATAACCTTGCTCTTTAAGTAGCGCTGCCGCAACACTCGAATCGACACCACCGCTCATACCTATTACAACACGTTTAGTCATTTTTCGCCTTCTTTTTGAGTTCTTCTTTAAGTTTTACATTTTGATTTGCTTGTTTTTCGTCACAAATAATTACGGGAACACTAAACGAGTGTGTCGCTATTTTAAATATGTCATATATCCAAAACAACACTGTAAGTGCAGCCAGTAGTATCGATATTTCATAAAACAATCCAAAAGCATAATACTTTGTCGCACCAAAAACACCGCCAATTATTGCCATAATAAGTGCCCAAGCCATGCTCGCACTACAATAAATACCCTTGTAGTATTTGCCAACATAATAGTTGTGACCACCTATAAAGCCCGTAAAAATAGCGACAAGTAGTAGTCGTGTAAAGTTTATATCAAACGGCAAAGTACTACTATTTACCACTTCTTTACGTTTGCCATTTTTAAGTGCAATTTTTGCAAGTTGGTTGCTGGCACCCTTGACTTGCTCGCCCGTAATTTTACAATACGGACATATGGTCTTGTGTTTCATTTTACAATTACAAATAGGACATCTCATAATTATTTCTCCTTTAATAGTATAACAATATTTACACCAATAATCAAGGATAATTAGTTTGATTTTAAAACTAAAATTCTCAAAAAAAGAGATAAAGAAAACTCTTTATCTCTAAGATAATTTGTATAGTTATTTCGCACTATCGACTTTGTGCATATGGCGGATAAGTCGCATGCATTGTACCGAATAACCCCATTCATTGTCATACCAAGCGACAAGTTTTACAAATGTAGGGCTAAGCATAATACCAGCAGAAGCATCAAATATACTTGCACGCTCGTCGCCTATAAAGTCGCTAGACACAAGTGGTTCGTCAGTATAACCTAGTACGTCTTTCATGTTTTTGTCGGCGTATTTTTTCATAACCGTTTTTATTTCGTCATATGTTGTAGGCTTTTTAAGTCGGACTGTAAGGTCAACTACCGATACATCAAGGGTAGGCACTCTAAAACTCATACCTGTGAGTTTGCCATTAAGTTCGGGGATAACTACCCCAACCGCTTTTGCAGCGCCAGTCGAAGACGGAATGATGTTTCCACAACCAGCACGACCACCACGCCAATCCTTTTTACTTGGACCATCGACAGTAAGTTGGGTCGCAGTAACAGAGTGAACAGTAGTCATAAGACCTTCTTCAATGCCCCAATTGTCATTTACAACCTTTGCGATAGGTGCAAGGCAGTTTGTTGTACAACTAGCATTACTTACTACAGTCATATCTTTTTTGTACTCGTCGTGGTTTACGCCATAAACAAACATTGGACAGCCTTTGCCCGGTGCGGTGATTACTACCTTTTTAGCACCGCCTTTAAGGTGACGCTCAGCATCTTCTGCCTTTGTAAATTTACCAGTTGCTTCACAAATATACTCAGCACCAGTGCCTTTCCAGTCAATTTCTTCTGGGTTCATACAAGCAAAAAACTTAATTTTCTTGCCATTTACTACAAGATACTCACCTTTTACATCGACTTTGCCATCAAATGTGCCATGCACAGTGTCACGTTCCAACAAATACTTTGCATAGTCGACTGTGATAAATGGGTCATTTACTGCCACTACATCTACATCATCGAGTTTTGATGCGATACGTACAAGTTGGCGACCGATACGGCCAAAACCGTTTATTCCTATTTTTGCTATTTTCATAACATCCTCCTATTTGTGTTATTATATCAAATTTTCTTTATTAAGCGCAACTAAATCGTTTGGGATAAAGCGGCCATTTTTTCTTATCAATACACCGTCAAAGTAGATTTCGCCACCGCCATATTCTTCGGCGTGCGACTGAATCAAATCCCAGTGGATTGCACTTTTGTTTCCATTATATGCATCGTCATAACAGCCTCCAACAGCCATATGAATAGACTCGCCCATTTTTTCATCAAATAAAATGTCAAGTATAGGTCGGTCAATATATGGATTCAGTCCAAACGAAAACTCACCGATATATCTCGAACCTTCGTCAGTATTTAGCACGTCCAAGAGCTTGTCGCTGTTGTTGCTCGATGCTTCGACAATTTTTCCGTTTTTGAAAGTCAAACGAATATCACGATGCTCGATGCCATTATATATAGTCGGAATGTTAAAAGTTATATGACCGTTTATACTGTCCTTGACTGGCGCCGTATACAATTCGCCGTCTGGGATATTACACTCACCACAACACTTTACAGCAGGAATGTTTTTGATAGAAAAGGTCAGATTTGTATCCTTTGCGATTATTTTGACTTCGTCAGTATGCTCCATAAGATTTTTAAGCGGAGTCATACACTTGCACATATGTGCATAATCAAGATTGCAAACCTTATAGAAAAAGTCGGAAAAGTCTTCTGTACTCATCTTACTACTTTGAGCAAAAGACGGTGTCGGATAACGAAGTAGCACCCATTTTTTCTTAACCCGCACATCAAGGTGGACTCGTTTGACATAAATACTCGAATACAAATCCATATCGTCATGCGGAATATTGTTGTACTCAAAGATATTGTCGTCACCGGAGACTAGAATGACGGCATCCATATCGTCCATAAACTTTTCGTCCCAACTCGCCCACTCTTCCAAAAACTTTTTATCAGCACCACGAAGTATCTCTTTCTTGATACGTTTGTTATAACTTTTCACAAAAGGCATAGCACCCGCTTTGTATATTTCTCTTATGAGACAAGCGATAAAATACTCGCTCGTGCCACAACATTCGATAAGCACTTTCTCACCCTTTTTAACATCACACGAATAATTTATAATTTTTCGCGCCAATTCGCTATCTCTTATATCCATATAATCCCCCTTATTTATTATAGACAAAAAGGTGTCGCAAAACACCTTTTACATATTATATTTTTCAAGAGTAATTTCAAGAGAGTGAAGTTCTTTTTCATCTATAGGGTCACCCACTCTAAGCCCCAACAAATATCGACTATAGAATATCAAACACAAAACAAGAGTACTTACAAATCCAAACCACATCACGATTTGCCAAATAACACTCATTTTAAACACACTACATGCACTAAGCAGTCCCAAAGTCAAAAACACCACAGTCAAAAATGCACATATGTACATACCTAGACTACTTCTTTTCACACTTTTAGTCTTATCGGTATATAGTTTGCTATCCTTAACCTTACTATCCACTTCCATTTTTATAATGTCATAATTATAACCGATAAACGAGTCCAGCACGCGGAGTTGGCGACTCTTGGCTGGCACTTGATTTATGGTTTTTACGACATCATTGTCAAGGAGTTGGATATCAGTCTCGGCACCGAAGTCTTTAAATAGTCCCAACATTTTGAGTCCAACCGAATAAAGCCAATGTTTAAATTTAACCCAAAGTTTTTTAGGGTGTCCATACACTTTTTTAAGATAAACAATTTTGTTTCCAGCCTTCCACGAATACAAAAATGCTTTAATCACTTCTTCATTTATTGTCTCTTTAGCCGAATACACAATAGTCGCATCATACCCTTCACAACTTTTCAAAGCAAGTGCAATAAGTTTGTGTTCGTTTACAGGGCTGTTTACCTTAAAAGCACTGACCGCTTTATTGTCGATATATAGTGTCCTTACACGAGAAAATTGTGCATTGAGTTTGCTATTAAAAGCAAAAATCACTTCAAATTCACACCCAAAACCCTTGCATGCGCTCTCAATTGCATTATAACGTTGTTGGATATCGCACTCGTTTAGTACGGGAACTACAAAACCAATTTTCATAACATTCTCCTATATGTTTTATTATATATAAAAACGGCAAAAAAAACAACATTTTAAAGCGATAAAATGTTGTTTTGTGTATATTATCTGCCATCTACTTGTTTTGAAGATGCTTTTGTTTTTGTCTCAGTATTGTTTTTTTCTTTGTTTTCAAGATTGTTGTAGTCTATTTCGCTTTGACGTAGATTGTCGTCCATGACTGTAAAGTATATATTTGCATTTTCTTGTGAAATATCGCTTTCTTTTAGATATCGAGTATAATGACCGCTATATTTTTTATCAATAGTTATTTTACTATCAGTACCATCAAGCAAATTAAACAAACAATCAATTTCTGACGGAACATACATCATAATAGGGTCGACCATATATGTGAGCAGTGCAACATTTGGGACAAGCATAGTGTCATATACAGTCACATCTTTGTACGGGTCAAGATAATGTAATTCTTCTTGATACTCCGCATAACTCGAATGAAGATAATCAAATATCTTATGTGTAATTTCAAGGAAATTGTCGCTATCAACATGTTTGAATGATTCATCTAGATTTACATAATCTTCTACACAAAATGTATCACCCAAAAATGTTTCGTATGCTTCCATTGCTTTTTAGATTTGGTCAGGTGTGGCATTTTCTGGAAGTTCTATTCCTTCTACAAATTCGTCAATACATGCTTCGTACTCTTCAAAGGCTTCAAGTTTGATAGGCACAACTTCGCCACGAACAAATGGCATTCCGTCACGTCTCAACTTCCCACCCGATATTGCTTGGGCAAGACTTTGGATAAGTGCAATATCACCTTTAATATTATTTTCAAGCATATTAAATGAATGATAGTCAAGTTGGTTGTAAGTATTTTCAGTAGGCTCGATTAGATGTGCAGTCTCAACAAGGTCAGTGAGCATTTTACCACAATCATCAAAATACAACATCTTATATATGTCTATCCCAGTTTCACTAAAAAGCTGTTCGATGTGCGAAATTTTATTTTTCACATCGTCAAGTCGCATCTCTTCGGCATCAATAAAGTTTTTAGTCCACTCAGTCACCATTTCACTAAATTGTTCATGCTTTTTCTCATCGAAGTTTGAAAAGTGCAAATCGTTGTACATAAGCGAAAAATAGTTTGCAACTCTATGTACAAAACTCTCGTCCGACAAAGCACACGACCTATACAAATAGTCCGAATCATTTAGTAAATCGACCATCTCCTCGGTTTCTTTCTTCATTCTTCTATCTTCAATCCAGTTTTTTATATCTTTAAATATAGACATACAACACACCCCTTATATACTATTATTATATCATATCTACAAACAAAAAACAAGACCCCAATTATGAGGTCAGTTTAGTCGACTTTGGTCAAAACCACAAAACTCGCAATATCTTGCTTTTTCGTTTATATATTTCCCACAATAGTTGCATTGTTTTTTGCCAAGAGCTGTCATATCAATAGGTGTTGTGCCAGTATCAAAATGCGTTTGGTTTGCACCCTCTCCCACTTCACTTACCTGTTCACGTTCGACGGTGACACTATTTAAGGTTTGATTTAGCACATCGTTTGCTGTGTCAGCAAATTGCATATTGTATTCTTTTTGCATTTGCAAATACTCGTCTAGTTTTTTTTGCAATCTCGAATTTACTCGCATGAGTCTCAAGTCAAAATTACTACACTTCAGTCCACAAAACTCAAGAGTTTTGTCTATATTTGAGTCGATAATAATATTTGTCGTCTTTACATTTGCAATAAGCGAGCCAAAACTCTCGCCACTTTTTTCCATAATCTCGTTTACACCATTGCCGATTATACTAGAAATATCGTTTATGGCTGCCTTGTCTTTTATATAGGCGCGTTCGAGCAAAATATACTCTATAAGTTTTTTAGGGTCAGCAATTTTAAAATCACACACACCTTCGCTATACGCCACGACTCTTCCAAAACGGTTGCTCTTTTTTATATATGGATTATTTGAGACAAACTCAAAATTTTGTACAAGCCCAGTACTCACAAAATATATGTCACAATTAAATTTTTTTGCCATATTTCCATGTTTGTCTATTTTATATAATTTGAGACGTTTGAAAGTGTAAGGGATTGTGTTGTTGTTAAGTTTGTACTTGCCAGATTGAAGTATGTCAGTGACTTTGTTTTTACACACAAAAACAGCAACAAAGCCATCTTTGACGATTAAATTGCTATCAATGGTCACTTTCACCCAAGGCATCAAGTGAAAAAAAACATCATCAAGATCTTTGCTACAGTCTATATTTTTAGCGAAAATATTTTTAAGTTTTGCCAATATTCCCATACTTCACCTATTAAATTATAACACACCCGCCAAAAATATACAAAAAAATATCATAGTTTTGACGAATACCAGCATAGTTTTTTAAATACAATAGTAATAATTTAGGAGGTTGAAATGCCCAATATTTCAGAACTAATATCATTGCCAGTGTACAGCATAAACGAACAAAAGTGTATAGGACATATTGAAAATGTTTTACTCGACACAACCAAAATCAAGTATTTTGTAATCTACAACGAAGACGACGAAACATACTCACTGCTCCACCCAAAGTCGATATATGGCATAACAGGCCAAGCCATAACAATCAAAAACGTCAGCAACACAACACTCATGCAAAATGAAGACAAGTCGCTTGAAAATTTATCAAATCCAATAAACACACTTACTATCTCGACAAAAGGCGAAATATACGGAAAGATAAAAGATGTCGTGATAGAAAACAACAAAATAACCAAATACATATGTGACAAAGAAATAAATCCAAACGAAGTTTTGTACACAAACAATCAAATCACAATGTTAAAGAGCAAACAAAACGAAAAGATGTCGACTTTTGCAATTAAAAAACCAAGTTTTGCTCACGATACACGTATAGTAACCATACAAAACATAGCACCATTAAGAGAAATCGTGGGGAATAATATGCTTATAGGACGCAAAGCAACACAAGACATAACTGGACTTAATGGTGAAATAATTGTCAAAGCAAATAGCACCATAACTGCAAAAATTTTAAACAAAATAAAGTATAGCGGAAAACTCAAAGAACTCACATTGCATAGCAAATAACATATGCACACATGTATTCAAACACAAAAAAAATGCCTATATATAGGCATTTTTTATTAGTTCTTTTTAGTGCTTGTTTTCTTTTTACTTGTCGAAACCTTTTCTGCTTTTTGAATTAAAGAATTGAAATCAGCACGTTTTTTACTAGTAAGTTTGTTTTCTACAGTATCGATTGTTGTTTGGAGTTTTGAATTTAGTTCGGCTTGTTTTTGTGCAATGTTTTCATTCTCGACACCAATACGACGATTTAGTTGTTCGAGTTCGTTTTGAACTTGTGAAATTTTGTCATTGTTTGCTTCATTAATATCGGCTTGCAATTTTTGGTTTTCACTACGAAGTTTTTGCTCGTTTTCTTCAAGCGAACGCAATTTTGCAACAAGTGAATTTTCTTGAATTTGTAATTGTTTTCTTTGCTCTTCACTTTGACGAAGTTGTTCTTCGGCAAGTTCTGCACGAGACTTTAACGATTCAAGTTCCATATTGTCAAAGACTTCGCCATCGTCTGGACGACGTTTTTTCTTATCTGATACTCTTTGTCTAAACTCAGCGCTATTTAGATACTCTTTTAAGTTTTTGATACCTTCAAGTTCGGCTTTCTTAGCGTCAAGTTGGGCAGTAACTTGTTTGTTTTTCTCGTCAAGGTCAATAATAAGGTTTTCTTTTTCTCTGACTCTTACATCTAAGTCTTCGATTTGTGCTTTGAGCGATTCCATGTCGACACGTTGTTGCTCAATAATCGGTTTGTTTTGTTCGGTTACTTTATCATTGATAAGTCCAAACACCTTATTTGCATATGTTCTACCCTCTTCGGTCATCGCTTTTTCAAGTATAGCCTTTTTATCAGCTATCTCTTTCTTATACGAATCTATCTCAGCTTGCAATTCGTTTTGTTGTTTGTTAAATCTGATAGAGGCTACTTCATAGTCTTTTTCAAGTTGTTGGAGACGTTGTTGGTCTTCTTTATAACGTTTTCTGATATAGTTTGCTTCGATATTTACACTTGTGTTGTTGAGTTGTTCGTTTAGTTGTTTTAAGTTTTCACGAATGGCTTGGGCTTTACGCTCAAACTCTTTTGTAACTTCGTCAAAATTCTTTTGATAATTAAACATCTCTTGCTCTTTGCCGCTTATACGTTCGCTCATAGTCGATTTGATAGTAAAATACTTTTCACTCTCGACCATAGCACGTTCAATCAAAAGCGAGTTTTCGACACCAAGTTCGTCAAAATTGTACGACTCAAATGTTCCACTAAGCATTTCTTTTTCTTCACGTTCTTTTTGTTCTTGCAAAGCACGTTTTTCAAGATACTCTTGAAGCACAGGAATACCATCTTTTATCTCTTTCTTTGTAAACAATACTTCGTAGTCTATAAAAGAGTTTAGTGTAGTACAAGCCTTGTTTATATATGACTCAAATTCGTGGAATTCGGAATAATCATCAGCAACAATAGCAACATATCTTGATCTAAGTATCATAACAAATATTAGACCCACAACTAGCACAATTGCTGGAATAATCATTGAGTACATAAATACCGTAATAGGTTGGGATTCCATTCCGTCCATAAATGCAAATTTTGTAAAGCCCATTACAAATGTAAGCACCGCAACAATATAAGTATAAAGATTTAGTATCTTTGCCGTGTTGGAATGCGAACTAGCCTTTAAAGGTTGGTCAAGACAAGTATTTGTATTCATATAATAACTTGGAAGTTGGTCACGATTTAACATATATTGTTGCCAAGCATATCTAAGATTTCGTGGAACTCTCTTAAACATATCATTGACATATATCAAATTGTCGTCATTTATATAAGGATTTTGGCGAAAATATTTGTTAAGTCTTTGCAAAGTATGCAACATACGCATTTCGTATGTGTACACCGAACGCCACAAAGAAAGCAACGAACCTATCACAATAAGTCCGACACCTATATATAAAATATACTCCCATTCAAGTATTTTTCCAAGTTCTTCCAAAAAGTTTAGAAGTGACTTAAAAATTTCAGTAGGGGCAGCACCCAATAATCTAAACATAACATTCTCCTTAGTTTAAATACACATATATATATTGTAGTATAGCACAAGAGAAAAAATAATACTAATAATTTGCGTCAATTTTTCATTTTTATGTAAGTATTCATATCGACAAGTTTGTCCTTATCAAAACTATACAGATATACATTTTTAACTGGTTTATTTAATGCCTTTTGAAGAGCAAGCGCATAGAGACGCATTTGAGTAGCATACATTCTTGCTAGCACATCGACATCTTGCACATGATTTGTTTTGTAGTCGATAAGCGTAATGTTTTCCCCGTCATCTATGTACAAATCCACAACACCTTGCACCAATAGTTTTTTATCACTTCCATTTGCTACAAAGTCCGAATGTCTTGTTTGCATCAAAAATTGGGCTTCTTTTTTTACATTAGCATTTAAAGTAAAACATCTGATAGTCTCGACACATTTTTTGATTTTCTTTGCATCTACCAAATGCTCCAGACCCTTATCATGTATTATTTTTTCGACATCACAGTCAGCAGAGAAATCTATTTCTTGCATAACAGAGTGATAAGCATTTCCCCTTTCAATGCCTTCGCTAGGCATAATTTTTTCATTAAGTGTGAGTTCTTCAAACATATCAACATCATGTTGGTAATCGCTTTGTTCTTTAAGTAGTCCACTAACACTGTTTTTAATTGATAAATGCTTGGTTGATTCGTATGGATATTTCCATGTAAGATTTCTCTTTATTTTATCCAAAAGTTTTTGATCATAATCACCAAATACTAAATCACTTTTATCATTTTGAGCAAAATCAAAATCGTCCACAACAACACGCGCTTGCCCATCAGTCCCATCGAAAATACTAAAATTTTGTGACGAATCAAATTTTTTGCGGTCAAGCCAGTCTAGTGACATAAAAATCCAATCAAAATATCTTCTACACGAATATATGTTTTGATTTTTCTTTTCAATAATATCCGACACCGGATAAGCACCAGTAAGTACAAGATACTTCATGCCACGCGTAAGTGCAACATACAAAAGCCTAAGTTCTTCATTAACTTCTTCACGTTCGTTTGCAAGCAAACATGCCTTTTTAATTATACACTCTTTTTTGATACGATTATCCACATCAAGATATTGTAACCCGACACCAAATTTATCCGAAATAACAATGTCAGAAGTGTTTAAATTTATAGACAATCTCTGACCCAATCCCGCAAAAATTACCGCCTTGTATTCTAGCCCTTTACTACTATGAATAGTTGTAATATTTACACCATCACTATTAGCAAAATCAATATCTGTTTTATTTTTTTCCAATTCATTTAAATAATCAATACACGACTTTATGTCATAAGCATAGAGCTTATTGTCAATAAGTTGTAAGAAAGTGTCAATATATGACATGTTTTCAATCCCGTCTTTACGCAAAAATTCAAAAGAAAGATATTGTTCGACAACTTCACGCATAATATCATATAGAGACATATATGTCATCTTAAATCGCAAATCAGATAAAAACTCACAATAATCTTGCAGTTTTAACTTAATCCCTTCATCTTCACCCATGCTTTTATATAAATCACAACACTTATTTAGCGAGACTACATCAATAGATTTTATTTCGACAAACTGTTCTTCAGTAAGACCAAACAAGTTTTTGAGCACGATCGCACAAGATAAATCATCATCACTATTATTTAAAAGCTTTAAAATTGAATACACTATTTGAACAGAACGAAACGAGAAAATATTGAGTTTGAAAGAAGCATTGCAAGGGATATTGTATTCTTTCAACACATTGACAATTTCTTCAAGTAATCCACTCTTTTTCCGAACAATTATTGCTATATCGCTAAACTTATATCTTAGTGTCTGGTCTCCTTGTTTGTAGGTCATATTACAAATATCAGTAATTTTCTTCGCAACAACTTGAGCTTCTTTTCGAAGATAGTTTTTATCTTCTTCGTCTTCTATCTCGTTAGATTTTGATTTCGAAACCTTGTTTATGATATCTATTTCGACCGAACAATCACCTTTTTCTTTTATGCTAGGATATTTAAGTTGGGCATCCGATTTGTAATCAACACCTACGGTATCCTTAGTAATCACCTTATTACAAATCATGTTTACAAATTGTAGAATAGAATTTTCACTACGCCAATTTTCGTTAAACATAATAACACGACTATTAGGATCATTTGGATAATCATTATATTTTTCAACAAAAAGTTTTGGAGTAGCAAGACGGAAAGCAAAAATACTTTGTTTTATATCTCCAATAAGATTTAGATTATTTGGTCTCTTAATAAGATTTAAAATACCTTCTTGCAATTCATTTACATCTTGATATTCATCAATAAAGATATACTCATAAGTGTCTTGCATTTCTTTGCAGACTTCACTACTTTTGCTAAGTATATCAAAACATTTATGTTCCAAATCCGCAAAGTCCAATACATTTTTATCACGTTTAAACTTGTCATATTGTTGTTGGATTTGTTCGACCACATCAAACAATGTCTCCAATAATTTTTTCATACTTTCAATATGGCTCGAATCAAACTCAAAATCCACCAATTTTTTCAAGTCTTCTCTAAAGGACTTAAACATCTCCATAGTGTCTTCATATTCTCTAGCCCAATCTGCAAATGACGCATCAAGTCTATGAGTCGGCACTTTTTTCAAGATTTCAAAACCGGATAATTTTGCCAATTGTGAATATGATTTTGTATGTAGGATATTGTCGCAAAATACCATTCTACTGTCAATACACGCCGTCAATTTGTCACTAACATCTATGTTTTTTAATTTTTTAAATGAATTACTGATAATTTCCGCACGGGACTTAAATACATTTAAAACATATTCTACACAAATATTATTTTGTTCGTCGGGATTATAACAAGCATCTAAAACATTTCTTTTCCACAGATTTGAATCTATTTTACTAGCAAAAAAACTACTTAATTGTTTGATTACATTTATAAGCAAACGCTCATCACGTTTTCTATTATAGCTTTCATATAGTGTAAAAAAATTCTGATCTTCATTTACAATATATTTCCTAAACACTGCTCTTACTGCTTTATCATAGAGATAATCACTTTTCTCTAAAATACCATAATTTAGATCTTGGTCAATAATATAAAAGTATTTTGTTATGACCTTTTTACAAAATGAGTGAATTGTGCCAATATCACAATTATTCAAACTATCGAGTTGTGCAAGAAGAAATGCTCTTTTTTCTTCATCACAATCCTGCATTTTTTCGGTAATGGCACGATAAAGTTTTTGCTTCATCTCATTTGCCGAAGCAACAGTATATGTCACTATCAACAATTTTTCAAGAGACACTCCACCATCGATTATTTCGACGATTTTTTCCACCATTGATGAAGTTTTTCCACTGCCAGCACTTGCCGAAACAAGAACATTTTTGTTTCTCTCATGTATAAACTCATACTGGTCTTTATTTGGTTTAAAATTACTCATTTGCACCCCCATATAAGTCATCTACTGTTTTGCAAGGTTCGACTTGATTTGTCGTATTTCCATAAAGCGTACTAAAACAACAAAGACCCAAGTACTTACAATATTTACAAGTATTGTTTTTCTCGTCTCCTAGCGGCAATGGAGTTATGGTTCCACTATTTATTTCTTCTATTTTTTCTATAATCTTAACCGAAACATAATCATTCAATTTTGCAATTTGGTCATCATTTAGACACATGTTTTTGAAAAACGAATTTGGCTTTATTCCAGCATCATTTGTTTCAATCGGCACAATGCGACTTTTTGTGTTTTGATTTATAAGGTTTTTATCCATTGCATCAATAATATTAGGATCGCTATTCAAAACACCTTGCATTTGATACGGAAAACTATCCGAACTGAAAAAATCATTCTTTATAGGTAAATAAAAACAACCGGCAGGTTTTAGCCCTTCTTTTATTTGACTATACATGTACACCACCAACTGCCACTTTTTTCCACTCTTAATATCGGTGAAATCATTCATTGTGGTCGAACCCGTTTTGTAATCGACTATAGTAAAATAGTCTTTCCACTTGTCTATGCGATCAATCACCCCAACAAGCACTATTTCTTGACCACCGACCCCAACTTTGCCGAGACCATAAGAAAAAGGCAATTCAAACTTAAATGGCTCAAAATCACTATTGTTTAGATAATAAATCACACCTTTCACAAGCCTTACACACTCGTTTTTTAACGCCTTGATGGTTGCTTTATTATAAGGATTTTTTACAAGGTGCAAATAGTCTTCTTTATTTAGAATTTGGGTAAGTACATTTTCCACCAAATCGACTATTTCCGCCCTATCATACTCACGTTTTTCAAGCACTGGCACAACAGTTCGCAAAAATTCGTGAATTATTTGACCATTATCGATTGCATCAAATGTTTGACTCTTCTTATCCCTGACTTTAAGTCCGTACTCAACAAAGTGTTTGTAAGGACACATGTTGTAACTCTCAATTTCACTCACACCCACTCGTCCGCTTTTTAAAAATGGCGACTTTTTTAAAGGTGAAATATTGTTTTGATAATTATATTCTTGCAAAACTTTTTCGCTTGCAAGCCTTTCTAGTGTGGACAAATATCTGATATAACCGATATTTCTTTGCATATAATCATATTGTTTTAATAGCATTGAGAAATTTTCATCCAGCACATTTTGAGCAAGATTATTAAACTCAACCGAAAGCACGTTTAGATTGTTATCAAAATACGGCAAGTCCACCCAAGACATATCTTTTACTGACACACCAAACAATGTTTTGATATCTTCAATAAACGACGAAGCAAACATTTTTGACTTGCCATTTGACGTCACGTAAGACAAAAGCAAATAATCACCAAAGCCAGTCAAAGTCTCGAAAACTTTGGACTTTTTACGTTTGTTTATCTGCAAAATTGTCGGATTTAAACGTGCTTGTTTTGGCATCAGACCTATTTCCTTGTCACTAAACAGACCCAATTCTGCACTATAATTTGGCATATTACCTTCATTGCAGCCTAGTACAAAAGTGTATTTGGTTTTTTGTAAATATGATGTTTCCATATCTCCTACAAACACGCTATCCACAACAATAGGCGGCAAAGTAAGATTGATATTGTCGACAAAACTTCGATAAATTTCCGCAAAAGTTTTGTGGTCACACTCAAAGTTGCCCAATACTTGGCCAAGCTCGTCAAAAACACGCGTCATCGTTTTTACCGCTTGACTGAGACTCTTGTACTGTTCGACCGCATTCTCATCAAAACACTTTTTAGCATATTGGTTTATATTTACAAACGCAACACCTTCGACAAATTCACGCAAAACGGCAACATGCTCAGACACACTACCAGTCTTCGCACTTGCATTTATGTATTTGCGAAGTTCGACCATATATGGACTATCCAAAAGCGGTTGGCTTATTAACAAATCCCCCATAATACCAAATTTTTGGACATAATTTAGATAGTCATTTTTCATCTCGGGGTTTATACTAACAAACGGAATATTTAAAAGCGTAAAAATTTGTTCTGGGTCATCAACAATATCTACAAGTGCAGTTATGTATCGACACACAACATTGTCAGCATAACTTCCGGTTTGGTCAAGATAAAAAGGTATGTTGTATTTTCTAAACGACTTTTCGAGATAAGGTTTGTACTTTTCCAGTCCTGGCACAACTACAGAAAAGTCGCCATAATACAAATTTTGTTTTTGAAGTAAATATCTAAGATACTTTATCGTTCCATCAACTTCTTGCTCGACATTTTCATATTCGCAAATCCCAATTGTGTCTGTATCAACGACCTTTTTTAAGCCAAAACCAAACAAGTTTTTCTTTAATATTTTATGAACCATATCACCAGTCGGCTCAGCAAATATCATTTCGTATTTGACAGCATTTATTTTACAAATATCAATAAAGTTTGACAACAACGTCGAATCATAAAGTGTATAATTGTTGCACCATTCTTTTTTACTATAGGCCGCCGAAACATAAACATCTTTTGCGTTTTTAAGCATTTTCTCAATAAGATAAAAACCCTGTTTTGTAAAGTCGTCAAATCCTACAAAATAAAAAATTGTATCGTTGTATTCCGAATTAATGTTGTTGGCGCATAGATTTAGCACACTGAAAGAATCGGTATATTCTCCTTGCAAATATTCTTCATATTTTTCATAAACAAATTTTAAGTCATAAAGTTTGTCATTCAAAACGCCACTTTTTGTATTAAGGTCTATTTGACTTGGTTCAATCCGACACGACTTAAACATGCATATGCTCTCAAAAAGACTGAGTGCAAAACCATTGTAGTCGACACTCTTAGAAAATATTTTGAGTTTATCCTTGTTTTCAAGCAAGATTTTTTTGATGATGGCTATGCCACCCTGTTTTGTCAAGATTTTGCTCTTATTAAAACGTGACGCAAACCGGCTGATTGTTGTGACATCAATATCAAACAAACACTCTTCATTGACAAAATCAAATATCTCCCTTTGATACATAAGATTTGCTCTATCAGGCGTAAAAACTATGTGACGAATGTTTTTGTCACGTTTTTTAAGTAGTTTTAGTATGTGCTCAGCACCATCTTTATTGGTTTGTGAATATATTATTTTTAACATACTTATATTTTATCATAAAATATAAGTATGTTACAACACTTTTTACCCTACTTTTATTTTACATCCCCTTGCAAAATTCTGTTTTCAAGTCTGAGAAGTGCAACTTCCTTTTTAAGTTTATCAATGTATTCAGCATAATAATTTTCACACTTCTTCATCGAGTTTTGTTTTATGAGTTTTACCAATCCAACAAACAATGCCGTTATATCATCATCAGAAACACCGCCTGCATATGGTAGCTTTATTATTTTGCCAATGTTGTTATCGTTTCGTTCCATACTTAAAGTATTCACAAAATCAACCAGTCTCATACATCATAAAAATCTCACCTTTTGCATATATTATTCAAAACTGTGAGGAATATATGGAGAAATACATACATATCAAATCAAAAACAAATTGTGTTGTATCAATAAACGGCACTAAAGCATACAACATTACACCAGAAAAACCACTCGATATTTTTGCCCCAAAAAATTGTTATATAAGTCTATTTCCAATGCATGACGAATTTTTACCATACACATTCTCAACAAATGACATTATCCAAAACGAGAATATTTTAAAAATAACCCACCCGAATCACACAGAAATATACTTTACCCCGACACTCAAGTTTAAAGAAGAAAACTTCACAACACTAATCGACAAAAAATATGACAATATTTACATTAGTGTAAAAAACTCAAACTACACTTATCTAAATATTACAAATTTGCAAAATCATATTACCCGAACATTGCCCAAATTTACAAACTGCAAATGTGAGTTTGAGTCCATTATATATGTATATGGCACACTTCAAAGCAAACAAAACTACATACTTATTTATGATCAAAATAATGACAAAATAATATTTGAAGACTCTGTAGATATAATAGAAAAAGACAAGTCAGTATTACGCTTTATGAAAAATACACACAATCTAGCACATCACGGAATTGTATATGAATATGACAAAAAGTCACATAGTATTGTCAATTATCCCATATATATTGACACAAACCCACACCGTACATGTATAAAAGAAATTGTGCCATATGCATTTTTAGAGAGTGTAAAAATAAAAGATTTTAATTTAGCACGAAGTTATTTAAACGATACATTTGTCACAAATAATAATATGGAAAGTTATTTTTCAGACATAGACGAAATATATATAAACCCATATTCAAACGAAATCGAATATACTATCACATCAAAAGGAATATGCAAAACCTATCGCTTTACTCTTATTGAAAATAAGATAGAAGATATAGAACAAATATTATAAATTATGTTTGTAAAAGTCATCTCTTTGTTATATAATTATACAAATGGAGGTGGCTTTTTGAGTACTAAGATATATATCATACTAGTGTGTATTGTTCTTATATTTCTAATATGGTTGTTTACTGCCCGCCGTCGCATTCTTAAGGTGTACAACAAGTATTTAAAAATTCCTACCGAAAAAGGTCTTAATGGGGAAAATGTCGCCGCATTTGCTGTTGGATACTTAAATTTGGATATCCAATTTTCTCTAATAAAAGGTAAATTAACCGATGCCTACAGCCACAAAAACAAAGTTTTGTATATGAGCAAAGAAGTAAAAGAAACAAATTCGCTTGCAAGTGTTGCAATAGTCGGGCACGAACTTGGCCACGCAATGCAAGATAAAGAACATAATTTTTTCTTTCGATTAAATTATGTTTTGAATGTTATCACGCATTTTACAAATCGTTTTATAATTCCACTACTCATTTTCGGTTTATTATTTAAAATACTCAAATGGCCCACCCCCACAATTGGTGATGGTTTTGTAATAGCCAGCTTTGTATTATTTGCAATGCATGCCATTTTCAAATTACTCACTATACCTATTGAGTTTGGAGCAAGTCGTCGTGCATTAAAATTTTTACTTGACTCAAAGCTGATCACCAAAAACGAGTCAAACAAAGTCCAACATTTACTAAATGTCGCAGCACAAACATATATTGTAGGACTGTTTGACGACTTTATCACTACTGCTCGCAAAATTCAAAATTCTTTTAGATAGGAGTTTAAAATGTTAAGTTTAATGTTGTTTTCTCAAATAAACTATTATTTACTAGGTATAATTCTCGTTCCTGGGATTATACTTTCTGTATATGCACAAGTAAAAGTCAATAGCACATTCACCAAATGCAAAGCAATTCCTGCCCAATCGGGAAAGACCGGAAAAGAAGTTGCGAGATTACTGCTTGATACTGCTGGCCTACAAAACATCAACATTCGCACACAAGGTGATGACTTGTCAGACTACTATGACCACCGCAACAAAGTTGTGTCTTTATCGAAGACTTCTTCAAACTCATCCTCAATCGCTTCAATTGGTGTTGCAACTCACGAAATTGGACATGCACTTCAATATAAGGCCAATTATCTTCCCGTCAAACTTCGTACATTTGCAATTGGTTTTAGCAATATCACTTCCCAATTACTTTGGCCACTACTTATACTTGGCTTTATATTTGGTTTTGGAAGCAAAACTAGTTTGGGCGACATATTTATCTGGGCTGGTGTAATTACATTTGGTCTTGCTGTTGTCGTAAATCTCGTTACTTTGCCAGTTGAGTTTGATGCCAGCAAACGAGCACTCAAAATACTTAAAACCAGCGGTATATTGACCGAAGGCGAAACCGAAGCTGCACGAGAAATGCTAAACGCCGCCGCACTTACTTATGTTGCAGCATTTGTAGTAAGCGTACTAAACCTTGTAAGATTTCTACTTGCGACCAAATCCGACAGAGATTAAATGGGCCAATACACAAAACAAGCATGTGAATCTATCACATGCTTGTTTTTATTCAGCCGTTACATCGACTTTTATATCAGTCGATATATTTGCATATAGTTTGATTTTGGCTGTATATTCGCCAGTATTTTTTATAAGTGGCATATCGATTTTCTTTTTGTCGATATCAAAGCCCATTTTATCAAGTTCGGCAGAAACTTCCTTATTAGTTACACTACCAAATATCTTGCCACCTGCACCACATTTTACAGTTATCAAAACATGTTTGTCCTTGAGTTTGGATGCAAGTTCACGTGCCTTAATTTGATTTTGTTCTTCATGATAAGCATTTGACGCCTTCGCCTGTTTGGCTTCGTTTAGATTTGACGCATTACCCACCACACAAAAACCATTTGGAATTAGATAGTTTTGGGCATAACCGCTATTTACTTCAATTATGTCACCTTTTTTTCCACGACCTTTTAGGTCTTTCAACAAAACTACTTTCATGTTACCTCCATTATCATAATTATTGTAATAAATATATTTTAAAAAGTCAATAATATTATCAAGGAGAATAAATATGGATTTAAAATGTCGCCAACTTAATTGCAAACACAACGATTGCTATTGTTGTACATGCAAAGGAATTTGTGTAACCCGAACAGGTGTATGTGATTCATTTGAAAAATATGACGACCCGCCACAAAAACAACAACAAGATGTCAGTCGTGATATGTTTGACACCACCCCAGATGTACACCGCTATCGGCACAAAAAAAATGTGAACATCACCTGCAACTGCACAGATTGTCTTTTTAATAAAGAACAGAGTTGTTGTAGCAATGGACTAACTTTTCAATATAGTAGCAACACCGCCGAGTGCATTACTCGAATCAAAGAATAAGAAAAAAGACCTAAATATAGGTCTTTTTTTAAACACATTAAATTGAAATTATTTAAGTTCAACAACAGCGCCAGCTTCTTTAAGTTTTGCTTCGATAGCTTTTGCTTCATCAGCAGGAACATTTTCCTTAACTGCCTTTGGAGCGCCATCAACGATAGCTTTTGACTCAACAAGTCCAAGACCTGTGATTTCTTTAACTGCTTTAACAACAGCCATTTTTGAAGCGCCAGCTTCTTTAAGGATAACTGTGAATTCGCTCTTTTCTTCTGCAGCAGCAGGAGCATCAGCAGCTACGCCAGCAACTGCAACAGGAGCAGCTGCGCTTACGCCAAACTCTTCTTCCAACATTTTTACTAATTCGCTTACTTCTAGTACAGTAAGACCTTTGATTTCATCTACAAATTTTTTAAGATCTGCCATTTTATTTTCTCCTTAACTAAATACTAATTTTGTTTTTCTGCAATTTGATTTAAAGCCCTTGCAAAAGCAGAAATAGGGGCTTGAAGTTGACCAAGCAACATAGCAATAAGTACTTCTTTTGAAGGTATTTTTGCAAGAGCTTCAACTTCGGCTTTGTTCATTAGTTTGCCATCTACAATACCAAACTTAACAGCCATCTTGTTTAGATCCTTACTAGCTTTGCAGAATACACGTGCTGGTGCAACTTCGTCTTGCGAGAAAGCCACAGCAGTAGTACCATCAAACATAGAAGGTTCGATACCTGTTACGCCAAGTTCTTGAAGGGCAAGCTTTAACAAATTGTTTTTGCATACTCTGTAAGTAACATTTGCATTTCTAAACTCACGTCTAAGTGCAGTGTCTTCACTTACATTGATGCCACGATAGTCTACAAATATGATAGATTTTGCATTTGAAAAATCTTCTTTAAGACCAGCAACAACTTGTTTCTTTAACTCTTGATTTGCGCTCACTTTATTTCTCCTTTTTAATGTGTTTATAAAAAGAAAATCCCCACGCCAAATAAGCATGGAGAATAATGTCCACAATACTTACCTCGGCAAGATTTACCTTTGCACTTGCTGTCTTTGGCGAATTAGATATTCAATTTACGTGCCTATTATACCCTACTACAAGACCTTTGTCAATGCTTTTATCGGTATTTTTCAAAACATTTTTTTATATTACTTTGTCGAAACTATTATTTATTTTTTAAAATGGGTATTCACAAGTAATATTATTTATGATATAATAACCATGGAGAAATAATTATGATAACAAAACTTTTTGATACATTTGATTTAAACACATTGGACAAACGCTCTCTTGAGAGAATAAACCAACACAATCGATCTCTAAATGAGACCGTTAATTCCATATGTATGCAATTAAGTCAAAGCCAAGAATTTAAAAAGAAGTCAAATCTAACCAAATCACAACGAACAGAGATTTATAAAGACATACGCAAGATTGCAAATGATTTACTTTGCACAAATATGTCCAGAAAACTTATTGAAGAAGTATATAATGTAAATTATGATACTGTAAGCGAATTTGAAACAAGACAACAAATTCTGACAAGAGACTACGCAAAATTAAACAACAATCATGTCTCAGCAGATGAGATAAATTCGATAATAAGCAGATATGCAGAAGACAAAAAGTACTATACCGCCATGGCAAACATACGTTCTTCTCTCAATAAATCAAGAAATCATATTATAGAAAAATCTATAGAAAGACTTTCTCAGTTTGAGAATAATTATGATACAGAAACAGCAAAAAATGACATATCTTTAATAGTCAATACATATTCTAATTCGATAATGTCGCACCAAAAACAAAAGGAAAACATGCGTGCAAAGTACAATTTAGGTGGTTATATTCTTGACTCCTTTGCAGACGAAATTGCAGAAAATATTTACCCTATCACTTCGCTATGTCTAAGAGCAAAGCGTAAAGACAATCGTCCACATCTAGAATATGAAGATTATACCCCACAAAAAACCAAAAACAATCCACCTACAAAATAAAGGAGATATTATGAGTTATTCCACAGTAATTGCATTGCCAGACGAAATTTTATATGCATATGCAATAACACAAAGATATAATAATATAAATAAAAAATACAACAATAACCTATACTCAAAACATATTAAAGTAGTTCTACCTAAAGAAGAGTTGGATAAATACATAAAAACATTTGTAACATATTATCAAGTTAAGTATCATGAAGATGTTTATGTTTTTGATAAAAACATAGTTCCATTTAATATGGAATATGAAATAAATAAAACAAAAGACGTCGAAAGTATATTTAATAAAATGTTTGTTTATGACCAAAAAACAAATACAATCCAAACAACAAAGTTGTTTAATTCAATCTTTGCAGAGCGATATTGCAAAGCTGTATTGACAGAAAAAGAACTCAACATTCTAAACAAAACTGAGTGTTTGGAAATATCCACACAATCTACTGTACACCACACGCTAAAGGAACTTCAAAAAATACAATATTATAAATATTGCTATTTAGATTCACCTTACAATTTCTTGTTGCAAAAACAAAAAGAACTCAAGGCAGAAATCAAAACCCATCAAATGATTTTGAAAGGACTTGCAGCGCTCACAACTGACGATTCAGCACAATGTAATTACACAACAGCAGATTTGGCAAAAACATTAGAGTTTTTGGCAGAAAATGTAAGTCCTTTGACAAAAACTGTCGAGTCACTAATTGCATGCGGAAAGACCATAATACATGACCCAACTCCACAAAATATCATTACAAACACAGAACTAACAAAACAAGCAAAGATTCACAGCAGTGATTTGCACTCAGATTTGAAAAAGATATTTTCAGCACACAAGATGGACATAATAGATAAAGAGATAGATACTTTATGCGAACAACTTATTGTTTTGTCACCTATACTAAATAGTTCTTGCCGAACTGTAGAGTCCCTAAATGAGTGCCAAATCCAACTTACAGCAATAAATCAAGTACTTCCAAAAAAAGTTCTAAACAAACAAATTGGAAACAATACTCCGCCTAAAAAAGCAATAGTAAAATACAACAATATGAAAAAGCATCAAAGAATTTACAACAAAATAAATGGCGAAAACAATACAAGGCAAATAAATCCAGCAGATGTAGAAACATACAATAAAGCAAAGAGAGCCATCAAAGAAAACAACAAATCAAATGATGGACGTTAAAATAGACACGACCGTGTCTATTTTTTATTGAAATAAATAGCATAATTATTTGACATAAAAAAGCACAAAACATATAATATAAGTGGAAATATAGAAAGATGGAAACAAAAAAACTTGAAACACTTGCAATAGATAGTCTATGGTATTTGCTTTATGAGCAAGTAGATTTTTTCTTGCGAAAAATTGATGTTATTTGCAATATTTACAATGAATGCATCGAACTATCAAATATAACAAGTCCTGACAGAAATACTGTAAAAAAGCATTTTGCAACTAGACTATCAACACCCTTCAAATATGCACAAAATGCCATTAAAATGGCGACTAGATTCAACAATGAAAGTTCGGCTACCGAATTTGAAAACGGCGTTCTAAACAATCGCGGATTGTCCCGTACACGTATATGCATGGGACTTGTAAATAAGGTAAACACTTTCTATCCAGAAGACGACTTTCAATATATCCTAGCAACCCTTCTTAAGGATTTCAACTATTCGAATACTCCACATGCAAACAAAAGCATGTTTGAGATAATGTGTGAGTTTATATCAAATCGTCCAAATCTTCAAGCTAGCGATGAAAGAACAGTTGCAAATTCGTTTATACAAGCAAACGAATATGACGATATAATGAGTGCATTAGATTATTGTTTTGACAATTATCTAGCAAAACAAATCAAAGAGTTTACGATTTCTCGTGAAATGCGTCAAGAAAAGAATTTTTATCGCGAAGTACCATACAAAATCGCCAAAGAAGTTACGCGTAGATTTGACAGACGCGACTTCTATTCGAGTAATCGGATTATATCAGGCGACCTTGCTAGATATATTCTAAACAATTATTACAACTAAAAAAGTGTACTATAAGTACACTTTTTCTTTTTAGGGTCAAAAAAACACCAATGCAGATTGGTGTTTTTTACAAATTAGTTTAGTCTGTAATCAACTTTGATTCCAGGGCCCATTGTGCTAGACAAAGTAACAGATTTGATATATGTTCCTTTTGCAGCAGCTGGTTTAGCTTTTACAAGAGCGTCCATCAAAGTATTGAAGTTTTGGCTAAGTTTTTCACTTCCGAAAGAAACTTTACCGATGCGAACGTGGATAATGTTTGTTTTGTCAAGACGATACTCTACTTTACCAGCTTTTGTATCATTTATAGCCTTCACAACATCAGTAGTTACTGTACCACTCTTAGGGTTTGGCATAAGTCCCTTAGGTCCTAGTATTTTAGCTACACGGCTAATTACTGGCATCATATCAGGAGTTGTGATACATACGTCAAAATCAAGCCAACCTTGTTGGATTTTTGCAATCATGTCTTCTGCTCCGACATAATCAGCACCTGCTTTTTCTGCTGCATCAGCATTGTCACCTTTTGTGATTACCAATACTTTTACCGATTTACCAGTACCATTAGGAAGCACAACTACTCCTCTAACTTGTTGGTCAGCGTTACGTCCATCAACGCCTAGTTTTACGTGCAATTCTACTGTTTCATCAAACTTAGCATTAGCTGTTTTTTGTACTAGATCAAGCGCTTCGTCTACATTATATAGAGTAGCTCTGTCTACAAGTTTTGCACTCTCGTTATATCTTTTACCTTTTTTCATAAATTCCTCCTTGTGGTTTTAACAAGTAAATTAAAGATTTTTTACTCTCCCACTATAATGTTGTTACTCAACAACAGATACGCCCATGCTTCTGCAAGTGCCTTCGATCATGCTCATTGCAGTCTCTACACTTGAAGCATTTAGGTCAGGCATTTTCATCTCTGCGATTTCTTTTACTTGTGCTTTTGTGATTGTAGCAACTTTATTTTTCTTACTGTTTGCCGAACCACTCTCGATTTTGCAAGCCTTTTTAATCAAAACAGCTGCTGGTGGAGTCTTAAGCACGAAGGTGAAAGAACGGTCAGCATAGATAGTAATCTCAACTGGGATTACAAGTCCCTCTTGTGCAGCAGTTTTCTCATTAAACTCTTTAGTGAATGCTGGAATATTAATTCCGAAAGGACCAAGAGTAGAGCCAACTGGTGGACCTGCAGTAGCCTTACCTGCATTAAGTTGTAATTTCACAACTTTGGTTATTTTTTTCTTAGGGTCTGCCATTATGTTTTCCTCCTGCCATACTTGGCTTGTGGTCTAAACAAAGCGCATACAAAATTTACGCTTCTCCCACTAATCCGATTGCTCGGAAACGCACATACATGCGTATAATAAAACGGACATGCCGTAGTATTATCAAAAATTAGTCAACTTTTCTGACTTGGTTTAGATTTAGGTCAACTGGTGTTTCACGACCAAACATCTCTACCACAACTCTACATTTTAGAGCCACAACATCGACTGATGTAACAGTGCCCACAAATCCATTTAGAGCACCTTCCATAACCTCAACCTTGTCGTTTACCATAATATCAACATCAACCACTTCGTTCTTTTCAAGACGCATTTTTCTAATCTCGTCTTGAGTAAGTGGAAGCGGACGTCCTTTAGGGCCTACAAAACCTGTAATCCCACGAGTACGAGTGATAGCATGCCAAATGTCGTCGCCATATATCATCTTTACCATGATATAACCCGGCATAAGTTTGCGTGTTACGACCTTTCTTTTGCCGTTTTTGTCTTCAACAACATCTTCCATAGGAATCATAATGTCAAAGATACGTTCTTGAAGGCTGTACTTGTCAATAACAATTTCCAAGTTTTCCTTAGCGACATTTTCATAACCCGAGTAAGTGTGCAAAACATACCATTTTGCTTCTTCTCTAAGGGCACTTAATCTTTCTTCCTCAGGACTTAGCACGACTTCTTGTGGTGCTGTCTCATTAGTTTCGACATCATTTTGAGGAATATCTTGTATCATATTTTCTTCCATATCTTCCTCCAACTATGTCAACAATGTGTACAACCAACCAAACAAGCGGTCAATACCAAATAGAACTAGTGTACAAATAGCCACAACAGTAATAACAACACCTGTTTGCTTTACAGTTGTGCCAAAAGAAGGCCACGAAACTTTTTTAAGTTCGCTAAAACTTTCTTTTATTTTTCTACCAAAAGTACGTTTTTCAGTCTTGTTTTTGTTGTTTTTCTTGTTAGGTTTGGTTTTCTCGACCTTATCGGCTTTGGCTTTTTTCTTATCTTCGACCTTTTTATCGGCCTTTTTGTCAGCAACAACTTCTGTTTCAGTAGTTTCTACTACTTCTTCAGTTTCTGCTGGCTTCAACTCTACTTTTTTTGCCATTATACAAATCCTTAACTAAAATTATTTTGTTTCTTTATGAACAGTAGTTTTGTTACAAAACGGACAGAATTTTTTTATTTCCAATCTTTCTGGATTGTTTTTCTTATTCTTTTCAGTATTGTAGTTTCTTCTTTTGCATTCTGTGCAAGCAAGAATAATAGTTTCTCTCATGATTTCCTCCACGACGTTTGTCATTTATAGCGAGTAAATTGTAACAAATTACACTATAAAAGTCAATATATTTCAAGAAAAAATAGAGCCGAAACTCTATTTATCCTAATATTATACATATTCTACAACAATTATCGGATAATTGCAAGTGTTATATACCATATTTTTTACTTTTTTTAATCAATATCAGTCTTATTGAAACTTACAACTGCCACAACAAGGTTTAGTAGCGAGAGTGCACCCCAAGCGATAAGCGGGATACCATACCCCACAACACCGCCAAAACCGTTTGCCAATATATCTCCGCTAAACACAGTAAATGGAGATACATAGCCAAGCCATGGCACAACCCCAAATAATGATGTACACACATATAGCACAAGCAAAACCACCCAGCCGATTATTTGATTAAACTTACGTTTTGCACTAAATCCCCAGCCAAACGCCGAAAATGCCACAATAAGGCACAAAAGCCATGCAAACAGTAAATAACATAGCATTCCCAAAACATAAGCTTTTCCGCCAAAAATCCAGACTCCTGCAAAATTAAATAGTGCAACAACCACATTATATATTGTTATGTGAGATACTAGCACCAAAGCCTTTGTGCGTATTATTTCACTTCTGCTCATGTTAAGGCTGTAAAGAAGTTCGGCATTACCTTTTTTCAAATCTCCGTTTGAGAGTTTTGTGCCAAGCCAAACAGCATATATCCCGCCTAAAAGCAACCAAAGCGACATTGCTTGGCTTGAAAAGAATGTCGTGATGCTATCAAAAGTCAAATACTCTCTTAGATCGTCCGACACATCTTTAAGTAAGTCTTTCATCGACGGAAACAATGCCATCGTCCCAAACATAAACACACCTATAATAAGACTGAAAAGTATAAGACTAAGTGTGTTTGATTTAAAATCAAGTGCAAATAAATGTTTGTTTACACATTTTTTCTTTTCCATACTTTTCCCCCCTTACTCGTAAAAATGCAAGAATATATTTTCTAGACTTGCTTCGTTTATATCTATATTTGTAATATCAACAGAATTTAGATACTTAATTAGTTTTTGCATATCGCCATTGTAATTAAACGATGTGTGTCTGCCATCTTGTTGGAGATTGCTGACCCCGCTAAGTGTAACCATCGGTGTCGAGTACTCGGTATCAAACGAAACTGTTTTGAGTCGTTTTGTTTTCAAGTCCGCTGTTTGCTCAATAGCGATTAGCTTGCCGTCCTTAATAATGCCTACTCGGTCGCAAATACGTTGGATTTCCACCAAATCATGACTGCTTATAACAATGCTCGCACCACGACGTTTCTCTTCTTCTAGTATCTTCAAAAACTCTTTTTTAATAATCGGATCAAGCCCGCTAGTAGGTTCGTCAAGTACAATAAGTTTTGGCGAAGTCATAAGCGCCATAACAATAGATAGTTTTTTCTTATTCCCCGCCGACAAGTCCTTGGCTTTGCGTGTAAGATTGAGTTCGAGCCTTGTCGCAAGTTCGTCCACTCTGTCCATACCTACGCCTTTGACTTTTGCCACAAACTCCAAGTTTTGTTTTACAGTCAAGTGCCCGTAAAAACTAGGCTCGCATGGCACGTATCCAAGTTCTGCCCGCTCAGCATGGGCTTTCATGGCTGTCGTATTAAATATTGCGACTTCGCCCGACGTAGGTCGTATAAGCCCAGCAATGGCACGTATGGTCGTACTCTTGCCAGCCCCGTTTGGACCCACTAGCCCAAATATCTCACCATCTTTCACGGAAAAGGTCGCATTCTCCACACCTACTACACTTCCGTTGTAGTATTTTTTCAAATCCAGTACTTCACAATTTAGCATATAAAAGCCCTTCCTTTCATATTTATATTATAGTGTATTTGTCAAAAATTGTAAAGTACAAAATTTTATCATAAAAACATTTAAAATGAGTATTGACAAATTGTCCAAATTGCACTATTATATTGGTATTAAAAAAACAACTAAACCATACATAAAGGAGACATAATTATGGCCTTTAATACATCAACACCCGACCCATATTTTAAATATTGGCACAAAAATCCGTTTTCTGACCCAAACAACTCATCGAGACAAGATGTGGCAAATATTTTCCTTCCACAACATGTACTTGAAGAAAAATTAGATTTTGATGATAGACTTAATGCGGTATATAGAATGACCAAAGATAAAAACGGAATAAATACGTATCTGCAAAAACTAAGTATAGGTCAAGTTACTACCTTATGGCAACATCTCTTCAAACTTAAAGGAAATCGGAAACTCTCATTCAAGGATATTCGAAATCACATAGAAACAGATAATGAAGCTGAGGATTTCAAGGATAATATTTATCCACAATTTTTTTATAATAGTTGTGTTATGGAAGCATTACTTTCATCCATCGCTGTTATATATGTAGGTCGTTTTTCAGATAGTTTTTCACAAAATCCAAACCAATTTTTTGAAGAAATGTCAAGTGAAGAACAACATGAAGCATGGAATGACATCTCAAAGATATCAGATATATTAGCAAAAAAATTTCTTGATCCAAATAATGGTGGATATATATTAAATGGATGTGCTATAGATATGGGCACTGATTGTGTACTACAACTAATAGAACCCAGTTGGATAGAAGATGCTCCTCTATCACTTGTGAAGTATGATAAAAATAATTATTGGTCCATAATGACAGAAAAGACAATACAAGAAATGAAGCATATATATTGTACTAATGACATTAAAAAAACATCACTATACAAAGCACTGGATATATATAATGACCGTTGTTTACTTGCAGATACTTTATCAAAAATATTTTTCGTACAACCTCTAAGTGCAACATTAACTGGCAACACATCAATTACAGATGACATGGTAAATCTAAGTACAAAAATAAAATATAATGTAGATGGTAAATGGAGAGAAGAAGAATTGGGCAATATCATAAACAATGCACTTACTCTTCCAAATGACATACCTATCGACAAAAACATTGTATCATTGCTACATAATATAAATAGGAAACTAACACCCGAGTGCATCTTAAATAATAAAAGATTAGAAAAATCACCACCTACTCGTGAAGATTATAACACTATATTAAATTGTGTCGCACAAGTAGCATTTACAAACCCAAACAAACACAATATATTTGATTCCACAAAAAAAGACACCACCTACAAGCTTAAACCAAACGATACAGTTTTAAATGCAACTAATAATTTTAAAAAAGCAAGCAAAGATTCTGCAAAAGGAAGATAACAAAAATACACTTCATAATGAAGTGTATTTTTATTTTATAAACCTCTCCCACCTCTTTCAGGACCATTTTTTGTTGTTTTATCACCTACTAATTTTTCACTAGTGTTTTTAGAATGAACACTTTTAATATCAACTTTTTTATTAAAATTATTATCAAAAGTATTATCAAATAGGTTACTACCAAAATCGTCATCATTTTCTTCCATTTCTGCTAAAGCACCCTTGTTTCTTTCTTTAATATCTTTTTGTGCTTGTACTGATGATTTTTCTGGTGCGGCATTAGTTATTGGCTCATTATTGACCTTATTCATATTGCTTAGTTTTTCAAGGCGTTCGGCAATATTATCTTTCTTAGGTTTTTGTGGTGGAACGGCTTTTAGCACAGGTGCTACAAGTTTGCGTGGACGGGACGCACCAGCATTGGATTTTGGTGCGATGCTTGTCTTTTCTTGTTCGGCGATAAGGTCGATTTTTTCTCTATCCTTTCGCTTCATTGCACTACGTGCTTTTTTACTTGCAGTCGCATTTATGGTGTTCATTTGGTCGACAAACATAAGTATAATAGGCAACATCTTTTGTCTATAATCTTTTTCTTGTTCGGCCCAATTTGGATTTATTCCGCTGACATCTTCAATACATTTGTCAAGGAGTTCGCTAAGTGCCTTATAGTCTTTTGCCGACAAAAAGTATTTTTCTATTTTGGCATATTCTTTCTTAAATCTGTCCAATACTTCTTTTGAAAACTCACTGCCGAGTTTGTTTAGAAGTTCGAGTCTTTGAGTAAAGTATGCTTCATACACATGCGCACAATCAGCTGACGAAAACTCAGATATGAGCATATTAAATTGGTGTTTTGCAAGAAGGTATCCTTGCAATTTATTGTCTTCAGCGACATTATATACCTTACCTGACCCTACAGCTGTTACATTTACATGAAATTCTTTGTAGCTATTTTGGATAAAGTCATTTAGATCGGCTATATAGTCGCCTATCTTTGTCTTGATTGTGTTTTGATAATAACCATTTACCTTATACTCTTTTTCAAGCAAGTACATGGTGGCTTTTGCGGTGTTGTTTTGCGAATTTTTCTCATAGATAATCTCAAAAGTCAATTCGCCATACTCCGGCATATACGACGTACAAAATACCGAGTTTCGGAAAGTTGTCTTTTTGAGTTTGTCTGCAGAATAAAGTTCTTTTACAATAGTCGGTGCTATGACATACTCGTTTTTGTCGTTGTATCTACCAAGCAAACGTGAGCCGACAGTAGATGCTTGTTCGACAGTTGTGTTTTCAAATGCGATGTCTTTTTGGTCATCGTCTGTGACATTAGTCGAATTTATAATCGCACCATTTTGTATTGTCTTATCCGCATTAAATTGTGCATTGTTTGTAATATCAGGCATACATACCTCCACATTTACTATTTTAGTATATCAAATCACAAAACAAATTACAAACTATTTACATATGTTTGACAATAATTTACAATATTTACCAAAACAATTTTTCTCACATTGATTAGCTTAAATGAGTAAAATATGGTTATGAAAGCATAATCAAAGTAAAAAAAATCGTGCCAAGATTGACACGATTTTTTGTTATATAATTAAGCGATGATAGAAGAAATAACACCACTACCAACAGTGTGACCGCCTTCACGAATAGCAAAACGAAGACCTTGCTCGATAGCGATTGGGGTAATCAATTTGATAGTCATTCTTACGTTGTCACCAGGCATAACCATTTCTACGCCTTCTGGAAGCTCGATGCTACCAGTAACGTCAGTAGTACGGAAGTAGAATTGTGGACGATATCCGTTAAAGAATGGAGTATGACGACCACCTTCTTCTTTCTTCAATACGTATACCTCAGCAGTAAATTCTGTATGAGGGTGAATAGTACCAGGTTTAGCAAGTACTTGACCACGCTCGATTTGAGTACGGTCGATACCACGAAGAAGTACACCAATGTTGTCACCAGCAACTGCTTGGTCAAGAAGTTTTCTAAACATCTCAACACCAGTAACAACAGATGTAAGTTTGCTACCCATACCTACGATTTCTACTGTGTCACCAACTTTAATAGTACCTCTTTCTACTCTACCTGTAGCAACAGTACCACGACCAGTGATAGTGAATACGTCCTCAACTGGCATCAAGAAAGGTTTGTCAGTAGCTCTTTCTGGCTCTGGGATATAAGTATCAAGAGCTGCAAGAAGATCTTTAATGCATTGGCTAGCAGGGCCATCAACATTGCCAGATTTAGCAGCTTCAAGAGCTTGAAGTGCGCTACCTTTGATAATAGGAGTTGTGTCTCCTGGGAAACCATACTCAGTAAGTAGGTCTCTGATATCCATTTCTACTAGTTCTAGAAGTTCTGGATCATCTACTTGGTCAGTTTTGTTCATGAATACTACGATGTATGGAACACCAACTTGACGAGCAAGAAGAATGTGCTCTTTTGTTTGAGGCATTGGACCATCAGTTGCAGCAACAACTAGGATAGCGCCGTCCATTTGAGCAGCACCAGTAATCATGTTTTTAACATAGTCTGCGTGTCCTGGGCAGTCTACGTGTGCGTAGTGACGAGTTTCTGTCTCATACTCTACGTGAGCGGTATTGATAGTAATACCTCTTTGACGCTCTTCTGGTGCTTTATCGATAGCACTGTAGTCCATAGCTTGTGCTTTACCAGCAGCAGCTTGGGTCAAAGTGATAGCAGCAGTAAGAGTGGTTTTACCGTGGTCAACGTGACCGATTGTACCAACGTTTACGTGTGGTTTTGTTCTTTCGAATTTTGCCTTAGCCATTATTTAATTTCCTCCTAATTTTTTATTATAAATATTAGCTATTTTCTATCGCCGATAATTTTTTCAGCGATATTGCGTGGAACTTCTGCATAGTGCGAGAATTCCATATTAAAATTACCTCTACCTTGAGTCATTCCACGAAGGTCTGTGGCATAACCAAACATCTCTCCAAGTGGAACTTCGGCATTGATAATTTGCGCACCGTTTCTAACTTCTGTACCGCTAAGGATACCGCGACGACGGTTAATGTTTCCCATAACGTCGCCAAGATACTCATCTGGCATCTCAACTTGTACTTTCATGATAGGCTCAAGAAGTACTGGGTCGGCTTTTTTAGCACCTTCTTTAAATGCCATAGAGCCGGCAATTTTATATGCCATTTCTGATGAGTCGACATCGTGATACGAACCATCAAAAACAGTGACCATGAAATCTACGGTTTCAAAGCCAGCAAGAACACCGTTTTGTCTTGCTTCTTGAATACCTGTATCGATTGCTGGAATGTATTCTTTAGGAATAACACCGCCGACAATCTTATTTTCAAACTTATATCCGCTACCTGCTTCAAGCGGAGTAAGTCTAACCCAACAGTGACCATATTGACCGCGACCACCAGATTGTTTGATGTACTTACCTTCGACTTCAACTTCCTTGCGGATAGTCTCTCTGTAAGCAACTTGTGGTGCACCAACATTGGCCTCTACCTTAAATTCTCTTAGAAGTCTATCTACGATAATCTCCAAGTGCAATTCGCCCATACCGGCGATAATTGTTTGACCAGTTTCTTGGTCAGTGTATGTCTTAAATGTAGGGTCTTCTTCGGCTAGTTTTACAAGCGCCAAAATCATTTTCTCTTGACTAAGTTTTGTCTTAGGCTCGATAGCAACTTTAATAACTGGCTCTGGGAAGTCCATACTCTCAAGAACGATAGGATTTGATTGGTCACAAAGTGTCTCACCAGTAGTCGTATCTTTAAGACCTACAATAGCAACGATCTCACCAGCGTATGCTTCATCAATCTCTTGACGATTGTTTGCGTGCATGCGGATAAGACGACCTACCCTCTCCTTTTTGTCCTTGTTTGAGTTGTAGACATATGATCCAGCAGTAATTTTACCACTATAAATACGGAAGAATGTCAAACGACCTACAAATGGGTCTGTCATAATCTTAA
>CAYSUK010000007.1:0-52163 GCA_964434265.1 uncultured Christensenella sp. | reverse complement strand
AGTACGAGGTCGCTATAACGCTTCCTCCGTTTGTAAACATATGGTTTCAGGTTCTATTTCACTCCCCTCCCGGGGTTCTTTTCACCTTTCCCTCACGGTACTTGTACGCTATCGGTCACTAGATCGTATTTAGCCTTACGAGATGGTCCTCGCTCATTCACACCAAATTCCTCGTGCTCGGTGCTACTCTGGATACTACTCATGATAATAAAAATATTTCGACTACGGGACTGTAACCCTATTTTGTTAAACTTTCCAGAATAATTCGTCTACATTTTTATAGTTCACTTTATTGTAGTCCTAACCCCAATCATATTGCTATGATTGGTTTGGGCTCTTACCCGTTCGCTCGCCACTACTTAGGTAATCGTTTGTTTACTTTCTTTTCCTCCTGGTACTGAGATGGTTCACTTCCCAGGGTTCCCCTCGTTATACTATGTATTCATATAACGATACTATGAGATTAGTCATAGTGTGTTTCCACATTCGGACATCTACGGATCACAGTCTATTTGCGACTCCCCGTAGCTTTTCGCAGCTTATCACGTCCTTCTTCGGCGTCTAGTGCCAAGGCATCCACCATACGCTCTTTTTCGCTTGATCGTATTCGTCGAATTCTTGGTAAACGGTATAACTCATTTTGACAAAATAATTGTTTTCGTGAATTAAATATTACTCGTTAATAATTAAAAGATAATTATAAACTTTACTCGTTTTCTCAAATATTAGATATTTGAATTTTGAAAATATGCAGTTGTGAATGTTCTTTTGCATAACTCAAAGTGTTCCTTTGATTTACGCAACAATAGTCTACCACTTGGATTGGGGTCTCGTCAACACTTTTTTTTAAAAATTTTAAAGTTTTTTTCATATTTTTTACCCCACCCCCCCGAGTGTTTCCTAAAACTTTTTAAAAAACGCAATTTCGGCATAGATTTTGTCTATTTTTTGACCAAAATTTACTCCAAAAATATTCAAATTATCATAAAAAAGTATATACAAATAGAAAAAGATACCTCATTTTTTCACACAAAAAACAAAAAACACGGGTCAAACCCGTGTCTCAATTATTTAGTTTTTGTATTTTTCTTACTATTCTCAACTTCTCTTACTTGGATTTTTACACTATTAAGATTTAGAACATACTTTTCCAATCTGTTTTTGTTGTCACATACACCTTGGTGATAAATGCCAGCAAACTTTACTTGTGTAGTGTAAGGATGTTCTGCCAAAACTGCTTTTTGGTCAGCCAGCATTTGCTCACAATCAGAATATGTAAGACCTGACAATTTGTAATCTTTGCTTTTGTTAAGTTTGTTCATCAAATGAATATCGTTTTTCATCTTTGACAATTTTTTAATATTGTCACTTGCTATTTTTGCCACTTTATATTCACGTACATACGACATAAACTTTTCATTGTTTAGATTTCTATCAAAATTATTCATCATAGCATTGCAGATTTTTTCACTATGCTCCACTATCCATTTGTATCTGCTCAAATCTTTCACATTTAAAGAAGCAAGGTCGCCTGCAAATTTTAATAATACACTGTCACAAAAATCTATTGCAGTAAAACAATCTTCTATTTTAAATATACTTCTATAGCCTTCTACATATGTTTCGCCATTTTCCACAACATTAATACTATATGATTTTTTGATAAAATCTTTGTATTCTTTTAAGGAAAATGTTTGCTCCGACATATCCATAACTTTCATAATCAACTCATTTTTAGTTAGTACTCTTGTTTTTTTTGCCATGATTTACTCCTATTTATAATGTTATTTATATATATAATATATTATATGTACCATATATGACATCTAATTTGTGTTCACATTATAACCTTAAATGTTCATATTGTCAATACCAAAAAGAAAAAACCACCTTTTAAGATAGTTTTTTCTTGATTTGATTTATTGCGTTTTTTTCAAGCCTGCTGACTTGTGCTTGAGATATTCCTATTTCTTCGCTCACTTCCATTTGAGTTTTGCCTACATAATATCTAAGTTTGACTATCTCTTTCTCGCGTGGGTCAAGTTCGTGTAGTGCATTTTTAAGATTTATTTTCTCCACCCAATCATCTTCGCCGTTTTTATCGTCACTTGCTTGGTCGATAAGATATATTGTGTCGTCGCCATCATTGTACACAGGGTCATAGAGTGAAACTGGGTCGCTTATAGCCTCAAGCGCAACGGCAACTTCTTTCATCGGAACATCGAGATACTTGGCGATTTCGTCTACACTTGGCTCATTGTCAGTTTCTCTTATGAGTGCTTCGCGCGCTTTGAGTGCCTTATATGCCGTGTCACGCATACTACGACTTACCCTAATCGAATTATTGTCACGCAAGAATCTCTTAATCTCCCCTATTATCATAGGCACGGCATAAGTCGAAAACTTAACACCAACAGACGTATCAAAATTGTCGATAGCTTTCATCAGCCCAACACAACCAACTTGGAAAATGTCGTCATAATTCTCTTTTCTGCCACGAAATCTTTGCACAACACTTAACACCAAACGCATATTTGCGATGGCAAACTGCTCTCGTGCATCATCGTCACCAAGTTTTATTCTGTCCATCAAAATACTTTGCTCCGACGCTGAGAGCTTTGGCAAACTCGACGTATCAATTCCTGTTATTTCCACCTTACTACTCATAACCCCACCTCTTACATGTAGGATTACCATTTTTTGCCAATATATTCTGTCGAGTTTTGAATTATTTTGTCGAGAAACAATCCCAAACTTCAACACATTAAGCAAGTACTAAGAGTTGGTTCGTTTCATTTCTTTTCTTATTCGTGCTATTATTTTCTTTTCTAGTCGACTAATATAACTTTGACTTATCCCCATATCGTCGGCCACTTCTTTTTGTGTTTTTTCTTCGTCCCCTAAAAGTCCAAATCGCATAACCATTATGTCCTTTTCACGTGGGTTTAAGTTGTTTAGTATCTGCCACAATAGTTTTTTCTCCGACTTATCTTCAAGGTCGTTTTGTGGCAAATTTCTGTCTGTCGGAACAAGGTCATTTAAACTCAACTCGTTTCCTTCGCTATCGACATTAAGCGGTTCGTCAAAAGATATGTCCTTTTGATACTTGCTTATTTTTCTTAAATACATAAGTATTTCATTTTCAATACACTTGCTAGCATAGGTAGCAATTTTGATGTTTTTGTCAGCCTTGTATGAGTTTATCGCCTTAATAAGCCCTATACTTCCAATACTAATAAGGTCGTCATTATCGACATTTGTGTTTTCAAACTTTTTAGCAATGTAAATAACAAGTCTTATATTGTGTTCGATAAGTTTTCGTCTTACTTCATCACCATCAGTGTCAAGCCTACTTAAAAGCTCTTTTTCTTCATCGTCACTAAGGGCTGGTGGAAGCGCATCGCCACTACAAAGATACATTAAAAAGTTTTCTTCACTTATGTATGGATTATAATCAAATATTTTTTTGAGTAGGTTTTTAATCTTCATAAATCACCTCATAAGAAATCTTTATTAAGCAAACAATCAAAAGAATTTGAAAACTGCCTTGTACTACTTATCCCAAGTGAAACATCAGTGGTTTCATACATTCGTTCACTATTTTTAATCTCAATTTTGTCGACATCAAATACAAGCATTTTATTGCTCCCGCTCGCCGTATAAAAATCAACATAATGTGCGTTTTTATAGGGGATTTTTTCGGGTTTGCATAGTAGTAATTTTTCGTAAGGAAAATCCTTAAAAGTCTTACAAAAACTCGACCGCGACAACACAACTATTGGTCTGCCATGACTGTACATATTGTTTCCACTATCTACATATCCCCGCACATAATACTTTTTGTTCTGTACGGTAATCACAACATCGTAATAGAGTGAGATGTTTTTATTGTGATGACGAAAATACACTATAAGTTTTGAAAGTAGATATATATAAACACCAACTATGAGCACTATCCCACCCATCGGAACTTGATATGCATTTATAAGCACACCAAGGGTTGTGCTTCCAAGTGCTAGGCACAAGGCATAACACACTCCACCCAGCACAAAAGTATATGTAACAATCAAAACAAATGTCAGTAAAAACTCCCCCACACTTTTGTATTTTTTCAGTAGCAAAGTCATAACAAGTCCCATGCAAAACTTTATAGCAAATAGTAGCCACATCGAGAGCGACAAGAATGGTGTAAATACAGCACACACCACCCCAAAACAGGTTGTAGTGATTAGCCGTAAACGATGCGGCCTGACGCTTAGTGTTTTGCAAGTAAGAAGTAGTATTATCATATCAACAACAAAATTGTCAAAAATAACATATTCGATATATACTTCCATTTTTACCTCTGCTATATTATATCGCAAACAGCATTTTAGATGTTATGAGAAAAAGGACGAAAAAAGACACATAAATGTCTTATGTGCCTTATATTGTTATCTATTTCTATCCTTTAAATCACTATTGTTTACTCTATTAAAATATGTCGACATCATTTCCGTTTTGCCAATGTTGCTTTTTTCAGTAGTAATATTGCCATTAAGCTTGATATACATTGACTTTAATATACGCGATTTTGTAGGAATACTTGACGGCTTTTTAAATACTTCTGTAGTGTTTTTCAAAACACCTTTGCCAAGTTTTTTCTCTTCTTTTTCGATTGTATCGTCCATATAATCTCTAAATGTCGAAAATGGACTTTCCTTTTTATACTTCTTAAAGCGTTCGACAAGTTCTTGTGCTTTCTTTAATCCGCTCTTTTGCGTCTTAACAAAATCAGATATTTGTTTAAACAACTCTTCTTTGTTTTGATTTTCATCTTCCAATTTTTCAGACATAAACTCTATATCATTAAAGTATGTATTCAAATATTTGTTACTAGCATTTGAATACACAAGTTCGATGCCTTTGCATGCAATATCAGTAAGCAATCGCAAATTTTCATCGTTTATTTTACACATAAATGCTTGGCCATCACGATATTGGTTTATCTCAAATCCATTTAAATTGTATACCTTTAAAGCTCGTTTGTTTTCAGGACACATATATAGCCCTATATAATATGCTTTGTCCTCTTGTTTTGCGAGTGTATCAATTGTATATCTAAGTAGTCGGCGACCAATACCCTTATTTCGCCAACCCCTTTTCATAGCAAAAAGTTCGATATAATCACAATCTTTATTATCGAAAAATTTATTGTATGATGTTACGAAAGTATTTCTGTCAGTCGCTACAAAACCCAAAATTTTTGGTTTTTGATTTTTATCAAGTTTGTAGGCATAAAAAATGCGTTTGTTTTTGGTGTACTTATCTTTCGCTCCTTCAAATTTTGAAACATCATAATATATAATCTCCAAAAATTGGTCAAATGCATATCCAATCCACTTTTCATCAAATCCAATATCTATGATTTGATTCATAAAGTCTTCGTCCTTATCTCGATCATATAAATCAAGGTCTTTTACATTTACATACGAAAAAAAGACTTCAGTCGATTTATCTACATAACCTTTGCCTTTGACATATTGAGAATGCTTTACAGTTTGCATTATTGTATTCATATCATGCCCCTATGATATTCTAACACCAGCAAATGCAAATGTCAATATCCGACTTTTTTACAAAACAAAAGAGTGGGATTACCCACTCAATTAAAATCTGTTTTTCTTTATTTTTCTTAGGAATGGTGGAATGTCACTATCATCTATTTCCACTCTACTTGTAGGGGCTTTCTCTTCTTGAACTGGTTTTTGTTCGTTAAACAAATCACCTTCACGTTCTGCATACATATTTGGTCTCTCTACATCACCACTCACTGTACGTATAACTTCATTTTTCATGTCGTCTTTTAGAGTCGCACCGCTAAATCCTGTCGCAATAACAGTAATCTCAACTTCGTTTTCCATTTCTTCTTCAATGCCACTACCAAAGATAATATTACAACTTGGGTCTACCACTTCTTTTACAAGGTCAGCAGCTTCGTATACTTCTTCAAGAGTTAAATCCAGACCGCCTTTGATATTAAGGATAATGCCTGTTGCACCTTCAATAGTTGTTTCTAGAAGAGGACTACTAACCGCTTGACGTACAGCTTCAATAGTACGATTTGCGCCCTTGCCACGGCCAAGACCCATATGCGCAAGTCCCCTGCTTTTCATAATTGTCTTTACATCGGCAAAGTCAAGGTTTATAAGACTAGGTGTAACAATAAGGTCAGATATACCTTGAATACCTTGTCTTAACACATCATCAGCAGTACGGAAGGCCTCTACAATTGCTGTTCCCTTAGGTACAATTTTTAGTAGTTTTTCATTAGGAATAACAACCAATGTATCAACACTGCCTTTAAGTTGGGAAATACCTTTTTCAGCATTTTCCATACGGCGTCTACCTTCAAAACGGAATGGTTTTGTCACAACAGCAATAGTAAGAATGCCTAGATCTTTAGCGATTTTTGCAATTACTGGAGCAGCACCTGTACCCGTTCCGCCACCCATACCTGCTGTGATAAACACAAGGTCTGTGCCTTTCAATACTTCTTCTAGTACTTCTTTGCTTTCTTCTGCAGCTTGTTCGCCAATACTAGGATCTGCACCTGCACCAAGTCCGCGTGTAATCTTCTCACCAATTTGAATACGACGGTTTGCCCTACTCATAAGCAATGCTTGTTTGTCGGTATTTACCGCAACAAACTCTGCCGATTTGATACCAGCATTTACCATGCGATTTACAGCATTGTTGCCGCCACCACCTACACCAATAACTTTGATGTTGCATATTTGTTTCATTACGTCATAATTGTTAATATTTTGATTTTCAAGTTCCATATCTTTTCTCCTAATTATTTAGTGTAATTGATGTATCTAGTAGTGAGATCACGCTAGACTGTTCAGGTCGTGAAAACTCACGTTTTGGCTTTATCACAATTACTCTTCTACCAAGATTTTTCTCCATTATATACTCTATCCCACGCATATATGACAAGCCACCACCTGTCAAATATACCGGTGCATAGTCAGCGACTTTTTCACTAAATCCATCAATGCATGTTTTAATCGTATTGCATATTTGCTCAATGCGAGCAAGAACAATATGGTTTACATCGTTTGCAAGTACTGTCTCGGTGCCATTTTCACCATAGTACTCATAGGCGTCAAGCCCTGTAGGTTGGAGTGTAAGAAGTGTTTGACGTTTGACAATCTCCGCCGACTTAAATGGAATATTAAGTATTTCGCTTATATCACCCGTGATAAGCCCACCGCCTAGTGAAAAACTCTTTAGGTCAGTAATTCCATCACCAAGCATATAACAAACGCTTGTTGTGATATATCCACAGTCGACAAGCACACAACCATTTGCTCTCAAACCAGCATCGAGTAAATACACCCCTTGTGCGAGCGTATCACTTACAAACTCAAAGTCAGCAATCCGCAAATCGTTTAGGATAGATTTTATAAGATAAATAAATTGATTTTCCACCAAAACAAAGCAAGTACGGGCTTTTACGACATTTGCATAGCACCCGATAGGATTAGTAGTTTTGTTTGTGTCATCAAGAATGTAATACATTGGTGCTTTGTTTATAACAGTATGTGAAGTACTAAGCACATTATCATCAGCGAGATAAAACAACTTGTCTATATGCTTTTGCAATATTTTAGTACGTTTTGTAAGATTTAGCGAAAGTTCTTTCTCCATATTATAACAAAACTCCGCCGGAACTCCAATGTACAACTTTGTAATAGGTGACTTTATATCAAATTGGACACAATCAAGTGCTTCTTTGATGGCATCTTTAAGTAGGTTTGGTCGAAGAAACTCCCCGTCCATAAAACCCGCATAGTTACTCTCGCCACTTGCCACAACATTAAGATGTCCGTCAGACTTATTCCCCACCAAAAGCGTAAGTTTGGAAGAGCCAAAGTCAAGTACTGCGACGTTCTTAGTAGATTTCATCTGCATTCCACTCCCATATTACTAAGTTTAGTATAATAGATATTGCACTCCTTTGTCAAATATATTTACCGCTTTAAAAAGGAAAAATACACCAATAATTATGGTGTATTTTTAGAAGCAAGTTCTCCGACAAGTTTGCCATTGCTATCATAACCTATAGTCAATATGCTTTCTGTACTTGACTCAAGTTCTGGCGTGTTTAGAAGTGCAAAACCATATCTAATCTTGGTTGTAAGATCAATATTTATATCATCAACACAAATACTCATGCCGTTTTTGTTTGTATCAATAACAAGATGTGACTTATATCCAAACTCTATTTTAATATTTGCAATGTTTGATACTACCTGCCAAGTCTCTGTAAAGCCACTATTTTTAAGTGCCGTACTCACATCTTGCAAAACGGTCACAACCCTTGGAATTTGGGCGGTTTTGCCAATTTGCATAGTACTAGACTCAACTGTCATTCCACATACTTCAACAACAATAGGTCTGCGATTTTGTTCGGCACTCAAAAGACCAAAATCAGTCGCCGAATACTTATTTAGCACCTTTCCACTATCGTCAAGGACATAGTAGTCATTATCGACCTTAATACTATATTGTTCGCTTCTTTCGGTAGCATGTACTACAATTTTATTTGGGAATTTCTTTTCAATCTTTAAAACTTTTAAGTATGGAAATTCTTCTTCCAGTATTTTTGTCGCTCTATCTTTATCATAGAACATAATATTTTCATGTTCAACAATTTTTTCCACAATGGATTGATTTTGATTTTGCATAAAGGTAAGCCCTTCTCTATGCCACTCAACACTAATACTATTTTTACGCACGGTAAAAACCGTACTACTTAGCACTACTAAGAGTATGATAAAAGAAAATATTGAAAGCAGTATAATAAGTCTTTTATTTTTCACAGTATTCTCCAATCTGACTTATTATATCACATAAAATCGCGTTTGAAAAATACTTATTTACAAATTTATGCCATATTTTTGATTATCTTATATAATAATTCGAGTTATGTCTGCTCCAAGAGTATTCAAATCTTCTTCCATATGTGCATATCCCCTATCGACATGTTCGATATTTTCGACTATTGTATAACCATCTGCCGAAAGTCCCGCGATTGTTAGCCCAGCACCCCCACGCAGATCATTTGCCGTCACTGTCGCTCCATACAATTTTGGCACTCCTTTTACTATTGCCATACGATTTTTAATGGTTATGTCCGCTCCCATTTTGATAAGTTGGTCGACTATTTTAAAACGTGTTTCAAACAGATTTTCAGTAATAACACTTGTGCCTTTGCTTATAGTTTGCAAAGTCAAAATTTGGCTTTGCAGATCGGTAGGAAAACCCGGATATGGCAATGTTTCTATGCTTTCGATGCTTTTAGGCTTGCCATTTGCGTTTACAATGATGGCATCATTTTTAACATTTATCCTAACACCCGCCTGCTTGAGTTTGTTGATGATGGCGAGATTGTGCTCTTTGTTTGTATTTGTAAAAGTACACTTTCCACCAGTCATTGCACATGCAATCATGTACGTCCCCGTAATTATTCTGTCCGATATAGGTCGATAAACACAACCCTTTACCGACTTTACGCCTTGAACGACAATCGTCGATGTTCCGCCACCACTAACCTTACAGCCCATTGCATTTAAAAAGTTTTGCAAGTCGGTGATTTCTGGTTCTTTTGCCGAATTGTATATGGTGGTTTTGCCTTTAAGCATAACACTCGCCAGCATAAGGTTTTCTGTTGCACCTACACTTGGAAAATCCAAATGTATTTCACCCGCTTTCATATTCGACCCGTCACAGTGAATATATCCGTGTTTTTCTTCAATTTTGACATTAAGCGACCTTAGCCCTTTTAGGTGCAAATCGATTGGACGATTTCCGATATTACAACCGCCCGGATATGCGACTGTTGCATGACGAAACTTGGTAAGAAGTGGCCCAAGCATAAATATCGATGACCTAACCTTTTTTGTGTATTCTTCGCTGATATAATTTTTGTCAGTTAAGTGCGCTTGAATATGTAAAGTATCACCGTCAAAAACATTTTTAGCACCAATACTATCCAGTATTTCAGTCATATTTATTATGTCGGAAAACTTACTACAATGCTCAATAACCACCATACCATTGCTAATAATCGACGCGGCTAAAATAGGTAGTATTGCGTTTTTTGCTGTAGGAATTTCAAGACAACCATTGAGTCGTCTTCCCCCACAAATTCTAAATGCTTCCATATGTACACCTCAAATTAATATGTATATTGTATTTTATGGCAAAAAATAACTAGATGTGAAAAATACACATCTAGCAATACACAAAATAAATAATTTTGTCTAATTATTAAATATTAAATTCATAAAATACTTCTTGTGCGGAAACACCATAAATCTCAAAATGAGATGTATAATCACTCAATTTACCACCCCAATGTTTGTATATTTGACGAGTTTTAATATTGTCTTTGAGCACACCTATCACAAACTTTTTAGCACCATTTTGTTTTGCCCAATCAATAAAAATATTTTTAAGATAAGTAGCAATGTGATGACCTTCAAATAATGGGTTTACATATATACTCTCCAAATCAGCATATCCTTTGTCTTTAAAATATTCATAACCACTATTTAAAGTTGCTGTCATAGTAGCGACAATATTTCCTTCTATCTCCACTAAATATGCTATACTTTGGGGTCTATCTACTACTTTTTCTTTAAAGGTTTTTATTTTCTTTTCAATATTCTCGTCACGTTTATCAAAAATAATCTTAGGAAAAATATCCTTATATGCATTTTTCCAAACAGCATTTACATGCTTGATAAAATTTTCAGCATCATTCTCTTGTACTTTTCTAAACACATACTCATTAATACAATATCCCATAATCACTCCATAATATATAATAACATAAAAACAAAAAAATGCATACATTTTGTATGCATTTACGCTTTTTTGAGACGCTTTCTTTTAATATCGCGAAAAACATTATTTTCTGAAAACTGGCTTTGTTTGCCACTATTTGCTACATTGCATAGTACTCCTGTCGCCGTCATAAATACTGAGAGCGATGTTCCGCCCGCACTAATAAACGGTAGTGGAATACCCGTCGGTGGGATACTTCCAGTGACGACTGCTATGTTTATAAGCAGTTGGGTCGCGATAAGCATAGTTATGCCACCCGCAAGATAGGCACCTAGTCTATCTTTGGCACGATACGCAATCTTTATTCCTTCAAGGATAAATAGCAGATACACTATACACAATATCAAACACCCGACAAAACCCCATTCTTCACCGATAATTGAAAATATAAAGTCGCTTTCACTAAACGGCAAAAACAAATACTTTTGGCGACTATTAAACAGCCCCACTCCAAAGAGTCCGCCACCACCTAATGAGTATAGGGACTGAATGAGTTGGAAGCCTTCTTCTTTGGGGTTTGCCCAAGGATTTAGAAAAGCCATGAGTCGCGACAATCGATAAGGTTCGATTATAATAAGTACTGGCACAAGGGCAAGTGCGGGTATCGCTATCCACAAAAAGTGTTTGAGTCTGATTCCACCTATAAAGAGCATACCCACAAGCACCATTCCAATGCAAAGAGTCACACTAAGATTGGGCTCGAGAAGTACAAGCAAACATACGACACCACCCACTAAAAGCAGAGGCAAAACGGTGCGAAATTCTTTCATTTTGTTGTAGTTTTTTGAAAGATACGAAGCAGCAAACACAACAAAACCAAATTTGGCGACCTCGCTGCTTTGTAGACTAAATCCGCCCACACCTATCCAACGTCTCGCACCATTACTAGTAATCCCAATACCGGGCACGAAAACAAGCACAAGGAGCCCGATACTAACACCTATCACCCACCAACGAATTTTGTAGAACCTATGATAATCAAATGTCGATGCAAGTAGAAATCCCGCCACACCAAGCAAAAAACCCAAAAACTGTTTTTTAACAAAATAAAATTTGTCACCATAACGGATTTCTGCCGTGTACATACTCGCGCTATATATCATAATCATGCCAAAAATTGCAAGCAGGAGCATAATGATTACAAGGCGTTTACCCTTAATTTTTGCCATTGCCCCACCTTTGCATCACTTGGTTTTTGAAAAAATCACCGCGTTCTTCATAAGAGCCAAATTCGTCAAAACTTGCACAGCCTGGAGAGAGCAAAACTGTATCGCCGCGTTTTGCAATATCACCAGAAACTTCTATGGCATCTTTGAGGTGTTTTGTCGAAATATACTCGACCTTTTCTTTCTTTAACTCGCGTCCGATAGATTTTCGCGCCTTGCCAAAAAGCACAACTCTATAGTTGTCGTTTCTCAATTCTTTGGCGAGTGGCGTAAAATTGAGTTTTTTATTTTCGCCACCGAGCAGCAGCACCACCCCGCCGTTTGTATGCGATAATGCATAACGTGTTGCATGTATATTTGTAGCTTTGCTGTCGTTTATGTATGTTATACCCTTATTCTTGAGTACAAACTCGTATCGATGACAAATGTCAAAATCTTTGAGAGTATTGATTACTACATCTTTTGAAATTCCCATTATCTTCGCAACTCCACAAACTGCAAGCTGATCTTCGATAGGAATAATTGCATTTGGCATAATTAAATTATCGTCCCAAGCCATTTGACCATCTACCATATAGACGTCTTGTTTTGTGGTCGCAGAAAAATAATTTATTTTGCCACCAATTTCACTTGATACTTGTTTTGAAAATTTATCGTCATAATTTATAAGTACATTGTCGTCATTTTTACAATTTTTAAATAGGGCCTTTTTGCATTCGTAATAATTCCTAAATGTCTTGTGTCTATCTAGGTGGTCGACATCAATATTTAGTAGGATAGATATGTAAGGCAAAAATTTATCAGTTGCTTCGAGTTGGAAACTACTTACTTCACAAACGATATAGTCAAGATCCTTACCATATGCCTTCGTAAGTGGAACTCCGACATTTCCATACGCCATTGATTTATAACCAGCAAGACCCAACATTTTATTAATTAGATTTACTGTTGTTGTTTTGCCATTTGTTCCAGTAACAGCAATTATGTCAGCATTAGTAAACCAAAACCCAAATTCAAGTTCGGATATTACTTTAATTCCAAGCCGTTCAGCAAGTCTAACATAACGATTGTATACGCTAATCCCCGGTGACAAAACCATAAGGTCAAATTTCGACAAAATCGATTTACCCAGTTTGGAGTAAAAACAGCCACCATCTATTTTAATTTTTTTATCGTAAATTCCATAGTTTACTCCTATATCCTTAAGTACATTCTCGACACTTTTTCCACTTCTGCCATAACCCATAATGAGTACATTTTTGTAATTGAAATCCATACTCCCCCCTAAAATAAAAATACTATTACAAACAATCCGACTATCAATGTAATTACAGAATAAACTGTGACAATTTTGGTTTCTTTCACACCACACTTTTCAAAATGATGATGAAGCGGTGCCATTTTAAAAATCCGCTTTTTAGTAGTCTTATAACATGCTACTTGCAATATTACACTCACCACCGAACACACAAACATTATTCCAATAATTGGCATCAAAAAATAAAACTTTGTAAAACAAGCAAGCGTGGCTACAAATCCACCAAGTGCAAGCGAACCAGTATCGCCCATAAAGATTTTTGCAGGAAAACTATTAAAACAGACAAACGCAAGGATACTGCCACTAAGTCCCATAGCAAGTGACAATAAGTTTATGTTTTCTGCCAATAATACTGAGTTTAATGACAATTTGTCCATACAAATAAAAACATAGAAAACAAAACAAATAAGATAAATTATTGTAGTTTTGCCAGCAAGACCATCTAAGCCATCAGTAAGATTTACAGCATTTGTAATCGCCAAATACACAAATACCACGAAAGGAATAATCCAATATCCAAAGTCTATTACTTTTAAAGAAAAAGGCAAAACGACACTTGTCCCTACAAGCCCAGATGAGTAGACAAACACGGACACTATTAAAGCAATGCCAAATTGACCCACAAACTTTTGATATGCTTTAAGTCCTTCATTATGCTTTAATTTTATCTTCAAAAAGTCATCTAAAAATCCTAAAAGCGCATAACAAAGTGTAATAATTAGAGCAAGCAACGATAAAAATTTTTCACCACTTACAACAAAATACGTGACAATAAGACCTATTAAAAATATAAATCCACCCATAGTGGGTGTTCCTTGTTTTGAAGCATGTGCATCAACATAATTTAGTATGTTTTGCCCAGCTTTTAGTTTTCTCGTGATATAGATAATAAGGGGTGCAAAAATAAGACTACTAAAAAATCCTACAAGAAACATTATGACAAATTTTCCCATTTACACCTCCATTTGATTTATTTAATCAATTTTTGCACTTCTTCGATATCAGAATAACTTATTTTCTTATCGCCTATTTTTTGGTAGTTCTCATTTCCCTTTCCAAGAACAACAAGTGTTTCTCCGTCAATCATATTTTTATAACTATCAATTATCGCTTTTTCTCTATCTTCAATAATCTTGTAATCACACGTTATGTTTTTTATTATGTCGCTTGTCACATCTTCAAATTTTGCATTACAAATATTGTCGGTTGTGATCACAATTTTGTCGCTATATTTACTAGCAATTTCGCCCATTCTTGTACGTTTTTCACTATCTGAATAGCCTACACACCCAAATATTGTCGTAATTTTCCCACTTCTTAAACTTTTAACAAGTGATAGCACTTTCTCAAAACCATCAGGTGTATGGGCAAAATCAACAACAATTTTATTATCTTTTTTGCAATCAAAAACTTGCCAACGTCCAGAGATAGACTCAACTTTTTTAATGTTTTGCATTATTGTTTCGTCATCTAGACCCAAAAGCCGACAAGCGCCAATACTTGCCATTATGTTGTACACATTATAATCGCCAATTAGGTAGGTTTTGATACGCAAGATATCGTCAAATGCATTCACAACAAAGTTTGTATAATCAAAATTTGTGACAATATCTATAGCGAAAATGTTTGCAGGACGAGTTAGACCATAACTCACACACGGCACATCAGAGTCGTATGCGATTTCCATACCTAAATCATCGTCAATATTTACGACACACTCTTTAACAAAATCAACAGAGAAAAAACTCTTTTTAGTACGAGAATATTTTCCCATATCACCAAAAAAATCCAAATGCTCGTTGCTTATATTTGTAAAAACTCCTATATCAAACTTCATTCCAGCGATTTTTTGATAGTATATAGCATGAGCAGAAACTTCCATTATTACGTACTCAACACCAGAAGTCAACATTTGCGAAAGATATGAGTGCAGTTCGATAGGGTCTGGAGTTGTCATTCCCGAAGCAATCACATGGTTACAAAACTGCACCCCGTTTGTTCCAATAAACCCTACGCTTTTACCAGCAAAACGCAAAACATCATATATAATCGTCGATGTTGTCGTCTTGCCATTACTCCCCACAATACCTATCAGTTTCAATTTTTCATCAGCCCGCCTGTAAAAATTTCTAGCCATCAAACTCATCGCAAATCTCACATCGGCGACATTTATAAGCACAACATTTTGCAGACAATCAAAGTCGAGCTTGCCAGAATACACAACTGCGACCGCACCACAACTCACCGCTTCCGGTACAAACTCTCTGCCGTCAAGTTTGCCATCACAAAGTGCAAAAAACAAACTACCGGTTTTTACACTTTTCGAATTGTGTGTAAGGTCGGATATCTCCACATCAACATAATTGTTTGATACATATTGAATACCATTTAGTAGTGTGCTAAGTCTCATATTTTTCTCCATTTTCTATATTATAATATACAAATTTGTATATTGTACCTTTGTGACAAATGTCGACATGTTTGTGTCGTAAAATCCCCTATTTTACGACACAAAACCCCATATTGCATAGTACTTTGCATAGTACTCTTTTTGTGGCAAAAATAATCGTTATGTATTCAAAACAACAATCGAGTTTTTGCAAAGCATTGTGCCTTCAGGCGGAAGCTGGGCAAACACAACACCGCCTTCGCCTTGCACTTCGACTTGCAGTCCAAGTGCCTGTAAAGTCGATATGGCGACATCTATATCAAGCCCTATCACATTTGGCATACTTACATTTTTCTCCAGTAGTGCATTGTCTTCTTCCAACCCGCTTGCTGGATATTTTTTGTACTCAATTATGTTTTCAATCACCATTTTTGCATAAGGTGTCGCAACAACACTTCCATAATAACTATCCCCACTCGGTTCATCGGCGATTATCAAAATAACATAATCTGGGTCATCGGCTGGGAATGCACCCACAAACGACGCAATGTATGTCCCAGCAATCTTGCCGTCCTTATATTTCTGAGTTGTGCCCGTCTTGCCAGAAACTCTGTATCCCGGGATAAACGCATTAAATCCACTGTACTGTTTTACGACCGCTTCGACCATTTCTTTCATAATGTCGCTTGTTTTTTCTGATATGGTACGACGAATTTTAGTCGGTGCATTTTCAAATATCACTTGTCCATTTGAGTCAGATATACTTTTTACAAAATATGGTTGCATAAGATTTCCGCCGTTTACGACACTGGCAAACGCCGATATGAGCTGAATCGGCGATACAGCAACCGCCTGCCCAAACCCCATACGTGCGACATCGACCGTCTTCGCCGTCGACTTGTTCATAAGAAGCCCGCTCGCTTCGCCCATAAAGTCGACTCCAAGTGTTGTGCCAAGCCCCCAGTTTGAAAAACTTTCATATAGTTTGTCCTTCCCAAGCCTTAATGCAAGGTCAACAAAAACGGCATTGCACGAATTACATAATCCTTCGGTAAGCGACTGACTGCCGTGTCCTGTAAGTCTCCAGCACTTTATCTTTTCGCCATCAACAATCCTATACCCCGGGTCATAAAAATGGTCGCTAAGGTGCGCCACACCCTGCTCAATCGCCGTCGCCATCGTAAGCACCTTAAACGTACTTCCCGGCTCGTAAATGTCGGTCACTGATATGTTCCGACTGCATTCAAGCAAGGTCGCAACATCGTCCCTTGGCACGTTATTTAGGTCAAAACTAGGCTTTGTACTCATCGCAACAATCTCGCCCGTCTTGGCACTGAGCACAATTCCCGTCGCCGTCTTTGGCATTTGCTCTTCCATAAGCGTCACAAGCGCCCGCTCCAAGTACGACTGAATCTTGACATCAATTGTGAGTGTCACATTCATACCTGCAATCGACGGGATATACGTCGACAAAGTGTTGTCAATCTTGTTTCCACGTGCATCGCTCTCTTCAAGTTTGACCCCATCAACACCTTTTAAGTACTTTTCAAGATACATTTCTAAGCCCGTCTGCCCGACATTGTCGTTTGTCGTAAACCCAAGCACCTGTGTCAAAAGGTCGCCATACGGATAGTAGCGCTTGCTGTTTTCGCTCACAACCACCCCCGCAAGCCCCTTGCCGACAAGTCGCATCGCAACATCGCTCTCGACCTGCCTTGCAATGACAACTTCGCCAAGTTCCGTCCGACACGCCTTTGCTCGCACAGTGTCGTAGTCAAGCCCCAATACACTCGACAAGGTCAAAGCCACTTCATTGACATTTTCGACACTGTTTGGCTTAACATACACATCATAGGTCACATAGGACAACGCCAAGGCATTGCCGTTTGCGTCACTAATCACACCACGGCTGGCACTCAAGGGCAAATCTCGATACCACTGCTCGCCCGCCTTGGCTCTCAGCCACTCTCCCTTGAAGACCTGCAAATATAGTAGCCTGCAAAGTATTGCACAAAAAATAAAGGCTGTCAGCACATATACTGCCAACAACCTCTTTTGTAAAGATCGTATTGAATTGTGTAGCACTTGGCTAACCTCCAAATATACTGCTAATAAAATCGCAGAAAGAGTCCCACCAATTACCTTTTATAGTCTCGTCTTCAACTGAACTTGCATCAGGAAGCTCAACATACGTGATATTGTCAAATGCCTCAGCACTGTATCCTTGCTCAATAAGGTCGGCTTTTATCGATTCAACATTGGTAAGGTTGTCAAGTGACCTAGTCTTGTTTGCAATATCGTATTCTTGCTTGGCGATATCTTTCTTTAATATGTTTATGTCGCCAGCATACGCATTTATAACAAAAATATTATACACTGCCAAAAACAAAAGCAACACAGCAACAATAATGCCAGTCGTAAGCACAAGCTTTTGTCTAGCCGATGCCTTTACCTTTTCTACTTTCTCCTCTTTGGCAAGCTCCAATGTGTTCTCGTCAAGGGTTATGGCATCAAATTGTTTGTAAAGGTCGTTTAGCTTGTCGCTTGTATAGTTTTCGCTAAAAACTTCGTTTTTTACAGCAGTGTCAGTCGATACTTGACTAGTAAGACTGTTCTCTCGCTCTGTAAGCATAACTTTCTTAAATCCTGCCATAATCTTTCCCTCCTTAATCTTTTTCAAAAATTCTAAGTTTTGCACTCGTGCTTCGCTTGTTGGTCTCACACTCGACATCGCTCGGAAGTATCGGCTTGCGATTTACGAGATGCCCAAGCGCCTTGTGCCCACAAGTACATATCGGTACCCTTTTGTCACATATGCACCCAGTACTAAGCTCCTTAAACACGTTTTTCACTATGCGGTCTTCTAGGCTGTGAAACGTAATCACACACAACCGCCCGCCCTTGTTTAGTCGCTCAGCCATTTGCCTTAACACAATGTCAAGCCCATCTAGCTCACCATTAACTTCAATTCTGATGGCTTGAAAGGTCTTTTTAGCGACACTGCCCGCACCCCAAAACTTTTTAGGTATACTCTTCTCGACTATATCCCTAAGCTCTAAGGTAGTATTTATAGGTCTGCTCGCTACAATGTTTTGTGCAATCTTAGGCGCCCACGACTCTTCGCCGTATGTAAATAATATCCGCTTAAGATCGGCTTCTGAGTACCCATTTACGACATCGTACGCACTAAAACTCTTCGTCCTGTCCATTCGCATGTCAAGCGGTGCATCTACACGATAACTAAATCCACGCTCACCACAATCCACTTGCCAACTGCTAATCCCTAAGTCAAGTAATACCCCATCGACTTTGTCTACACCCAGCCCATCAAGAACATTTACAAAGTCCTTAAAGTCGCTTTTGACAAAAGTCACATTGTTGTACTCGCTTAGTCGCTCCTTGGACACCCTAAGAGCATCGTCGTCTTTGTCTATGGCGATAAGCCTTTTCGCACCAGCACTGAGTATCTTACTGCTGTGCCCAGCCCCACCAAGTGTACCATCAACATAGGTTCCTTCACTCTTGATATTTAGCCCCTCAATACACTCATTGAGTAATACAGGTATATGATTAAATAAAAGTTTTTCCATGTCTCCCCTATGTTTAGTATAATTATACACAAATAATAATTTTTTTCCAAACAATAATGGGCACTTTTTTGAATATTTTGCATAAATATTTACACATTTTTTGCACATTAAAAACACCCGCAAACCACAACAACTTGTATAAAAAAGCCATTTTGCGGATAGCACACCACAATATATTGTGTTTTTACCCAAAGACACACTTTGCATAACATACATAAATATTTTTGAGCGACAAAAAAAATATGCACAAAAAAAAGGACTGCAAGCAGTCCACACTCCGCACTCACTTACAATCCTTTTTTATTCCTACTACGCCACAGCAAACATGTCGTCTGCACTGCCAAAGCAGTACGGACACAGTTCGACACCGAAGTAGCCTAACGCTAATGCAAGCGCTTCAGCTTCTTCGATTGACTTGTTTTTGCCAAGCCAAGTACTGGCTTGACGATCCATGTGGTCACAAGTGCCCCTATGGAGCAAATGTCTGCCACAAACATCATAGTCATGCTCTATGTAAATATCGCAAAAACGTCTGATGAAGAATAATAAATCTGCCATGCTTTTATCCCCCTTAAAGTATTGTAATCATACTTAGGAGCTAAGCAGAATAATCCAAGGCTTTAGCCCAACACAATGTAGTTATGTCCTTCCCCGCCCGCTATATATTTATATGATTTTGCCAATAAGTATATATCTTTCGACAAAAAGTGTTAAATTTTACAGAAAAGTCTTGACAAACACCAGTATAATATTGTATTATACACATAACAAGAACCTCCTTTTAAGTTTAATTTGATTCTTGTTATTCATTCATTGATTGTTGAGTAATCCTCGAAAAATCGCTCAACCTCCGTAAATACCACCTTTAATCTTCGGGTGGTATTTTTTTATCTAAACTGACTCAATATCGAATCATTAAATTCCAAAATATTCCCCTACGACTTCTAGGTGCAGATACTTATTACTATCGGTATCTTGCCATGATAATAACACATAAATACATATAAATCAAGTGTTTTATCGACATTAATTAAAAAAATATCATTTAAATCGCCAAAAATGGGTCAAAATTGCATTGTAAGCTATCTTAATATAAAAACACATCACCACACAATATTGCAAACAATTTACAAAAATGTTTTGAAGTTTTCAAACAATCATCAATAAAAATTTGACAAACATCATAGATACATTAATGTTTGTTTGACATTTTGCCATTTCGCAACTTGCAAGTGGTCAAAAAACCACAACAGTACATCTTTAGTACTTTTTCTGCACTTTTTATTTTACATATTATCATCTCCTTTTAGTGTACACTATCGCACTGAATATACAAAAAAAGAGATTTTGGCACAGAACCAGACAACAAAAAAAATTGTCTAGTAAAATCCAAAATCTCTTTAATATTATCATTATTTTGATTTTCTATATTTAATTGTGGCATATTTTATCACAGAATATTACACATGTCAATACCTAAATCTAATATTTTTTGAAAAAATATTTTCCCCACATACACAAAAAAGGAGACTATAGTCTCCTTTTTTATATAAATAGAATTAAGCAATTTAAGTTTTTATAGAACTTTAACTATTATTCAACTGTAAATAGAGCTGCGATATTTGTTTGCGCACCAGCAATAGTAGGAGCAGTTTGGTTTCCTGCATCAATTGCGAACGATTGAATTGCAACTACTGTTGCTGTAAAGGTGATTGTAGAAGCAGCAGATTCGTTTGTAAGAGCTGTATTAATTTTTGATGTAAGATCAAAAGTCAATGTTTGTTCAGCTGCAGTACCTGGTATTACAGCTAATTTTGTAGTCTCTTCTGCAGTAGCTACTACATAGTATGTATCATTGTATAAATCTTCACCTTGTACTAGATAATAAGTTTTATCACCTACTTTGAAGTTACTGATAGCAGTATCACTCAAAGGTGAATTTTCTTCAGAAGTAGATACCGCACTAAATTTAACTGCTACTACGAAATCTGTAGGAGTATTTTTAGAGTCTGTAGAATCTACAGCTACTGAAGCACTAGCTTCAACAGTAGCACCTGGAAGTATAGGATTTGTAGTACTATTAGAGATAGTAACACTATCTCCTAGAGATACTGCACCTTGCATTTTAAGAGTACCTGTACCAGTAGATTTATCACCGAAGTATGCCAAAGTTACAGCAACTGAAACTACTACTGTAAGTACAAATGCCATAGCGCATCCAGCAATGATACCAATCAATTTCTTTTTAGATTTTTTGCTTTTTTCCATGTTTTTTCTCCTTTTATATATTTATATAAATTATCTTTTCCGGTGTATCGCTACACAGGTGGGATAAGTTATACCGATATGGTATGGTCTCGCCTATTTGCGAGTTATGTAAGTTTAGGCAGCTGAATTAAAATCATTAAAATATCCGCTAAATCCACCTATTGTCACTGATGCTGCCGTATTTGAAGCATCTGTATAGATAGCACTTTGGAGTACTTTAGCTGTAATACTTAAGCTACAAGTTTTTCCACCAGCATCATTTCCGATTTCAGTAGGTATAGTGATCTTAATAACACAGCTCAATTTGCCAACTTTGTTATCTCCCACTTCTGCTAGAGCAACTTTTTCAAAATCTTCATCAGTACTCAATCCATCAGTAGTCAATGTACTATTTACTAAATATAATCTATTTTTATAAGCCAAAAATTTTACACCAGTAATTACACTATCTGCAGAAATATCATAAGTGGTACCATTTACAAATGTACAAGTTACACCAGAACCATTTTTATCACTAAATACTGGTTCGAGACACAATACACCTTTTGTAGCTTGGCCTTCTGTTCCATTTTGAATATTAAGACTAGTAGTAACAGTTACTGTTTGAGAAGGGACAGCAGAGCCTGTAAGATCTGTAGTCATATTTATTTCTTTTTGGTTTTCGCTATCTTTTGCGAAATAAATAGAAGCGCCGAGTGTGATATCTGCGCTACCGCTCTTTACGTCACCGAAGTATGCCATGGTGATACCGATAGTCGCACCGATGCATGCTACTAAGATGATAGCAAAGGATATAATTGTTATTAAATATTTTTTACTTGTCTTTATTGCTTTTTTCATAGTTTATTTTTCCATTTTTCCTTTTTAATATACCTAATAATACAAAATATTACATTTTATGTAAAGCAAATTTCACCCATTTTGGAAAATAATTTGATTTTTTATACTACTTCTTTTAAAAAAAATCGGAAGGTATCTCCTTCCGACCTTATATACACCATACGGGTACAACTAGTGTATCGCTATTTAGAGCTGTAATATTTGATTTCATGCAAATAATTGCACCAGTGCCGAGTGGAACTTGGGTATTTTTAAGTACGCCAAAATTTCGCGTCATAGAAAGATTTGGATTTGAAGACTTTTTAATTTCGATAGGATGCAACTTTCCGTCATATTCGAGCACAAGGTCTATTTCTTGTTGGTCTTTGTCGCGATAGTAATACATAAACAATTCTTTGCCAGAGTTTTGATATGATTTGCGAATTTCAGATACAATATAGTTTTCCAATATTGCACCACTAAGCATGCTACTTTGAAGTATTTCTGGATTAGAATGTTTTGTAAGATAACTTACTAGACCAGTATCGAAAAAGTAAAGTTTTGGAGTCTTTACTACTCTTTTTAAAAGGTTGTTTGAATACGGGTGCAAATAGTAAATAATCTCAGACTTTTCAAGCACGTTTAACCAACGTCTAATTGTATCATCGCTCAAATCGACGTCAGTGGCTATTGAATGGACATTAAGTTGTTGACCCACTCTACATGCGACGGCTCGAATAAAGTCGACAAATCGAGTATTGTCTTTAAGATTAAGTTCGTCCTTAACATCTCGTGACAAGTATGTTTGGAGATAACTCGAATAATAGATGTCACGGTTTGTATATTTTCCGCTTGCTAGTCCCGGCATACCGCCTTTCCAAATACGTTCGAAAATACCATTTACGTCAATAGGTTCACATTGTTCTGCCCTATCTTGTAATTTTGCAATGTCCAAAGTAAATGGTGTTATGTCGGACTTTGAATATATCTCGTTTTGCGAAAGCGATGTGAGATTTAGTAATGCAATTCGTCCTGCAAGACTCTCTTGCGCAAGGCTCATTAGTTTGTAGCTTTGCGAACCAGTAAGCCAAAAACTACCAGCAGGAGCACCGCCATCGATAGCAATCTTTATATAAGAGAATAATTGGGGCGCATATTGGACTTCGTCAATAAGAATCGGAGTGCGGTGCAATGTCAAAAACATCTCAGGGTCCGTTTGTGCTAAATGACGTTCTTGCAAGTCGTCGAGTGTAACCCTATTTCGATTTGGCTCAATATGTTCGAGCATTGTACTTTTACCTACTTGTCTTGGCCCTGTAATAAGCACACACGAATACTCTTTACTTAACTCAACTACCAATTTTTCCATGTCTCTTTGTATATATTCCATATATCCCTCCTTGTATTTCGGCCAAAATCCGATAAATTTTAATTTTCTTCGGCCAAAACGCGATAAAAATTAAAAAATTCCGACTAATCCACGATACAATCTTATTTTAGTCGGAAAATATATATTTGTCAACTGTTTATGTTTAAATATTTTGTCTTATTTTATCCTTACGAGATTGTTGTGGACAAGGTCGCAAGATGTGAGATAGTAAGTTGTGCCGTTTTTCTCACACACTAGGCTTTGGCGGGGGTCGTAGGAATGCAGGTGTCCAAAAACGACCTTTTTTACGCCATACTCTTCGATAAGGCGAGTGAATGGCGAGTCTTGGTGGAGCGAATTGAATGGCGGATAATGCATAACGACGATTATTCCTTCGTCATGTTGACGTTGTCTTACGGCATCTTCGAGAGACAAGCGGAGTCGTATGACTTCACGGTCGAAGATTTTTTGGTCGGCTTCGGTCTTGTGGGTTTGTTCCGGCACCGTCCAGCCACGGGTTCCGCATATGATGGTATCGCCTATCTTGATTGCGTCGTTTTGGACGGCAAACATTTTTGGGGGCAGTGCTGACCTTAGCACCGATATACTCTTCCACCAGTAGTCGTGATTTCCACGGAGCAAAACTTTTTGGCCTTTCCAGTGCGAGATGTAGTCAAGGTCTGCGACAGCGTCTTCGAGTCGCATTGCCCATGAGATATCGCCCGGGATAAGCACAACATCGTCGTCGGTCACATTGTTTTCGGCAAAACTGCGGTCGATGTCGTCGAGATAGTTTGACCAGACAGGGCCAAAGATGTCCATGGGTTTTTGGCTATTGATGCTTAGGTGCAAGTCGCTTATGGCAAATATTCGCATAACATTCTCCTTTGTATATATCTTAGCACAAATGCGGGTTTTGACAAATTGTTTTTGTGGCATTTGCACAATTTTGCAAGCAAGCGCATAATATACGATAACAGGCCTATTAAAAAGGAGGTAATGATATATGTCGTTTTATTCTGATACTTGTAGCACTTGTCGTCCCGGCCCTATCAATGGCAATCCGCTTAATGGGCTTTGCGAAAAGGCTTGTATAAGTGTCGAGAAGGTTTTTGATGCCTGCATGAAGCAAATGCAAGAAACTGGTGTTAATGTAACCATCACCGACCTTGACCCCGCAAGCCCTACCGACCCACTTACTTTTGTTAGTGCGGTGTGCAACCCTGACGGAGTGACACTTACAAACTTGACCGTGGAGAGATTTGAAGACCGACCTTGTTTTGCACGTGTGACTGGCGATGTAAACATTCCTATCACCATCAATTACACCGACAATGCAGGTGTCGCTGGAACTGGTACTGGCACTATCGTCGTAAACCAAGACGTTGTGTTGTACGTGCCACAACCATCGATTGTGCCTTACACAATTAAGGCTTTTGCAACCTGTCTTGGTGTCGACGGCGATTATGTCGGAAACAATATTTTCTCACTGGACACTTGTCTTACTGTTATACTAAAAGTAATTGTTAACACTGACATCTTGGTTCCTACATACGGATACTGCAAAGTTCCACAATGCCAAGAATTTACACAAGATGTTTGTAGCGGATTTTTTGACCTTCCACTCTACCCCGCAACAACTCCTATTGTGACTAGATAACTTGGCTCTACTCACTTTCTTCCATGAAAAAACAAGCACATAAAGTGCTTGTTTTTTTACCTTATATCGGATACACCATGTCGTCACCCACACAAAACAAGTTTTGGACACTCGCTCCACTATCTATAAGGTCAATAAGATTTTTACACACATTATCTCTCCTTCCCGTCTCAACATAACAAAGTGCCGCATCACACCCGTCGAAGAATGTCGACACATTTTCAGCATTTACATACACGACTTTTGCCACAATATCGGGATAGGTAGCCATGTATTTTTTCAAAACACTTAGCACAAGGCTCCCAAAATCATTTTGTATATCGATACAAAATACTCGCTCCCCCAGCCCAATCATATTCTTTATGCTATTATCAATTCGTTCTTTCAGCCCCGCAACACATTCTCTATAATGACCAAATACAATTACTTTTCTTTCCATATCAATCATTATATCACAAAAAGAGAGATATGTCTCTCATTTTTACTAATATTCTTTGATAAAATTTTAGAAAATATATCTCTCGGTAATAATATATTATGAAATTGGAAGAAGCAATTACTAAAAGAATAATAAACTTATGTGAACAAAAAAATATAACACCAAACAAATTGGCAAATCTTGCAGGTTTACCATCATCTACTATTAGGTGTATTTTTTATGGTCGAAGCAAAAATCCCGGAACACGTACATTGCTTGATATTTGTCAAGCACTCAATATCACACTTTTCGACTTTTTTAATGACGATTTGTTTAAGGATATTACATTGGAAGGAAGTTATTAAAAGATGGATTATGATGAAATAATTGAAAGACTATCATTGACAAGAACACGTAAAAACCTTTCTTCTAGAAAACTTGGTCGTTTACTTGGCAATTCTGATACTTATTTTTATAAAGTTGAAGATGGCTCCATTATTCTAAATATGCCAAAATTTTTAGAGATACTGGAAACATTGGAAATAACCCCAGAAGAATTTTTCTATAAAGATTTTGAAAATTACAAGCGAGATAAAGAAATATTAAAAATTACAAAATCACTTTCAAAAGAAGAATTGGAAGCTCTTGTAATCCTACTTAAAAGAAAAAATTAAAGTAAAAAGCAATGCTTTTATGCATTGCTTTTTTCAAATAATATTGTTTCGACGATATTGCTTATTTTATCAAGTTCGCCATCTTTTTTAAATCTATGGTCAGCATTTGGGAAATAGTAGTATTTATGTTTTGATTCATTGAAGAATAATTCGTTTTGTTTGTAGTCTACTATATTGTCTTTTTGCCCTTGGATTATATGATAAAAATAGTTTGGATTTGGCAAATGCAAACGATTATGTAACAACTGATTATAGAAAGTAATATCTACATACAAATTTCTTTCAAAGCCCAAATCCAAAACACCGCTTTCAAGGTCTTTTTTAGTATATCCGTGTTCGGGCAGTATTTTATTTACAAGTATTTCGTCCATATATACTGCTGGGGCGCGTAAGATAATCTTATTGAAGATATTTGGTTTGTTTTGCAAATAATTTAACAATAAATATCCACCAAAACTAGTAGCAAAAAATGAGATTGGACAAGCAAAGTTTTTTACTACATAGTTTATTGTACTATCTAGATAATCAAAACACTTATATAAATCCAAATTACCTTGTGTGATGTCTGCACCATGACAAGGTAAATCAAAAGCAACTACCGCTACGTTATGTCCCACAAGGTCAGTGGCAAGTTTTGCTATTGTCGAACTGTCAGCATCTCCACCAAATCCATGTATAGCTACAAGAACATGCTCGGCTTTTGCACTCGATTTAAACTCTATATATCTTATTCCATTTATTAGGTTAGTGGTCATTATTATTTCCAACTTCGTTTGTATTATCTTGCGGGGTGACGTCGATTAGGGTTGGCGAATCTATGATAGACCCTATCCCACTGAAAAATCCGCACACGAGTACTACGTACATGCTCACACCTGGGGCAAATTTGAGATATACATCGTCGGTATTTGTCGAGTATGATGTGTTTTGGATACAATATGCGATTGTGAGTGCAAATGCAACGATAGAAGTGATGATTGCGAGTATGCCTAGCACTTCTTTGGCATGGGTTCGTCTAGCGATGCCAAACATTTCGAGTACGGTCACGACCAAAATTGCGACGCAAATAAATATTGTGATTAGGGCAAAGATAAACGACAACAAAAGTAGCGGAGACGAATAGTTTGCATATTCGAGCAGTGTGATTGGTGTCGGAACTTCGCTCACGCCTTTACTTAGCACCATAATAGATGGGAAGAAAAAGGACATGGTGAGAAGTATTACAAACACTAATATAAATATATCAATCAATATATGGATTTTTGGTGAGACTTTTTTCATATACACTCCTTACAAGCTTAAAGCCACGTGTGATATTTCTATTATTAGTATAACACAATATCTGATTTATTCAAATAAATATACCGCACATAACACAAAAACCGCCATAGGCGTGGCGGTTTTTCCTTACATTATACACTAAGCAAGTCGTCAAATTTGTCTAAAATCTCGTCCTTGCCATAGCGGGTTTGGCTACTAGCGCCATACACATTGCCTACTCCCACTGACATCGCATTGGCGATTTTGAGCAGAGCGGGTTTGAGTCCAGACTTGGTGTGTTTGTCGCATTTTGTCGCAATTATGATAAATGGGATATTATAATAACTTAGAAAATTGACCATTTGTTTGTCTTGGTCAGTAGGTTCGTGACGGCTATCGACTAGCACGCAAACGCATTTGAGTGAGTCGTTTTGGACAAGGTATGGTTCGATAAGGCCTTGCCATTCGTACACCATGGATTTGCTCGCTTGGGCATAGCCATAGCCCGGCAAGTCAACAAAGTAAAATCCGTCGTTTATGAGAAAATAATTTATCAGTCTTGTGCGACCTGGGGTCGAACTTGTTTTGGCAAGTTTGCTATTTCCGACAAGCATGTTTATGAGACTACTCTTTCCTACATTACTTCGACCAACAAAAGCTATTTGGGCTTTGTCATCGACCAATATGTTTCGCGCATTTGCTACGCTTGTGACAAAACTGCTTTTTGTAATTTTCATTTTTCTCCCCCTTATCTTTAGTATTTAGAGTATTATGCAAACTAGCTTACTTTGGCTTTATTTGCAGTTTTTTGTGACTTTTTCTTATGAACTATTGTCTTTAGAGTTCCGTCCACAACTTTGACTTCGACACTCTCGATGTTTTTGCTATCCGGAACCGTATACATTGTGTCAAGCATTGTGTTTTCGACTATCGACCTTAGTCCCCTTGCACCTGTTTTGAGCGCAAGAGCACGGTTTGCGATATACTTGACTGCACTGTCTTTTATGTCAAGTTTGACACCTTCCATATCAAACAACGTTTTGTATTGTTTGATTAGTGCATTTTTAGGTTTTGTCATTATTTTTACAAGCGCTTGCTCGTCCAAATTATCAAGCCCAACTACGACCGGCATACGGCCCACAAATTCGGGTATGAGACCATATTTGATAAGGTCTTGAGGTTGGAGCGAAGAGATGATTTCGGTGTTTGAGTATTCTTTTTTAAGTTCGCCATTAAAACCAAGTGATGCTGTATTTATTCGGCTTTCGACAATTTTGTCAAGGCCTACAAATGCACCACCGCATATAAACAATATGTTTGACGTATTAATTTGCAAACATTCTTGATGTGGGTGCTTGCGACCGCCTTGTGGTGGCACTGATGCAACAGTGTCTTCGATTATTTTGAGTAGTGCTTGTTGAACTCCTTCACCGCTTACGTCACGCGTAATACTCACGTTTTCGCTTTTCTTGGTGATTTTATCAATCTCGTCGATATATATTATGCCACGTTCGGCACTCTTTATATCGTAGTTTGCATTTTGAATAAGCTTGAGCAGTATATTTTCGACATCATCACCCACATAACCTGCCTCGGTAAGTGTGGTTGCATCGGCTTGGGCAAATGGCACTTTAAGTATGCGAGCGAGTGTTCGGGCAAGCATGGTTTTGCCACTACCGGTAGGACCGATGAGAAGCACATTGCTCTTATCAAGTTCGACCAAATCCTTATTGTTTGGATTTTTTAGTCGATGATTTATGCGTTTGTAATGATTGTAGACTGCGACCGACAATACTTTTTTAGCATCGTCCTGCCCTACTACATATTCGTCAAGTTGTTCCTTTATTTGTTTTGGTGTCGGCAACTCAATAAGTGTACTATCAGGTACTTCTGTTTTTACATACTCTTTACAAACTTTTACACATTCAGTACATATAAATGCTTTTCCGTCAGGACTTGCAAGCAAATCTCTGCCATCTTGGTTGTCCTTGCCACAAAACGAGCAAGTAGGTTTTTTAAAATCCATATATTCTCCTAATCTCTCTTGGTTATAACCCTATCGACAATCCCATATGCTTTGGCTTCGTCGCTTGTCATAAAGTAATCTCTGTCCATGTCTTGTTCGAGTTTTTTGATATCTTGACCAGTATGCTCGCTAAGAAGTTTGGTCATATTTTTCTTTATTCGCTCGATGTGTTTGGCAGTAATCATGATATCACTCGCTTGACCTTGTGCTCCGCCAAGTGGTTGGTGTATCATAACTTCGCTGTTTTTAAGGCACATGCGTTTGCCCTTAGCACCGCTTGCAAGTATAAACGATGCCATTGATGCAGCAAGCCCTACACAAATTGTGCTTACGTCACACTTGATATAATTCATGGTGTCATAAATCGCCATGCCGGCAGTAACACTGCCACCTGGTGAATTGATATAAAGGCTAATATCCTTTTTAGGGTCTTTTGCTTCCAAATAAATAAGTTGGGCCACAACAGTATTTGCCACATTGTCGTCTATTTCGCCCGATAAAAATATAATTCTGTCTTCAAGCAAACGGCTATATATATCATAACTACGTTCGCCGTGTGATGTTTGGTCCACAACCATAGGTACTAACATAATTCTCTCCTTTTATCAAAATTTGTCGCAACCAAGCATAACACTAAAATTGCGACAAATCTCTTTTGTAAAATTATTTATTGTTTTCAGTTAAGAAAGTAAGAAGTTTGTCTAGTAAAATATTGTTTCTGATATATGCGATACGCTCGTCATTAAGTTTTGCTTTGTAGTCTTCCAAGTTTTGGTCAGCTTCTTTGGCCATTTCTTTTATCTTAGCATTTACTTCACTTTCTTTCACTGTTATCTTTTCTCTTTTTAATACTTCGGACATAACAAGTCTTACCTTGCATGCTTTCTCTGCTTCTTTCTTGCGTTGGTTGCGAATATCTTCAACTGTTGTGTTTAGATATTTGGCATAATCTTCAAGTTTTAAACCTTGATACATAAGTCTGTATTCCATATCTTGCATCATATGGTCAAGTTCGTTTTCTACTAACACATCTGGAAGTTCCATCTTAGACTTTGAAACAATCGCATCAATGATTTTGTTTTCAGTCTCGATTTTTGCATCTTCCACTGCATGCTCTGTAAGATGCTCTTTAATGTGTTCTTTCCACTCTTTTAGTGTATCAAACTCACTAACATCACTTGCAAGCGCGTCATTTACTTCTGGAAGTTGTTTTTCTTTTACAGCATTTACTTTTACTTTGAATACTGCCTTTTTGCCTTTAAGCTCTGGTGCGTGATACTCTTCAGGGAAAGTTACGTTTACGTCTTTCTCTTCGCCTTCTTTTACACCAATAAGTTGCTCTTCGAAAGTGTCGATAAATGAGTGGCTACCGATTTCCAAATCATAATTTTCGCCTTTTCCCCCAGCAAATGCAACACCGTCTACAAAGCCTTCAAAATCGATGTTTGCGATATTGCCATTTGCGATTGGCTCATGAATCTCTACAAAACGTGCTTGTTCTTCTTGAACACGTTTGATTTCTTCATCAACTTGTTTTGCAGTAACAGTCTTAGGTTTTACACTAATGCCTAGCCCTGTATATTCGCCAAGTGTAACTTCTGGCATAACAGGTATTTTTGTCTCAATCACAAGACCTTTATCATCAAGGCTCTTTACTTGAATACTTGGAGCATCAATAGGCTCAATGTCTTTTTCTTTTGCCATAATTGCTTGATAGTGTTTGTCAAAAATATCAGTAAGTGCATCTTCAAAAAATACAGTAGGACCATACATATTTTCGATAACTTTTCTAGGCGCTTTGCCTTTTCTAAAACCTTCGATATTGTATCTAACTTTTGTAGTTTGATATGTGTTTTCTACAGCATCGTCCCATTCTTTTTTGTCAACACTAATTTCCATTGTGACAACATTCTTCTTATTTTCTACAATTTTGTATTTCATTATTTTCTCCTAAAATTTTATTGTCTTGACTATTATATCACAATAATTTGACCCTTGCAATTTATTATGTAAAAAAAATGCACCCAAAACACAAATTGAGTGCACAAATTTAGATTATTTGTCGCATAATACAACTACTTGAATGTTAAATACACAAAAATCACACCTATGATAAACAAAAAACATATAAACAACAACATGTTTATTTTGCCTTCGCTTTCCAAAAATGAAAATTTCTTTTTCTCAGTGGTTTCTTGGTTTTCAAATTCTTCCAAATTAATTTTATTTTTCTTACGATGTATTATTATGAGCACTGCCGAGTATATGCATTCTGCACCTATCAAAAAAGATACTACTCTAAAAACAGCTGGCACAAACGACACAACAATTATTAATACAACAATCAAACCAAGCAAGATTGTCCATGCGAGATTATATGGGTTTTTTAAAAATTTTTTCATCAGTATTCCTTTACTTTACAAAAACATCATAACGACAATTATTACTACACACACTATCCAAGTGATGATATACCCTATTCCCCTACGACTACGCACAAAGTACAAAGACGATATAGCCACCATAACATATGCAATCACATTTGCAATAAGTGTACATGCCCCACTAATATTTGATGCAAAATCGAGTTTTGATAAAATAAGCGACACAGCTATAAGCACTATGGCTACAAATGCCATAAGATTCATGACCGATTTAAATCCGTTTCCGTTTTTAGACATACGACCTCCAACTATTGTTATTGTTTTATAATATCATAATTTTTATATGCACGTAAAATATTTTTTGTAAGTGATGTAGTTATTTTCTCAAATTTTGCAAAGTTTCGTCAAAATAATCAGGAATTGGTGCTTCAAAACTCATATTCTCCCCTGTTCGTGGGTGAGTCAAAACAAGTCTATATGCATGCAAAAATTGTGCATACTTAAAATATTTTTCCATCTTTGCACTATACAATTTGTCGCCAAGAATAGGGTGATGCTCACCTTCACAATGGACACGGATTTGGTGTGTTCGTCCCGTTTTGAGTTCAAACTCCACAAGGTCGACCCTATCAAAGCGTTCTTTGACACGATACAATGTATGTGCAAGTTTGCCATCATTACAGTTTGCCATTTTCAAGCGGTTTTTGTGACTACGTCCAATATATGTTATTATCTCACCGCTATCGTTTTTAAAATGTCCTTCGACTAGTGCTAAATAGTATCGGTGGCAGGTTTTGTCCTGTATTTGTTTTGAAAGACTTACATGAGCAAAGTCGTTTTTAGCGACAACAAGCAGACCGCTTGTGTCCTTATCAAGTCTGTGCACAATCCCCGGGCGCATAACCCCGTTTATCCCGCTAAGGTCTTTTATTTGATACAAAAGTGCATTTACAAGAGTGCCTGACGTATTCTTAACAGCTGGGTGCACAACCATGCCCTTGGGTTTGTTGATGACTGCAAAGTCTTCGTCTTCATACACTATATCAAGTGTTATATTTTCTGGCATGGCAGTATCAGGCACCTTCTCTTCTTCGGCGATAGTAACCACGTCGCCTGCTTTTAGATTGTATCCAGCCTTAACAGTTTTGCCACACACAAGTATAAGCCCGTTTTGAATCATAACCTTTATATGCGAACGTGTCACTCCATCGATGACTTGAAGAGCAAATTGGTCAAGACGCATTCCTTCGTCGGCGCTACTTATTATCTTTTGCATCTGCCACCCCCTTGTCGTATTTCTTAGAGTAAAACAACAGATAAATAATATAAAAAATACAACCAAAAGTAATAGCTATATCAGCCACATTAAAAATTGGGAAATTAATAAAATCAAATGAGATAAAGTCTCGCACCTTATATCCACACATAAAGCGGTCTATCATATTTCCCAATGCGCCTGTAACAATAAGTGCAAATCCAGCAACATTGAAGAAATTTTTGTTTGTATTAAAAATATCAAACACAATTATTGCAAGCACAAGCACAATACTAATAATGGCAATAATTTTACCTTTACCCGCAAGCATGCTCCATGCTACACCATCATTTTCACAATACGAAAAACTCAACACACCCTTAATTATGGTTATGTCATCACCACCACTCTCAAAGCGATTTTGCATAAGCGCCTTTGTAACAAGGTCAAGTGCCAAAACACCAAGTATTATGCACACTTTGATTATTAATAATTTGTAATTTTGTTTTAAGTAATTTTTCATACTACTATCATACAACAATTATGATATTTTTTCAAACATATTTCTCACTTTAAATCGTTTCTTAGATCAAAACTCGCTCGCAAAATGTCTACAAAAGCATATTTTACAAGATTGAGATTGTTTTCCGTCGTCAACATTTGATTTGTGAGTAGGTCGAGTGTGTTTTCAATATATTGTAAAGTATCATATATTTTTTGCAAATTGTCGCTATTGTATTTTATGTTTAGAAGGTCTATTTGATTTTTATAGTTCATGACCTTGCTTTTGAGACTATTTGCCTTTGCTCCGACTGCAATGTTTGAGATATTCCCAGTATCATAATCGAGAGATATTGTTTGCAAACTTTCATATACATCACTACAAAACTCAATTGTGTCTCTAATACTGAGTTGTTCTTTTTTACTTATGTCTTCAATCACAAACTTACACTTTTTGAGAGTTATTTTGTATGCACTCGCTTTATAACTCTCACTAAGATTTTGTATTACTTTTTCGCAGTCAGACTCGTTTTGATAGACCGAACCTATGACGACATAACTCGTTTCGCTCTCACACCAAACAAAGCCCGCTCCACCCGCTTGCGACACGATGTTTGCTGTTGTTTTGGCATCTTCGATATTGTCGTAATGCCCCATATCAAGTGCATAATATGTAGTTTTGCCGACCTTAACTTTATCTCTTTGTCCTAAAATGTGAAGGCTAATATCGCCTGTCGAAACACCTGCAAAAACTCTACCAAACGAGACAGCCACAACCAAAACAAATACAACATAAAACAACCTTCTAAATATTGTCGCAAAAGGTCGTTTTCTTTTAATGTATTTTACACCATCATATTTTTTTGTCATAAAAAATTGAAAACCCCACAAAGTGTCTTTTATAATTTATATGTGGTTTGAAAACAAAATATAAATACAAAACTTATTTGCCAGCATTTGCATATATAAGGTAGATAAGAAAAGGAGAAAAAATGAAAATAAAACCAATATACGACAGAGTACTACTTCGCCCTGTCAAAACTCAAAATTCGCTCGGGCTCATTATCCCCGAAAGCGACACCAAATCAACACTCATGGAAGTGGTTGCATTAGGCAATAGTGCAAAAGGATTTGCCGTAAACATTGGCGACAAAGTGCTAATAAACTCGTATGCCGGATACACGTGGACTCACGAAAACGACACGTACATACTCGTCAAAGAAACCGACATTTTAGCAATCATAAAGGAGAACGAAAATGAATAAAAAACAAATCAAAAGCGGTTTTGATGCCATAAAATCACTCGAGTGTGGCGTCGACAAACTCGCATCAGCCGTCAAACTCACACTTGGACCAAAGGGTCGAAATGTTGTACTTGACCGACCATACTCCACCCCACTTATCACAAACGACGGGGTGACAATCGCAAGAGAAATAAATCTGTCCGACCCATTTGAAAACGTCGGTGCGAGCATTCTAAAAGAAGTCAGCATCAAGACAAACGACATTGCGGGTGACGGCACAACAACTGCATGTGTGCTTGCCCAAGGACTTATAAAAGAAGGTATTAAAAATTGCACAGCGGGTGCAAACCCAGTTATTCTAAATAAGGGCATAAAAAAAGCATGTGCCAAGTGTATCGACACACTCAAAACAATGTCAAAACCAATCACTACTAGTAAGGAAATATTTAGTGTTGCTTCCATAAGCGCTGGTGACGAAGAAGTCGGCAAACTCATAGCCGAAGGTTTTGAAAAAGTCGGCAAAAATGGAGTTCTCACAGTCGAAGACAGCAAAACTATGCGAACCTACTTGCAAGTTGTCGAAGGTATCGAATGGGATAAAGGTTATGTATCCCCTTACATGGCAAACGACATGGAGAAAATGATTTGTGTACTCAATGAGCCAAGCATACTTATCACTGACAAAAAGATTTCAAATATAAACGAGATACTTCATGTGCTAGAATACTGTTCACAAAATAGCACACCGCTACTAATTATCGCCGAAGACTACGAGACCGAAGTACTCAATACACTTGTACTAAACAAACTACGTGGACTACTAAATATTGTCGCCGTCAAAGCGCCTGCATATGGCGACAGACGTGTAGCATATCTCCAAGACATTGCTGTGCTTACTGGCGGAACATATATCTCAAACGAAAGCGGACTAAATCTTAGAGACGCCAATGCCACACACTTAGGCAGAGCCAAAACAATAAAGATTACAAAAGACTCCACCCTACTCACAGGCGGTTATGGAAATCCAAACGACATCGAAAGTCGCGCAAAACTCATACAAAGCCAAATTGACGAATGTGCTAGCGACTTTGACCGCGAAAGCCTAAAAGAGCGACTAGCAAAACTCACCGGTGGCATAGGTGTCATATATGTCGGAAGTAATACCGAAGTCGAAGCCCAAGAGAAAAAACTCCGCATTGAAGACGCTATCAGCGCAACAAAAAGCGCCCTTGAAGAAGGAGTCGTTATTGGTGGCGGTTGTGCACTAATCCAAACCCTTCCTTATCTATCCAAACTTGCTGACTCTCTCACTGGCGACGAAAAGACAGGTGTCGAAATAGTTATGTCAGCCATCACCCAACCACTCAAAATAATCGCCCAAAACTCAGGTCTTGATAGCGGTGTCGTAATCGATAAAGTACTGTCATCAAATATCCCAAACTTTGGACTAAATGCACTCATCAACGAGTACGGCGACATGTACACTATGGGAATAGTCGACCCTACAAAAGTCACTCGCTCAGCACTTCAAAATGCCGTCAGTGTCGCATGCACAATGCTCACAACCGATTGTATTGTTTGCGATATCACCGAGAATAAAGAATAGTTGTAGTAATTTGTTTGTCATTTACATCACTTTGTGATATATAATAAATATGGATATAAAAAATATTGTTTCAACAAATTTAAAACAAGCAAGAAAAATAAAGGGACTAACACAAAGTCAGGTCGCTAAAAAATTTTGCATGACCCAACAACAATGCAGCCGTTTTGAAAATGGCGTGTTTGAATTAAGTTATAGTCAAATAGTCGACCTTTGTCACTTTCTAGATATTACACCAAACGAACTTTTCGATTTTGAATAATAATATATAGTACAAAAAAGCACGGTTTACACCGTGCTTTTTTCATTTTGCATAGTAGTGATTTATTGACCATCACCAAGTCTTAAAGAAAGATATCCATCATAATCAGTATTAACTAACGAATTGTAAGTAATTTCATATACAAAACTTTCTTCTTCTACTGTAATGTACGCCGAAACATTTGCAGACGCACTTGGAAGACTTAGTTCTATCCCACACTTGCCTAATAAAATTGATACATAATTTGCATCATCTTTATGATTTTGATAATACTCTTCTAGTGCATTTACAACATTTTTTACTAAATTAAAGCTTTCACTTACATATTCATTATTACTTACACTAATACGTACACTATTATGCCACTCACCATCAGCATCAGCATTAGTCAAAGTCGCAACTCTTCCTTTCAAAGCATTTGTTATTACAGAATCAAATTGTTTGTAATCATCTACACTTATGAAATAAAATTTACCATTTGATTCACTGACAAAATAGTTATATCTCTCTCGAGATGCAGCCTTAGTAGCAAATATATCATTACTAACCTTTGTAAGATTTATTGCATTGTCATAATCTAATTTGCTTGAAGCGATAATATCCAAATTTTTTACATTACTGCTATATTTATTAAAGAAATCTTCTTTTGCCCCAACAGTATTGTGAGATGCCATGCTTATATCGTCAATTCTGTTTGCGATATTTCCAGTATATGCAAAAAAATCATCACCGCTCGCAAAATCAATATAGTCTTTTATATCATTTGCTTTAAGTGTACCTTTTGAAAGCTTGTTTCTGAAAGTATCTACAAGACTAGCATTTGGAAGGTCGTACATGTATGCTGCATAACAATTAAACATTTTCGATTCAAAATCTATCGAATGCATAGTTACACTAAACGAATAAGAAGTCTCCTCATCTTCTTTATAATCTTCTTCGATAACAACAAAGAAATTGAAAGCAGATGGCTCATCTTTATCCTTATTGTAATCAATAACTCCATATGTATTAGCCAACACATGATCGTCATCATGCGACTCTTTGATACCATACTCAAACACAACCGAGTCAGTACGATATATTGTCATGTATGAAGTTTCTCTACCAATGTAGCCGGCATATGTTTTGTCAAATTTAATTGAATTTTCATTGCCTAAATTTAGTGCATAATTTACCATTTCAAGAAAAGAACCCGCTTGAGTAAGTTCATCTAAAAATTCGACATAGTCTTCCATATTGGCTGTACCACTAGCACTTATGTTTGCACTTGAATTAAGTGTTTGAATCCCTGACGCAGTTTGAGTACCAGTATCAGCTGCCAAACCGCTTCCCATTGTTTTTATTGCCGAATTTAGTTTTGTCGAAGCTTCACTTACAAGCTTAATCGCTCTATCTTCTGTAAGCTTGTTGTCTTTCTTCCTAAAAAGAAGATAAGCACCAAAGCCCACACCCACTAGCACAATTATTGCAAGTAATGCACTAATCACTTTTTTCGCTTTGCTCATTTTTTTATTCTCCTTTGTTTTCCCAAAAACTTATAGTTTTTAAATATGATACCCCCCCCCCCCGTCGCTTTTGTCAAATGATTTTTATATGTTTTTTAAATTTTAATATTCTCATTGCTTATTTGTAGTCATAATCAACTAGTTTGTATACAATCTAGAAATAAGTATAAAAAACAAAAAAAAAAGCACGATAAAATCGTGCTTTTTTGCATTTTGCATAGTAGTCTAATTTAGACTGCTAAAATTAAAATCACTCCAAGGACGAGAGTCCATATCTGGAAAGGATTTAAAAGTCATCATTGTTTTTGTAGTAGGATGCTCAAATCTAAGCATGTGACACCAAAGAGCAAGATTATATCCTTTTGGCATACTCTCTCCACCATACTTCATATCACCAAAAACCGGACATTTGATGTGGCGGAATTGTACTCTTATTTGGTGCGACCTACCAGTAAGAAGGTTTACTTTGACTAGACTATATTTATCTTTAAAAGTGTCGATTACTTCGTAGTCTAGTATGGCTTCTTTTGCACCAGTCGTAAGCATAGGCACAACATCTACCCTATTAAGTCGCTCATTTTTAAGTAAGTGATTTGTAAGTCGAGACTTACGTTCTTTAGGGACACCAACAGTGACTGTAAGGTATGTTTTTTCGATTTTGTGGGTTCGGATTTGGTCGCTAAGTCGACTTGCTGACTTACTTGTTTTTGCAAAAACCATCACACCACCAGTCGGGCGGTCAAGTCTATGAACAAGACCCACATACACATTGCCCGGTTTGTTGTATTTTTCCTTAATATATTCCTTAACAAGTGTGAGCATGTCCTTATCGCCAGACTCATCTTCTTGGGAAGGGATATTTTTCGGTTTTTCCACGACAATTATTTGGTTGTCTTCATACAATACACGTATCATATCTCACCTCAAACAGTCTTTAATGCGATAGTGACTTTGACCCCGTCACCTACTTCAACTTCGCGCATAATGTCGGCTTTAAAATCGCTCTCATTATACTCGACAGCAAGCACTTCGGCTTTTATCTTATCGGCATTGTCGGAGAGTACTTGGGCAAGGTTTTTGTCATCTGTCTTCATATTCAATTTTACTCTTGCATCAATATTAAAGTCGGCTTCTTTACGTAGTATTTGGGCATTTCTAATTACTTCGCGAAGTAGCCCTTCATTTACAAGTTCGGCCGTCAATGTAGTGTCAAGCACAACTGTCAAGTCGTCTTCTTTGCCGACTATAAAGTGGCTCTTTGGACGGCTGTTTTTAACAAACAATGCACTATCTAGCACACCCCAAGGCGATACGTTTACTTTGCCCGCATTGAAGCCTTCGACATATTTTGCCATAGCGTCTTCGCTTGCATTTTCCAAAGTCGCTTTAAGTTTTTGAACGTCGCCTTTAAGCACAGCACCTGCCGACTTAAAGTTTACGCCAAGGTAGTAGTCATTAAATTGACTTATATTGTCGCTCACAACCATTTCTTTTATGTTAAGTTCGTCCTTAATCATATCTTGGAACAGACGCACTGTGTCAAGTGTTTTACTATTTTCGCTTAGCACATATGCTTTAGACAATGGTTGTTTTACTTTAAGGCTGTTTTCATTACGAAGTCTGCCACCTATGCTGATTATGCTCTTTACAAGCCTTACATACTCGTCATACTCACTAAACTCAAATGGCAATTTTCTTACCCAGCCATCTAGGAATATGCTCTCTTTGGCATCGGTCTCAACTTCACGTACAAGGTTTTGCCAGATATGCTCTGCAAGGAACGGCATAATTGGTGCCATTACCCCAACAACCGCTTTAAGTGCACTGTATAGTGTCCAGTACGCAACAAGCTTGTCATCATTGTCTTCGCTCTTCCAAAAACGACGGCGATTTGCGCGGATATAGAAGTTTGTGATGTCGTCGACAAGTGCTTCAAAATCACGAGTGACATTATAGAATCTTTGATGTTTGTAGTTTTCGTCACTGTCTGTAATAAATTTATTTACCGCTTGAACAAGCCATTTATCGGTAACGTCAAGGTCGCTCTCTTTTGGCATAAACCCGTTTAGATTTGGTTTGTCGATATTTAGATAGGTGTTTAGGAAGATATACGCATTCCAAAGTCCTAATATTTTACGACGATTTTCGTCACAAATCGACATACCAAAACGTGTGTCATTTAGCATATTGTTTGATGCGAAAATGTATCTGATAAGGTCGGCACCGGTCGTTTTGCAAAGCTCGTTAAAACTAATATTGTTTGGGCCCGACTTACTAAACTTGCTACCGTCTTCGGCGACAAGCATTGCAAATCCAACGACCTTTTTATATGGCGCAACACCTTCTAACACAACACTCATAAATAGTTGGGCATAGAACCATAGTCTGATTTGTTCTTTCATTTCGATTACACAATCAGATGGGAAGTTTTTCTTCCAAAACTCTTTGTCTTCAAAGTATTTTTTGGTCGAGAATGGTGTAATACCCGCATCAAGCCAGCAGTCACCTACTTCGGTTACACGGCTGACCTTTTCGCCACAGTGCGGACACTTGATTTTGATGTCGTCGATGTATGGTCTGTGCAAGTGTGGAAGCGCTTCGACTTCTTTTGCACTCGAATGCTTTTTAAGTTCGTCAAGACTGCCTATTACCGTCAATTTGCCACAGTGCTCACAGCGATAGAATGGCAATGGAAGACCATAAATACGTTTACGAGAGATGTTCCAGTCGCCCATGTTTGTGAGCCAGTCAAGCATACGTTTTTTCATGAAGTCAGGTTGCCACTCGACAGTGTCAATAGACTTTATAAGTTGGTCACGTACAGTATCAACTTTTAGATACCACTCTTTTGTAAGTCTAAAAATAAGTGGGTTTTTACAACGCCAGCAAATAGGATATCTGTGGGTGTATTTGTGAGTGTAGTAAAGTTTGTTTCGCTTTTCAAGTTCGGCAAACACTTCGTCCGCAACTTCGGTCGTCGACTTGCCACTGAAAAAGCCAAAATTATTAAAGAATATTCCGTTTTCGTCTACTGGGCAAACTTTAGGAAGACCTAGTTTTTCACCAAGTTCAAAGTCTTCAGCACCACAACCTGGAGCAATATGAACAGCGCCACTACCTTCAGTCGCATCTACCATATCCCATGCTACAATTTTGTGCTCAAAGTTTTGCTCGTCAAGTTCTGGAAAACATGTCTCGTAAGTAAGCCCTACAAGTTCGCTCCCCTTCACTTCTCTCAATATCGATTTAATGTCGGATTTTAGCACCTTTTGGGCATCTTTGCATAGTACTATTTTGCGGTCAGTACTCTTGACTTCACACACGATATATGTAAGGTCAGGATTTACGGCAATAGCGACATTACTCGAAAGTGTCCAAGGAGTAGTTGTCCAAACAAGCATGTCCATGTCAGTGCCACTAATTGGCAAATGGAAAAATACCGCAGTGTGCTCCATGTCCTTATAACTATCCGCAAGCTCGTGCTCACTGAGCGATGTTCCACAATGACTACACCATGGCATAGGACGGTACTTTTCAATAAGCATGTCTTTCTCATAACACTTCTTCAAAAAGTGCCAAATATAAGTTATGTTTGTGTCGCTATTTGTGTAGTATGAGTTGTCCCAATTCATCCATTGACCAAGACGTTTCGATTGCTCGCTTATAACCCCCGAAAAATGCTTAACACGTGAAATACATGCTTCGGTAAACTTATCCATGCCGTACTTCAATACGTCACGTTTGTCTTTAAGCCCAAGCTCTTTCTCGACACCTACTTCGACCCAAAGCCCTTGTGCGTCAAAGCCGTTTTGGTAGTGGCAGTCACAACCATTTAAGGCATTGTATCTAAGCATAATGTCTTTTAATGACCTGTTCCAAGCATGGTGGAGTTTCATCTCGTTGTTGGCAGTGATAGGCCCATCAAGAAAGGCAAAATACTTGCCTGTTTTCTTGTTTTGCTCTTTGACCTTTTCAAAGACCTTTTGTTCGTCCCAAAACTTTAAGACGTCTTCTTCCATTGCCGGAAAATTTGGTTTTGTGCTTTCTTTTTTCATATATCCTCCTTTAATACAAAAAGTCCACGTGTTATAAGAAACACTTGGACAGTATTTACCACTTATAACTGTATGCCATCACATACGGCTTCTGTTACGGGAAGCACCCGACCCCACTTACTTGATTCGGCAAGGTGGCTAAAAGGTGATACCAAATATGAGTCTCGACAGTCTCGCACCACCCGACTGCTCTCTGAAACCGACTTATTATATTTGACGCGTCCTTCATCATCGCCTTTGATATTTAGTTGTAGTTATTTTAATACAATAAGACCACTAAGTCAAGTCCTAATCATAGTCTTCAAGTACTTTATTTATATCAAGTATGTCACCCACTGTGATTACTCCAATAGGTGTTTCGAGTAGACTACCCGTAGGTGTAATAAGCACAATGGTAAGTTTTCTATTTTCAGTAAACAAATTTAGAATCATATCAAGTGTGACATTTTTGTTTACAATAGTGTAAAAATTCTCTTGCGTAAACTCTTTCACAACATTTTCGATAGGTGTATCAAGATACTCATTGATATCAGCCTTTTCATATATTTTGTGTCCTATCGCACGTCCAAGTCGTCCGCTGTTTGCCACCCCTACAAGCATGCCGTTTTTGTACACTGGCAGATTAGAAAACCCAGTCTTGTACATGTACGAAAGTACGTCTTTAAGCATGACTGTATGGTCGACACACTTTACATCTTTTACACAGACAGTGTCCATCGCAAGCGGTGGTGTCGTGATAAGTTTGGCTATCTTCTCATACTCTTCTACAACCTCGATATATGGCTCGGCAATAGCAACTTCGTCATTGCTATTGTGCACAATGGCATTTCTAAGCCTACCATAATCGACTAGTTTTTCTTCATACTTACGCACAATACTATTAGTACGGGCAGCCTTACGAACAGCCTCGGTATAACTAAGACTACGTTTCATGTCTCCTTGCATTCTAAGCGCAAGGTCAATGGTGTTGTACGCTTTTATAAAACGACTTGCATTACTGTTGTTTTGCATAAATTCTTCCTCATTATCTCTTACATTCTAACACATTTTTTCACGTATTCAAATCAAATATCACACATTTTGCTATTTTTATGCCACACAAATTCGTACTATGCTGTCGAATATTGACTCAAATCCCGATATACCCCACTCCAAAATATTGACATATGCACAAATATATTGTAAAATAACCATACCATACTAGGCGGGGAGCTAGCGGTGCCCTATACCTGAAATCCGCTATACGCAGGGCTGAATGCCATTCTAGGTGAAACGGCTTGTATGTACAATCTACAAAACCGATGTTGAGTCTAAGGTCTTATGCAATGTTGTGCTTTGAACCATGTCAGGGGCGGAAGTCAGCAGCATTAAGGAGATGTCAATGTGTGCCATAAGGAAACTTTGGAGGAGTCGGGTTTGTATATTTGCATATCGGCACGCCATCGAAAATGGATGTATGGTTTTTTTGTACACTTTTTTACGAAACAAAAAAAGACCCTACCATAAGATAAGGTCTTAAAGTTATAGATTGATATATAATAAGGTTGTTTAATTACTTTCCTATCTTTGCTCACAATCGGGCGTAAAACGCCTTACGATTGCTTCACAAAGGGATTATATGATACACAACGTCAGTCTGTTGGTTTCACCTACAGACTGAGTTGCAAAGCGGGAACAGCGCCGTTCATCGGATAGTCGACATCGTTGTAGTAGTAGACATAGCCCAAACTGACGACGGACGCACCGTTGCTGATGTAGTAAAAAGGAGACCGAAGCCACACGGCACCACTATCTATCACCATAATATACACATCGTAGTTTTCATCGCCTGGTGAAGGTTCGGTTCCGTCAAATAATAGTTGGATTAAATACTCCTTGGTATATGTGACTGCTTTTGTCGCTTTTGCATAGTCAGAAGTGCTCCATATACGGGCGGAATCAGACACAGTACGGTCAGAATTAAAGCCGTATGATGTATTGATAAGGTCGGCATAACTTAGTGCAAATACATAGTCGTTTGTATCTTCACAAGTGTATGGGTTTTCACCACTAGAACTTGTATATGTGGTAGATACACTGTTGTCTACTGTTGTAAGTTGGATAAGGGCCTTTTGGTCTGATGAAAATGATTTCTCATAGAAATCACCAGTAAGGAAACTACGTAATTCACTCCATTTATAGTTATTTGCATACACTTGTGTTCCGTTGTCAGTCAATATATTACCCGACGAATCGGTAGCATAATAGTTACTACCGCTTTGAGTGTATTGTGATTGATATGCCATACCTTGAAGTATAACATCTGACGTGATTAGTGCAGTACCATCGGAATTACTTAGTACTCGCCATTTGATTGGCTCTACTTTAAAGTAGTAGTCAGAGCCATTTTGCATTGCAGTGCCGTCACTAGCAACATTTAATTTATATGATTGCCATTTATCCCAATCCATATTGGTTTGGTTGGCTGTTTCATCCGTATAACTATATGTCACTTTGGCATATTTCTCACCGTCTGAGCCAGTGTAATAGCCATTACTATCTACTGGGTCTGATGTAATACTTACATTGCTTGCCTTTATTGTTTGTGGGAACTCACCAAAGGTGATGTATTTGCCGTCTTCGGATAGTATGTATAGACTCTCAGTAGGAGCAAGTTCGTCAAAGTATGGTTGGAAGTCTACAATTGTAGTAGGTACTTCACCGCTTGCACCACAGATTAGACTTTGGATTACTACTCCTTTCATAGAGATTGTACATTTTTGACCGCTGGCTGAATTGCCGAGTGAGTTTGGGAATGTGATAGGTACTGTGAATTTGATAGTAGTTCCGCTTGTAGTAGGTGTAAATACTTTTAGATTTGCTGTGTTTGATTTTTCTGCTAGGTACAAGTCACCATTGTATACTACCATGACTGTATCTGTAGACTTTGTGCCATTGATAGTGACGTCATATGTACTACCTGCGGTGAGTGTAAGTTTTGCGCCCGTAGAGCCTGCTTTGAGTGATGGGATTACTTTTAGTACTCCGCTTGTAGGGTCGCCATCTGTTCCGTTTTTCACTACAAGTGTAGTCTCTACATCGACTGTTTGGCTAGGCACGACTGTGAGTCCGTCGCTAGTCGCGACTGACACACCATTCTCGCCATCAAACTCGATTGATGCACCGAGTTTGATTTCTGTACTGCCACTCTTACTATCGCCAAAGAATGCGACAGTAAGTCCAATAGTTGCACCGACGCATAGGACTAGTATGAGTGCCATGCAGACTAGCATTTTGTGAAATTTAAATTGACTTTTCATTTGTTTTCTCCATTTTCCATTTTTATTCTACCCATATATGAGTGGATTTATATATATAATATAACTTATACTCTTTCTTGACATTATTCTATTCAAGTTTATTATATGATACCCCCCCCCCCGCCTTGTCAAATGAATTTGCATAGGTTTTCCCAAAACTTTTAGTTTTGTGCGACTTTGAGAACGTAGTTATGCACAAAAAAAGACCACTATGGGTCTTTTAATATTGTATGTTATTTTTGCAAGGTCTTGTTTATGATGTCGGTTTTGAGATTTGTAATGACCTTATCTGGGAGATTGTTTAGCACCTGCTCTTTGAGTTTGTCAAGGTCGTAGGTAGGCTCAACAAATATTTTCACCACGTTTAGCTTGACGGCTTTGAGTACTTTTAGGACATTTGGGTCGAGTTCGTCAAGTTGCATAGATTGGACACTGCTTTTTTGAACAAGGTCAATGACAAGCACTGGGGTCATATCCTTTCGTGTAAACACTACAACATCAAGGTATTTGCTCATAATGGCATTGTATGCGTTTTTGTCCTTATTTGGCGATACGAGTTGGTCAACGCCGACACGTGGGAATGCGATAAAGTCTTTTGGCATGGCACGGTGCAAGTTTTCCAAAAACTTCATTTCGGCTTCGGTACAATAGTCTTTATTTAGTTTGACGTCGACTTTTGTGATGTTTTCATTTAGGTTTTTGACAGTGCCAAATCGCTTTCGCAAATATATGTACACGACCAAACCTATCGCTAGTCCACCTAGGAGTATGGCCAGTATAATAACTGGACTCGCTTCACTTTCAAGTAGTATGTTTTTCATATTTCACCTCTTTAATTTGGTTGTTTGATTATGACATGTTGGTTTTGCAAATTGTTTTTTAGTATATCCAACATAATGTTTGGACGCAAGTCGAGTTTTGACATCTGGTCAAGAGTGAGCCATTTGTACTCGTGGTGTTTGGTTTTGCCATTGTCGATTTCGTCTATGCAAAGGTCATCTGTCGAGATATCGCAAGTAGGTGTCATGAGATAATAATAGCAGATTTCGTGCAAGGGCTTTGTGGGGTCGGTCACAAATAGTTCGGTATTTACCAAAAGTGCGGAAATCTGAGTAGGGATATTTGTCTCTTCCATTGTTTCTCTTAGTACTGCGTCTTCGGTACTCTCGCCCATTTGGACGTGACCGCCCGGAAAACAATAAAAGCCCAATTTATATTTACTTACAAGATACTTGTCGTCCTTTTTTATTACACTGCAAACACGGAGTTTGAAGTGTCCATTTTCGTCCTTAATCTTTATATCATTTTTCATATCGCACCCCACTAAATATTTTCGATTTGCCAGTCAATCGGTGTCTCGCCAAGCGACCTTAATATGTCGTTTGTGTGGCTAAAATGTTTGTTCCCCCACCAACCGCCTTGATTGGCACTCATTGGGCTTGGGTGGGCACATTCGAGCTTGAAGTGGCGGGCATTTGTAACCACTTTGCCGAGCAACTTTGCACTTGCACCCCAGAGCAAAAACACAACAGGTTTTTCACGGTCATTTAGTAGGCTGATTATTTTTGTTGTGACTGCTTCCCAGCCCTTGCCCTTATGCGAATTGGCTTTGCCACGTTCGACGGTGAGCACGGTGTTTAGAAGCAGCACGCCTTGCTTTGCCCACTTTATGAGATTGCCGTTGTTTGGCACATAACAGCCTAGGTCGTCATGCAATTCTTTAAAAACATTGCGAAGTGATGGCGGAAAGTCGACACCTTGCTCGACCGAAAAACACAGCCCGTGGGCTTGGTGCGGTTCGTGATACGGGTCCTGACCTATAACGACCACTTTCACGTCGTCATACTTCACAGTATTTAGTGCATTGAAGACATTTTTAGGCTCGGGATATATGGTTTTTGTCGAGTACTCTTTATCCAAAAACTCGCTAAGTCGCTTGTATTCGGCGGTATCGAAAGTTGGTTTTAGCAAGTTGTACCAATTTTTTGTAATCGGAAACATATTTTCTCCATTTTCCTTTGTTATTTTAATGAGTTTACGTATTTGATTGCGTTTATGCCAGCGATACAGCCGTCGCCAACTGCTGTCGCAACTTGTTTGACCTGACCGGCTCTGACGTCACCAGCAACAAACACGCCTTGGACGGATGTTTGCATATTGGCATCAGATATGATATAGCCACGTTCGTCCATGTCAATTTGACCGTCCAAAATCTCAGTGTCCGGAACTCGACCGATTGAGATAAAGAGTCCGTCACAGTCTATCGTGCGTGTTCCGCTTGGGGTCAATATTTCAAGACTTGTTACTTTTGTGTCACCTAGCACCTTATTTACTTTGGCATATTCGACAATAGTTATTTTGTCTTTTACTTTATTAAATTCTTTAAGAAGTGCTCCGTCACATTTTATGCGGTCGTCTTTGTTTATGAGTGTCAAGTGTCCAGCTAGTCCGACTAGGTTTAGCACTTCTTCAATGGCACTATTACCCCTGCCGACGACAGTGACATTTTTGCCCTTATAAAGTGCCCCATCGCACACTCCGCAGTAGCTTACACCACGGCCGATGTACTCACGTTCGCCATCTATCATAAGTCGTTTTGGGCTGACACCGTTACAAAGTACTATGCAATCTGCCTTATACTCGCCATTTGAAGCCGTAATACGTTTGTTTTGAAGGTCGATATTTTCCACCCTTTCGTACTCGATTTCAAGGCCTAGTTTTTCGGCTTGAGCTTGCATTTTGAGTGCCAAGTCTACCCCACTTATTTTGTCAAAGCCGGGGTAGTTTTCGATATCCCAGCCTTGGCTCATTTGACCGCCTATCATGTTTGCCTCAAACATAAGCACGCTGAGATTTCCCCTAAGGGCATATATAGCAGTGGTTAGGCCTGCTGGGCCACCACCAATAATAATTACATTGTATTTTTTCATTTATTTCTCCCTAAGTCCATTATATCACATATATCACAAAATATAAATACATTTTTTAGGCTCAACAAAAAATATTTATCGACAAAAAAGACACAACAATGTTGTGCCTTTTTGTATAAACTAACGTTTTCTAAATTGTGGAGCTTTACGAGCCTTTTTAAGACCGTATTTCTTTCTCTCTTTGATACGGCTATCACGAGTAAGGAAGCCAGCCTTTTTAAGTTCTGGTTTTAGACCTTCTTCGGCTTTAACAAGTGCTCTTGCGATACCGTGACGGATAGCGCCGGCTTGGCCTGAAAGACCGCCACCGTTTACATTTACATATACGTCATATTTTGACTCGCTACCTGTAAGTACTAGTGCTTGTTTTGCAACAAGGATAAGTGTGCCAAGTCCAAAGTATTCGTCAATGTTTTTGCCATTAATTACAAATTGACCTTTGCCATTTGGAACAAGTCTTACTCTTGCGATAGATTGTTTCTTTCTACCAGTACCTGTGTATTGAAGCATTTTAGGGATTTTAACTGTTTTGCCTTTTGCTTGAACAGGTTTTTTCTCTTCAACTTTCTTAGGTGCAGTCTTCTCTGCTACTTCTTTTTCTACTTTCTTAGTAGCTGTTTTTGTAGTTTTTTCTACTTTCTTAGCAGTTTCAGCCATTATCTAGCACCTCCATTAATTTTGTACTCTTTTGGTTGTTGGGCAGTGTGTGGGTGTGTATCTCCCTTATATACTTTAAGTTTTCTAAACATTTGTCTGCCTAGAATATTCTTAGGAAGCATACCTTTTACTGCTTTTTCTAGTGCGAAGTCACTCTTCTCTTTCATAAGAGTTCCGTATTTAACATACTTGTCTCCGCCTGGATATCCAGAATAACGGAAATAGATTTTTTGTTCCATCTTATTTCCAGTAAGAATCATCTTATCTGTATTGATTACTATTACATAGTCACCTGTGTCTACGTGTGGAGTAAAGCAAGGTTTGTTTTTGCCACGAAGAATCGAAGCAACTTGGCTAGCAACACGTCCCATAGGAAGTCCTGCTGCGTCAACAACATACCAGTCTCTCTTCACAGTTTCAGGTTTTGCCATAACTGTTTTCATATTTTTATCTCCAAAAAATTATTATCTTTTTGTAATGGCACAACTCACAGGGGCTAATTGTAAGTCTCCCACATTACATACGTCAGTATTTTATAATAAAAAAAGGCTCTTGTCAAGCCTTAAATAGTGTTTATTTAAATATTATATAATATTTATTTACCTTTTCCACCGTCTGTTTTGCTAGGTTTTGATTTACCAATAATTTCATCAAATCTTTCTTTTCTATATTTGATACTATGTTTAGTCAAATCAATTTCATAACGCATACGTTTTCTCTTATTAAAAGACTCTCGGGTTTTGGATTTTTCTATCGCAGTTACACACAAAACTGATGTCACCGAGTCAAAATAGTCTTCAAGAAGTTTGCTTGCTTCTTTGTCTTTGACCTTTCTTGTCAAAACTATAGCATTTTTAAAGGTTGTCTCATGTTTTGGATAATATGAGAATATTGTTTCAGCAATGTTAAACACATCTTTCAAAAGTAATTTGGTCGACGTTTTAAGAGTTCTTGAACTATTTTCATCTACCAAAATACTCATTTGTTTGTCAATATACTCTATGAGATTTTCGCCCTTTTCATCACAACTATCAGCATTTAAACAATCAAGTATAAGTTTAGTCATTTCTCCATTATTTTTATTTCGCATATACTATCCCTTAACAATTATCTTGTCATATCCTTACTATTTGTAGACTTTTTTGAATTAAACTTCGAATATGCTACAGTAGCTTCTTTAAAATCTTTATTGCATTCATTTAAGGTTTTGATATCGCGTTTGTGAGTGTTTGCAAAAGATTGGGTAATCAACTTTTCAACATTTGGGCCAGAATTTAGCACTTTTTCGTTATATTTTGAGTAATTATTAACGACATCTGAAAGTGCATAATTAAAATAAACACTCACAATATTAGTGTCTGAAACCACATAATTTTTCTTAGCCTTTATCAGATTCTCTGACATTTTTTCTTTATAATTAACATCGTCTGTATAACCTTTTTCAGACAAAACAACATTAAGTATATCCAAAACTGATTCTACTACATTTATTCGTTTATTGCTATTGGTACATATCTCATCATAATCTTTTTTATTGGCACTACTTAAATATTTTTCCAACATGCTATTATTTACATTTAAACCTTGTATTTGCGAATTTACATAATCAAAAATTAATTCTAGATCAAGTTCTATTAAAGACATAACACTCACCTCTTTATTTCGTTTTTTCTTTTGTATAAAATTATCTGCAAGTTTTGATATTTCCCAATCTATCGTCGCGTACTTTTGTAAGTTTAATCAAATTTTCAGTTTTGGTTCTGCTATTTTTATTTTTAGCATTCAACAAATCTAAAGTCCTACTTTGGTCTTCATAATGTCTTAAATAAGATTGTCTAATAAGACCAACTTTAACGGAGTTTGCCGGATTGACTGCTTCTTGATTACAATCTGTAACAAAATTCCAGTAGGATTCCATTACATTTTTTAAAGAATTGAGATATTTTTCATCTACCTTTGTATCAACAATGGTATTTTTAATGACCTTAAACTTTGCATTAAAATGTCTAGACAACTCTTTCAGATTACCTGAAGTACAATTATCATTAGCACGGCATTTATCAAACACAACAGTATTCAAAATATATAGTGAAGAATATGCAAAATCTAGCTGAGACAAATTGTTTTTTAAGATATTTACATTCGCTTTACCGTCTTTACTTCCAATTTTGTCATAAAAGTCACGCACATAAAGTTTGTTGTTTAGTTCGACATCATTAAATACAGAGTACAATTTGCTCAAAACGAACATCAAATCGACTTTAAAGTTTGGAATAGTCAAGCACATATTACACACCCCCATATCACAATTAGTTATGAAACTATATATAATTTAGTATAAATATAATAACATAGCCCACGCGAGATTGCAATAGGCAAAGGTGAAAAAAACACAAAAAAAGAGCGCTCCTGAGAGGGTGCTCTTTAATGATTAACATAGAATAAAGATAGGACTTATCCAACTATTTTATCTTACTTTGGATAAGAATTTGTAAGAAACGATGTGTGAGTACATCGTATACAGACTGTATTTAGCAAATGCTAGGTGTCTGTAAAATCTCTTTAAAAGGAGGTGATCCAGCCGCACCTTCCGATACGGCTACCTTGTTACG
>CAYSUK010000006.1:0-75759 GCA_964434265.1 uncultured Christensenella sp. | reverse complement strand
CTATAAATACGGAAGAATGTCAAACGACCTACAAATGGGTCTGTCATAATCTTAAATGCTAGACCAGCAAATGGTTGTTCGTCGCTAGGGTGACGTTCGATAACATCTTCTGTACCTGGTTTAGTTCCTTTAATAGCAGGGATATCAGTAGGTGCTGGCATAAAGTCAACCATAGCATCTAAAAGTTTTTGAACACCCTTGTTTGCAAGAGCCGAACCGCAAGTAGCAGGGAATATCTTCATTGCAAGAGTACCCTTTCTAAGACCACGTTTGATCTCATCAGGTGTAAGCTCTTCGCCTGAGAAATATTTCTCCAAAAGCTCGTCATCTTGCTCAGCAGCAGCTTCTATCATAGCATTACGATAAATCTCTGCATCAGCCTTGTACTCTTCTGGGATATCTTCTACTAAGATATCTGTTCCAAGGTTGTTTTGATAGATATATGCTTTGTTTTCGATAAGGTCAATAATTCCTCTAAAAGTCTCAGCTTGGCCGATAGGAAGTTGGATAGGAACAGCATTGCTTCCTAGTCTCTCTTTGATTTTGTCAACAACACGCAAGAAATTTGCGTCTGGACGATCCATCTTGTTTACGAAAATCATACGAGGAACTTCATATTTGTCGGCTTGACGCCAAACCTTTTCAGATTGTGCTTGAACACCCTCACGAGCACTAAATACAGCAACAGAGCCGTCAAGTACTTTAAGACTACGTTCTACCTCAGCGGTAAAGTCAACGTGTCCTGGGGTATCAATAATGTTTATTTGATGGCCTTTCCAATAACAAGTAGTAGCAGCACTAGTGATAGTGATACCTCTTTCTTGTTCTTGTTCCATCCAGTCCATAGTTGCGGCACCATCGTGTACCTCACCTATTTTATGGGTTTTGCCAGTGTAATACAAAATACGTTCGGTAGTTGTAGTTTTACCAGCATCAATGTGAGCCATAATTCCCACATTTCTAAGTAAATTTAATGGAGTGCTTCTAGGCATAACTTAATTCTCCTTTACCAACGATAATGTGCAAAAGCCTTGTTGCTTTCTGCCATTTTGTGAGTATCGTCTTTCTTTTTGTATGCTCCGCCTGTACAATTGTAGGCGTCGATAATTTCGGCTGCAAGTTTTTGCTCCATGTCTTTTTCGCTTCTAAGACGAGCATATTTTACAAGCCAACGGATTGCTAGAGTTTGTTGTCTTTTAGGACTAACTTCTAGCGGAACTTGATAGTTTGAACCACCAACTCTACGAGCTTTTGTCTCAAGCATAGGTTTTAGATTGTTTAATGCTTGAGTAAAGTACTCTTGAGGCTCAACACCAAGTTTTTCTTTGATAATATCAAATGCATTGTACACTATGTTTTGAGCGATTGCTTTTTTACCGTCCAACATAATTTGGTTGATAAGTTTGGTCACAACTTTATCGCCATAACGTGGATCAGGCAATACATCTCTCTTAGGTACGCCACCTCTTCTTGGCATAATTGTTTCTCCTTAAAATGTATATTTATTTGACCCTAAGGTCTATGGCAATATTATTTGCCTTTCTTAGTACCATATTTGCTACGAGATTGTTTTCTCTTCGCAACACCTGATGCATCAAGTGCTCCACGGATGATATGATATCTGACACCTGGTAAGTCTCTTACCCTGCCCCCACGAATAAGCACAACACTGTGCTCTTGAAGATTGTGACCTTCGCCTGGGATATAAACAGTACCTTCTTCACCATTGCTAAGTCTTACTCTTGCGATTTTTCTCAAAGCTGAGTTAGGCTTTTTAGGAGAAGTGGTAGTAACGCTTAGGCACACACCTCTTTTTTGTGGGTTTTCATCCAAGATAGGAACATTAGATTTTACTGCAATCTTTTTTCTGCCTTGATTTACTAATTGGTTTATTGTTGGCATCTTAACCCTCCTAAAATAATACTGAAAGAAAACTCAACCCTTTTTCTTTCAAACTACCCTCTAACACAAATTATTATAATACGAGGGCTTAGAAAGACACAATTTTCACACCTATATGGTCTTTCTAATAGTGATACCCGTCACATAGACACAAATATACACCATACTATAATACACGACATAGTGTACCAAATAAAACACCCCATGTCAACATATTTACCATAATTTTATTATTATAAATAATAATATTTTTTCAATACAATCTAATAAAAAACACCACTCTCAGTGAGAGTGGTGAAAAGAAAGGGGTTTTTTATTTTAATAGTGATTTGTTTTGCTTATCGAGTTTGGCTTCGACAAGGATACAAAGATTTTTTGGATATTTTTTCATAAAAGTGCCAAAATCGGTAGGGACTGGAAGTTCGATATTATATTTAAGGCTAGTCTCAATATACGAAGTCAACATGTCTTGCATAATAGCATGTGCCTCTTCTACAGAGTCACCTTCATTAAACAACGACAAGTCGTATATTGCGATTGTATACCCACCCATTTCGTCATCAGGAAACAAAACTGCGGGATAAACGTATGACTTCATACCTACTCCATTTCCCATTTATTTTTGTTATTTTATCATAAAAATTACACTTTGTAAAATCAATAGTGGGTATAAAATGCAAGTTTTTTAGAGTTTGCACAAAAAAATAAGGCATATCTGCCTTATTTAAAAATTATTGTGATTTACCCTCAGAATTGTTTTCTATACGTTGTTGTTTTTGATGTTCGCTAATTTTATGCTCTTTCCAGAACTCATTTGCCTTTTCGTTTGCCTCTTGTTGGCTGGAAGCTTCGAAGTTGATAGGAACGGCACCGTACATATATGTGTAATTATTACCGACACCCTTAATTGCTTTTGGACGCTCGCCTGTTTTGTGCGAGTAAATGTTTTCAACAGTATTGTCTCGCTCAACAAGTCCAGTCTTTACTTCGCTTAAAATTTTGTGTTCAAGTTCGCCTTTTTTAAAGTATGGAAGATAACCATCAATATTTTTTCTGATTTTATCCCTATCTATTCCAATACATCTCTCTTTGAGGAGCTTAGCTACTTCTTCAACATCTGTCACTTTACGACCGTTATAGTTTTTGACACTATTTTCCAAAGTAGTCAATGCTCTGCCGAAGTTAATGTTAGGGTACGTAGAAACAAGGTTTTGAAAGTGTCCTTTGATATGTTCCATTAAGGCAACCGCTTGCATATCAACTATGCCTGTTTGTCTTTCGTTGTGGGCATGGCGGGCATCATAGTTTAACATAACTACTGGCGAATTAAACTCTTTGTCAACAAGTGTAATCGTCTTCATGCCTGGATTTATGTCGACTATTTGATAACCCATAGTCATATACGATGCTAAAATGTAAATACTGTTTAGTTGAGCATTACTTTTGGACATCATTTTATTCAAACTGTTTTCGTATTTATCTATCATATAATACTATCCTCCTTAGAAGGTTTACTAATTATAACACATTTGTTTTGTTTTGTAAATACTATTTTTTTATTTAGCAAATGTGTCTAACGACTAGTTTCTTTTGTGTCATTTTTACTTTTTTGTTTCTCAATAAATTTGTCGATATCTACTCTTGCTTGACGCGACCTTTCCTTTTTGATAGGTTTCCACCAATTTGGCTGTTTCCAAAATCTAAGGCTAGCTTTTTCGTCATACAAATCAGAATCTGTTTTGCGACCTTTTTGAGCATTTATCCAAATCTCATTATACATACGTCTCTTGCCCATTGCGTCAAGTGTCTTCTTTGTAGTATCTACTACTCTTTGATATGGGTTTTGGTCGACAGATACAAGTTGGTCGTTTTTATATACATTATATGGACCTTCTACACCTAGCACGTCCATATTTGATTTGTTGGCTTTGCCTTTTATTTGTAAATATTCGGTACTATTTGTTCCGATAAAGTTTTTACAAGCTTTATCATTAAACAAGCCTTCTTTTACTATTTTTTCTGTGGCATAACCACCAAGCAATGTCCAAAGTTCGGTATACTTTCTTTCGTCATAAAGTGACTCGATTTGACCATAATATTTGTTCCAAATAGGTTTATTGACAGTAGCCTTAATCAAAGACAAATATTCGTACTTATGAATCTTTGACGAATAAATTTCATCTTCTATACAGTCAAATTGATTTTTTAAAATTTTTACTTCCGTAATTTGTTTTGTTAATTTATTTTTAGCATATATATAGCCATTGTCTTGATTTTGAAATAGGTATCCATTTGCCATCAAAACTAGCATTTGGAAATCGCCCAAATTCAATCTTTCTTGTGTTTTATTTTCTTGCATAATCGTCTCCCTAATATTTCTTGGTTATTATACAACACTTTTTTCCATTTGTAAATACCCAAATTTCATTTTTTTGGCTACAAATCGTCGTTTTTTACAAATTGGTTATGATATAATAACTACTTTTGATAGTTGAGTTTTCTTTGACTTAAAAAGGAACGACAATATGATTTTAGAAATAAAAGTTTCTTAATATCTCATTTGGGCGACAAAAGAAAAAAGACGGTCGCCCGTCTTTTCTCTCTGCTAATATTTATATACTATATCGGTATAATAATTTAGATTTCGTCTACTGACTCTTCAAATAGTTTTGCAGTGTCGTCGTCCATTGATGAGTTGTTTTCAACCACTTCGTCCGAACATACTGGATTGATGTTTTTAATAGCGACATAACCAGTACCTGCAGGGATTTGTTTACCAATCATTAGGTTCTCTTTTAGACCTACAAGATTGTCGACTTTACCCTTAATAGCAGCGTCAGTAAGCACTCTTGAAGTCTCTTGGAATGCAGCAGCTGCAAGGAAACTTGGGTTTGACAATGCAGCTTTTGTGATACCTTGAACAAGACGTTTTGCAGTAGCTGGTACTCCACCTTCTTGCAATACACGTTCGTTTTCTTCTTCGTATTTGTAGTGGTCCACAATTTCGCCCATAAGTAGGTTTGTACTACCGCTATCTTCGATACGAACATTACGAAGCATTTGTCTAATGATAATCTCGACGTGTTTTGTGTTTAGCGAAACACCTTGAGACGAGTAAGTCGAAAGTATTTCTTGAAGTAGGTAGTTTTGAACATCTCTAATACCACGAGTACGCAAAATGTCGCTTGGGTAAATGCTACCTTCTGTAAGCACTGAGCCTGCCTCAACCATATCGCCATTTTTAACTTTAAGTTGAACTCCATAAGGGATAATGTAGTGGCCATCGCCGTCTGGGTTTTTAACAAAGACTTCGTAGTATTTGCCACCGTCTTTGTTTTGGGCTTGAACTTCTTTAAGTTGGACCTTACCAGCAACTTCTGATACAGTCGCAACACCCTTTGGACGTCTTGCTTCAAATACTTCGGCAACACGTGGAAGACCTTGTGTAATATCGGCAGCATTTGCAACACCACCAGTGTGGAAGGTACGCATTGTAAGCTGAGTACCTGGCTCACCAATCGCTTGCGCTGCGATAATACCAACAGCTTCGCCCATAGGAACTATGCGAGTGCTACTCATGTTTTTACCATAACACTTAGCACAGATACCATTTTTACAACGGCAAGTAAGTGCAGTACGGATTTCGACAGTTGTGATTCCAGCTTTCTCAACAGCATCTGCCATTTCAGTAGTTACCATTGTATCAGCAGGAACGATTACTTTCTTAGTCTTAGGGTCAAGCACATCGTTTACAGTAAAACGACCTATAATACGTTGTTTTAGGCTACAAACTGGTGTACCTTCTTTTACGATTGCTGATACAGCAAGACCTTTAACTTTTTCATTATTGTTTTTAAAGCAGTCTTCTTCGGTTATGATTACTTCTTGTGCTACGGCTTCAAGACGACGTGTCAAATAACCTGAGTCGGCTGTCTTAAGTACCTTATCGGCAAGACCTTTACGTCCACCACGTGACGAAATAAAGTACTCGAGTGGTGTAAGTCCTGTACGGAAGTTTGACTTAACTGGAATATCAACCTTACGACCTGATGTATTACTCATAAGTCCACGCATACCGCAAAGTTGGAGTACTTGTCCTACGTTACCACGCGCACCAGACTCAGCCATCATACGTACTGGGTTTAGTGGGTGCATTTGTTTTAATACGACACCTTCAAGTTGTTTTGTAGCGTCTTTCCAAAGTTTGATATTTCTGTCAAGTTTTTCGTTTTCTGTGATAAATCCACGTTTGTAGAATTTCTCATTTTCAAGTACTTGCGCTTCAGTATCTGCAATAAGTTGTTTCTTAACTTCTGGAATTTGCATGTCAAACACGTTTATAGTGATAGCACCGATTGTCGAATACTTATAACCCATCTCTTTTACGTGGTCAAGCATTTTTACAGTTTCAGTTGTGCCTAGCGAATTAAAACATTGTTTGATAATTACATCAAGTTTTTTCTTAGTTACAAGGAAGTCAATCTCATAGTCGCAGACTGTCTTTTCATCAAGTCTGTCGACAAATCCCATGTTTTGTGGGATATTTGAGTTGAATATAATTTTACCTACGGTAGTAGGAACATTTTTAGTGACAGTTTTACCATCAAATTCTACGCTACGTCTAACAGAAATTGGTGATTGGATTTCCACAACTCCTGACTTGTAAGCCATAATTGCTTCGTCTTCGTCTTTAAACATTTTGCCAGCACCCTTGCCGTCTTCTTTGACAAATGTCAAATAGTAGCTACCAAGAACCATGTCTTGTGTAGGTGTACAGATAGGGTCACCTGTAGCAGGTTTTAGAATGTTGTTTGACGACAACATAAGTAGTCGTGCTTCAGCAATAGCTTCTGGGCTAAGTGGAACATGGACAGACATTTGGTCACCGTCAAAGTCGGCGTTAAAGCCACCGCAAACAAGTGGGTGAAGTTTTATCGCTCTACCTTCTACAAGCACTGGCTCGAAGGCTTGGATAGAAAGTCTGTGAAGTGATGGTGCACGGTTTAGCATAACTGGGTGATCAACAATGACTTCTTCAAGTATATCCCAAACAACTGGTTTTTGGCTCTCTATCATACGTTTTGCAGCTTTGAAGTTTAGCGATATATTACGCTCAACAAGTTTGTGCATGATAAATGGCTTAAATAGTTCGAGTGCCATCTCTTTTGGAAGACCGCATTGGTACATTTTTAGTTCTGGTCCTACGACGATAACCGAACGACCTGAGTAGTCAACACGTTTACCAAGCAAGTTTTGTCTAAAGCGACCTGGTTTACCCTTCAAACTTGCTGTAAGTGATTTAAGTTCACGTTGTTTTGGACCTTGAACAGCCTTGCCACGTTTACCATTTTCAATAAGCGCATCAACAGCTTCTTGCAACATACGTTTTTCGTTTCTAACGATTACTTCTGGAGCACCGATAGAAATGAATTTTTTAAGACGGTTGTTGCGGTTTATGATACGACGATATAGGTCGTTTATGTCAGATGTGGCAAAACGTCCGCCGTCAAGTTGGATCATAGGACGAGTGTCAGGTGGTGTAACTGGAATTACGTCCATAACCATCCACTCTGGTTTGTTTCCGCTACGACGGAAACTTTCTAGTATTTCTAGTCTCTTAGTAAGTTTAACTTTCTTTTGACCTTTGTTTTTATCACAAAGTTCTCTAAGTTCGACACATTCTTTCTCGACATCGATTTCGGCAAGAAGCTCTTTAATTGCTTCGCCACCCATACCTGCCTTAAAGCCTTGTTCGCCGTATTTGTCCATTGCTTCACGGTACTCAGCATCAGTAATTACTTGATACTTTTGTAGTCCTGAGTTTGCTGGATTTATTACAACATAACTTACATAATATACTACTTTTTCAAGTTGTTTTGCATTTAGATTTATAAGTGTTCCGATACGACTTGGAATACTTTGCATAAACCAAATATGTGCGACTGGAGTTGCAAGTTCGATGTGACCCATACGTTCACGTCTAACACTTGATTTAGTTACTTCTACTCCACATTTGTCACAGATAACACCTTTGTGGCGAATACGTTTGTATTTACCACAATGGCATTCCCAGTTTTTCTTAGGTCCAAATATTCTTTCGCAAAGAAGACCGCCAATTTCTGGCTTGTGAGTACGATAGTTTATGGTCTCCGATTTTGTAACTTCACCATAACTCCACTCTCTTATCTTCTCGGGAGATGCTATTCCTAATCTGATTGATGCCAAATTATTTAATTCAAACATATTATTTACCCCCCTTATTCTTCCCCATTTTCGTCTGCGTCGTCAAAATCGTCAAATAGCGACTCTTCGTCAAATATTCCGTCAAAGTCTTCGTTTGACTCATAATCTTGCTCGACATTTTTATCGTCTTCAAATTCAAGTGCTAAGTCATCGACTTTCTCTCGACCCTTGGTTACGTTTGCAAAGGTCTCAATCATGTCGTTGTTTAGATCGCTCAAATTAAATTCTTGGTTGTTTTTAGTAAGTAGTCTTACATCAAGTCCAAGACCTTGCAATTCCTTAATAAGTACCTTAAAGGACTCCGGAATAGAAGGTTGTGGAAGTGGTGTGCCTTCGACTATTGCTTTGTATGTTGCGAGACGACCTTCCACGTCATCGGATTTTACAGTCATCATTTCTTGCAACAATTTACTTGCGCCATATGCTTCCAATGCCCAAACTTCCATTTCACCAAATCTTTGGCCACCAAACATGGCTTTACCACCAAGTGGTTGTTGTGTAACATATGCATATGGACCAGTACTACGTGCGTGCATCTTGTCGTTTACCATGTGTTCTAGTTTGATATAATACATATATCCTACTGTAACAGGGTTTTCAAACGGCTCACCTGTACGTCCGTCATATAGTTGGATTTTACCATTCTCAGGGAATCCGTTTTGTTTTAACAATTCTTGAATATCGCTTTCCTTAACACCGTCAAATACTGGAGTTGCAATTCTAATGCCTAGAGCTTTCGCAACAAGACCTAGATGGACTTCAAGCACTTGTCCGACGTTCATACGGCTTGGGATACCAAGTGGGTTAAGTACGATATCAATAGGTTGGCCATTAGCCATAAATGGCATATCAGCTTCTGGTAGTATACGCGATACAATACCTTTGTTTCCGTGACGTCCAGCCATTTTGTCGCCGACACTAATCTTACGTTTTTGTGCGATTGTGACTTTAACCATTTGGTTTACGCCAGTCTCAAGTTCGTCTTTATTCTTACGTGAGAAAAATTGAACATCAACTACTACACCACTAATTCCGTGTGGAACTCTAAGTGATGTATCTTTCACGTCTCTTGCCTTCTCACCAAAAATTGCTCTAAGTAGTCGCTCTTCTGGTGTAGGCTCAGTCTCGCCCTTTGGTGTAACTTTACCTACAAGAATGTCGCCCGGTTTAACTTCTGCACCTATGCGAATAATACCATTTGCATCTAAGTTTTTAAGTGCATCTTCGCCAAGATTTGGAATATCACGAGTAAATTCTTCGTCGCCAAGTTTTGTGCTGCGGCATTTTACTTCTTCTTCTTTTAGAGAGATAGAAGTGTATACGTCTTCTTTTACAAGACGCTCGTTTAGAAGAATCGCGTCCTCGTAGTTATAACCTTCCCAGTTCATAAATGCGATAAGCATGTTTTTACCAAGTGCAAGTTCGCCACCAGATGTGCTATAACCATCAGCAAGCGTCTCGCCTTTCTTAACTTTTTGACCAGCCTTAACAATTGTTTTTTGGTTTACACAACTATCTTGGTTTGTCTTTTTAAATTTGATAAGGTCGTATTCGTCGACATTTCCGTCGTCGCACACAACTTCGATATGGTCAGCATCTGCAAATCTTACAGTACCGGCATTTTTAGCACAAATAATAGCGCCATTATCTTTTGCGATACGGTGCTCAACACCAGTACCTACAAGCGATGGCTCAGTTGTGATTAGTGGAACAGCTTGACGTTGCATGTTTGCACCCATAAGCGCACGCGCTGTATCGTCGTTTTCTAGGAACGGAATAAGCGAAGTAGGAACAGAGATAAGTTGGCTAGGCGCAACGTCCATATAGTCTACCATATCCTTTGATACTTCAACAATAGTGTCCATATAACGGCAAGTGATACGGTCGTTTTTAAACGAACCATCTTCGTTTAGAGGCTCAGTGGCTTGTGCAATATAACAGCCTTCGTCTTCATCAGCCATTAGATAAACTACATCGGTAGTAACTATACCCTTCTCTTTATTGATTACGCGATATGCAGTCTCGATAAATCCATACTCGTCTATCTTTGCATAACCCGAAAGTGAGTTGATAAGACCGATATTTCCACCTTCTGGTGTCTCAATTACGCATATACGGCCATAGTGGCTGTGGTGAATATCTCTGACTTCGTCAGTTGCACGGTCTTTCTTGATACCGCCCGGACCTACGGCACTTATACGACGTTTTTGAGCAAGCGATGAAAGTGGGTTCATCTCGTCCATAAGTTGTGACAATTGGTGACCTGCCAAAAAGTCCTTAAACGCACGATTTATAGGACGTGCATTTACAACTTGTGCAGGAGTGATTTCGTTTAGATCATGTGATTGAAGTGTCTCTTTTACGGCATTTGAAAGTTTGCTTAATCCACTTCTAAATGCATCTTGCAATAACTCACCAGCACCCTTAATACGACGGTTGCAAAGGTGGTCGACATTATCGACATAACCGATGCCAGCATTAAGGTCAAGGAAGTACGATACAGTAGCCAAAATATCGTCCATAGTAAGAGTACTGCCGATAAGATTGTTTACATTGTTCTTGATTGCTTCAATGCGGTCTTCTTTTGTCTTGTACTCTTTAAGTATCTCAGCCAAAACTGGATAGTATACACTGTGATTTATGCCAAGCTCTTTCTCGTTGCACTTAATAACTTCGCTAAGCACAACACGATTATTGCCGTACATTTTGTGTTTTTTGCCATTTACATCATATACCCAAACTTCATTTATGCCATTAGATTGGATTTCCAAAGCTTTTTCTTTGGAAATAACTTCGCCTTCTTTTACAAGAACAGTCTTTTTGTTTAGGATATCTTCAGCAGCAGTAAGCCCTGTAAGACGATTGTAAAAACCTAGTTTTTTGTCTATCTTATAACGACCAACATCACCCAAGTTGTAATATTGAGTCGAGAAAAATTGTGAGAATATAAATTGTTTTGTAGCTTCAGCATTTGGGATTTCACTTGGACGAGTCTTACGAGAAAGTTCCATAAGAGCATCGTTTTGCGTCTCAAAACCATCATGGTCAAGAGTAGCCTTCATGATTTCGTTGTCACCAAAAGCATTTAGGATTTGCTCACGAGTAAGACCAAAACATTTTAGGAAAATACCAAGCGAGATTTTGCCGCCTTTGTCAAGCGCAACACGCAAAAAGTTTGGGTCTTTCTCCTTTTGTTCGATTTCGAGCCAACTACCACGTTTTGGACTAAGTGTCGACGAGAAAAGTTCGCGTCCAGTCTTGTCTATGGTTTTGCTATAATAAACACTTGGGCTCTTAACTATTTGACTTACAACAACACGCTCTATTCCATTAAAGATAAACGTGCCTTCTTCAGTCATGTAAGGGATATCACCCAAAAATACTTCGCTCTCAATTACTTCGCCAGTCTCTTTAATAACCAAACGAACTTTACATTTTAGAGCAATAGTATAATTTGCTCCTTTACGTTTGGTTTCTGCCTTAGAAAGTTTTGGGCGTTCTTCCAAAGTGTAGTCCAAAAAATGCACTTCGGCTTTGCCAGCGTAGTCAGTAATTGGAGAAAACTCAACAAGTGCTTCGCCTATGCCCTCCTTTAAAAACTTATAGTACGAATCCTTTTGTACTTCAAGCATGTATGGGATTTCGAGTACTTCTTTAGTTTTGCTAAAATTGTACCTTACATTGTTGCCATACTTTACTTTTTTAACGTTTTGCATATCAAGCATTTCGTCTTTCTCCTTAAAATATATTTAACCCGTAAGCCTTAGAGTGTCAAAAAATCCCCTTACCACCCAAATTTAAACAATTTTGGGAGATAATAGAGACCATTTTATTAAAATTTTGCCATTAAAATAAAAACATTTAGACACACTTCTAAATAATACTATGCGACTACGAGTATACCATACAAATCCAAACCTGTCAACACTAAATACCCACTCTGCCAAAAGTTTTTTACAAATTTTGCATTGTATATAATGTAATAATATTATAATAACTATATATTATATAATAATATCCAGACCAAACGCACTACTATTTACAACAAAAAATAGGAAGAAAATTTCTTCCTATTTTTTATCTACTAATTTTTGGCCATTCTAGACTTTTGCTTAATGAGTCTTCTCTCACCACCAAATGTCATTCCATAATACCAGTCGCTAGTAGGATCAAAATCATTATTAGATATGTTATTATTTGAATAACGATAATATTTAGTACCACCTGCAGTTTGAATATACAAATAATAAGCACCTGTATCTTCATATATATCATAAGTTTCTATGGATGTTGTGGACGAAGAAGAGCCAAATTCATCTTGAGCCTTCCATTCATTTCCACAGAACAAACTCTTGTATGTGGTGTCTTTCTTATATACAGCCATAACAAATTCATTTATAAGGCCTTTATACGAAGCACCTCCTTGTGCAGTCGAACGACTAAACAAGTCACGTAGACTGCGGAGCTGTTCGGATACCGAACTAGCTTTACTCCAGTCTAGATTAAATTTGTTTGTATAGCTCTTTTGAATATCGTATGTGTACTTAACATCTATACGTTCATTTTCTTTTGTAGCAAAGTCTTTTTGGACATCATTAATAAAGCTGTAAGTCTTAGGCACACGTTGGTCGCTGTCGATATAGTACGACCACTCAATTACAAGCGCACCATAACAACTATTCAAATTATCATCTTGCATTGCAATATATGCCCAGTGAGTAAATCTATCATAAAGTACTCTATAATTATTATCTTTACTGCTAGATTTAATTTTAACATTACTGCCCAGTGTTGTTTTGTTGTCAGTAATATTATTTGTACCATACAAAGTTCCGACATGTGGCATCTTGCTTGTATTGTATCCCCTTGCTGACCTGAAGAATTTTGCGATATTTGAAACACCTTCGGTATCCTTAATATTAGTCAAATCTGGAACGGAAATAGAGCCGCCATATGTTGTGATACTACTTGAATTACCGAAAGTGCTGAGATATATACAACTTGTACTACTAAGGGTAATGTCCTTTATGTTTTGACTATTATTGTCTCCTGCAGTAGGTCCAAACCATGTATTCTTTCCAGATACGTCTTTATAGTTAAAACTTATACCATAACCTGAGTAAGATGTGTGAGAGAACCAAGTGCTAAGATACCAAGAATCACCTGACTTAGCAAGGTTTTTGGCGCTATTACCCATAGCCATATATCTGACTTCACTAAATCTTAATGACTTTGCATAACTTGTATTTGCCCAACGATTATTATCAGCTAATACGCGTGTTTTGACTGCTGTAGTACTACCGTTCACACCGCTGTTTGATGAATCATACTCACCAAACCAGCCTTCATTATTGTCGACATTTGCCGTATAAATGATAGTCGTATCTTTTATAGTATTTTTTGCAGTCGTTGTAGTTGTAAAGGTAGGAGTTAATGTCTTTGGTTTAGCTATGTGCAACACACATGTATTACCATAAAGATTTGCAAAAGTATTCAAAGATTCGTTATAAAGAGCACCACAATTAAAACATGCATAATATCCAGCATAATAGTTAGCAGCATAAAGCTTACCGATAAGTCCGCCAACATAATCGTGATCTGAGTCTTCTTTGCTTTTTTCCAACAATTTTACTATTGAGTTTTCAACAGTATTACCGCTGATGTTTTTAATATCTATTGTTATAGTATTTGCACAAGAATCAAAATCATGAGTAGCAGTCAAATAACCTATCAATCCACCGACGCTACCATAGCCACCGACATTGACGCTTTCAATAGTATTTGAAGACAATTCCAAACAAGTCGTTGTTGGATTTCCGCTAGTATCATATTTATATTCGCCACCACCTACAAGACCGCCGACATTGAGATTACCTGTTATACTTGCGCTTTTGTCTTGCTCTGCTTTTACAGTCACACTTGAGATTGTCGAAGATGTCGCATATCCTGCCACACCACCGACGTAGTTTGATTTAACTGCTACAACACTAATACTGTCAAGACCTGTATTAGAAATTTTTGAATCAGTAATGTATCCAGCGACACCACCATAGTATTTTTGTTCTGTACTCGGTCCTTTGACCATTGTGAGCCAGTTATTATTGTCCTTGAGTGGTCTAATGATATAATATTGGATAGTTACATTCTTTCCATAACCTACGATCGATCCGACATAATCACCAGTCGCTTCAATATCCTTTTGAAGAACTGATTTTGCATATACGACAGGCCTTATATTTATTCTTTTGGTTTTGCCATCGATAGTTACTTTTCCTGTAGCTGTTGTACTCATATTTACAGAACCAATAATACCACCGACGTAGTTCGCGCCGCTTACCGGAGAACTATCGCCATTTAGAATATAACCATCGGTGTCTACATATTCAAGTGACCTACACTTTATCATACTAAGTGTGCTACCATTAGTCAATTCGACAGCACCAATAATACCACCGACATAATCTTTACCACTTACTTTAATATATGAAATTATATTTTCAATGGTCATACTATCTCCATTTCCGACAATATGTCCAACAAGTCCGCCGACATAGTTGTCACTTCCAGATATACCATAACCTTGTGATTTTTCATCACTTTGTGCAAGTGTAATATTTTTTGCATTTATCTTTGTCGCATAACCAATTATGCCTTGAGAAGTGATATTACTACTAAATGTAATTGTTTTACTATTACCATTCAATGTGCCCACAAATGGGAATTGCTTATTTCCGATAGAACCTGCAGAATAGTCTTCGATATTGGCAGAGATATTGATTGTTGTGTCATTAATAGTGTCATTATCGCTTTTTTTGTGTCGATATATCCACCATTCGGCAAGATATTGCATGCCACCGCTTGTGCTGACATTGACCGACTCCAATTTGTATGGAGTAATTACGACATGCCCGTCTACAGTCTCGACATTATCTGATATTGCAGTTAGATTGTCGGCATTTGCCATACGATAATTACTGCATAATGTTTTACCATTTGCTTTTAGTACATAATGATTTTCATCATATGTCCATGCTGACGAAGAAGCACAATCACCATAGGTGAGATAGTTAATCTTTTTTGAACCATTCTCATAATATTCGTTTTTCATACTAAACATAGTATAACTGAACACATCTACTGATGGTGTTTGATCTCCAAATCCGAATACATAATACTTATATAAATTATAAGTTAAAAGTCCACTAAAATCTCTATTATAACTAATGTCTAGATAAATATTGTCGACAATATATGTGCCAGATTCATAATAATCTTTGACATCATTTACTAAACCTACTACAAATCCATAGGTAGACCGGGTATTAATGTTTATAAAGGATACATGGTTATCTTTAATCTCAGCCTTACCTATTACTGCTACTTCGGATAGATGTGTAACATACATACTTCCGACTACACCGCCATAATTTTTAACATCTAAGATATGTGATAAAGCAGTATTGCTGTCTTTTACAGTTACATTTTGTATTGTCGAACTAGTAACGCTTCCGACTACACCACCAAAACTAGTAGCCGTAATATTTTTAGCTGTCATATTTGTTACTGCCAAAGCCGACATTTTAGAACCGTATGCACGTCCGACTATTCCACCAATACTACTATCAGTGCTGGTCGATGTCATGGTAAAATTCTCAGCCTTGCAATTAAACAATGTCGAATATCTTGCTTGACCCGCAATTCCGCCAGTATTCTCAGTACCAGTGATGCTTGCACCACTTACACTACTATTGCGGATAGTAACATATTGGGCATAACCTACTATTCCACCTGCATAGTTTGAAGAAATACTTGCTTTTACTACATTTCCCACTACATCGACTTTTGCACTGCTTGTGCCAGTGATTTTACCGACTACACCGCCGGCATAATCTGATGCACTGACTGTGTCTTTTAGACTGCCATCATCACTACTACCGATACTTGCGACTTTTATGGTAGGTGCTGACGTCAAATTCGTTCCCTTATACTCAGCGATAAATGTTGCACCATATTTTACTGAGCCTACAATAAAGTTTTTGATAGAACCATCTATCACCATACTTGGAGAGTCTTCGACTAGTCCAAATAGTCCGCCATATGTAAAGTCATATGCTCTCGAATTTAGAGTTGTGGTATTTGATGTACTCTCAGTCTCAGTCGAAACTGTGCTAGCCGTGTTACTACTATTCTCGATCGAATATGCACCATAACATGTCATATTTGATATAGATTCATCAATCTCGAGTACAAATGAGCCTTTAAATGCATGACCTGTAATACCGATAGGTGTCCATATCTTACCAGCAAGGTCGATGTTTTCGGTGACTCGTATAGTTTTACCACTAAAATCATTTGCTCCAGTGTTTACTTGATATGCGACCCAAGCAAGTTGTGATGCCGAAGTGATTTCGTATATATTTTCACTTGCTGTCACAGCAGAAGTAGATTTTGCACCTTCGTCAATCCAATATTCTTGGCTAAAATTTAGTATAGGAAAACCATTATAGTTTTTAGTCGATTCACGAGTCCATGTTGTGTTCCATTCATCAAATAAATCTACTTTTGTACGCAAATCATCTTTTGTCTTAAATGCGGTAACACCAAACATAGGAGATGCATACATATTGTAAGTTGTATCACCTTTTTTTACAGGTTCACAAAGTACATATGCTTTACTAATACTATCATCTTCATTTGATAATGTCACATTACTTATACCATAAGATTGAGTTTGTGAACCCAACACTTGACCTTGAGATACAATATCATACGATTTAGTTTCATCCGACGCGGTCACCACTCCGATATTTGCACCATAGACATTATTGATTGTGATTGTGTCATCACTTTTTACTCTTTTGTTTACAACAAAGCTAAAGTCATAAACAGACCTATTAGTATTTACAGCGATAATCACGTAAGCATGGTCGACAGTAAGTGTACTATTATCAAGATATCCGACTATGCCAGCGACATTATTGTTTCCAGCACAGATGTGTGCATCTTCGATAGCCACTTTTTCTATCTTTAGAGTACCTTTTTCTATCTTTATCGTATGCCCTCTCTTTATTGTACCCTTAGCTTGACCTACCAAGATGGCAGTACAGTCATTACTACCACTACTTGCTACTTGTGCGTCCTTTATAAGGACATTTTTGATTGTCGCGTTTTTCACAACACCAAATAGACCATTGTAGGTATTTCCTACGACTAACATATTTGATATAGTGTGACCATTTCCATCAAATGTGCCTGTAAATGGGTGGTCTAATGTTCCGATAGGTGTCCATACCTTTCCAGCAAGGTCAATATCCGCATTAAGTAGGATATTTATACTTGTAGTAGACTCGCTAGTATTTACTAGTTTTGCGATATATGCAAGACCTGCGGCACTTGATACAGTGTATGTGGTTCCATTTTCATCCACACCCCTTGAGTCTGCACTTGCGTACCAACCATATGTGCTACTATAGTCATCGTCATAATAGCGGTTTTTATACAACCACTTAGGAACAAACATACCTCTATTTACATCATGCACCCTGCTCCAATATTTGTCAATATCAAGGTCGAGTGAAGTGTCTGTAAAGTCAAAGTTCTCGACATTTTGAGCAGACAAACCTGTCTTTTGAGCCGACTTGGTAGAACCAGTATAGTAAGTGTAAGTACCAGAGATGTTTAGATTATTTCCAAAATATTGTCCTTCACTATACTTATATATACTATTTACGATAAGACCTGTGTTGGCATCTTTTAATTCAAACACACCGCTTGCATAGATGAATCCTTTATTACTTACCCAATACACTGTTTGTGGTTCTACAGCAGCACATCCAACCGATTTAACTCCTATAATACTACCTTTATTTAGGATAGTATCTTCTTGGATTTCGCCACCAAACATTGTGCCTTTATTTGTGATGACTATATTATCATCAGTTAGGATAAGTCTATTTTGACCTACGATAACCATTGTACCAAAAGTATCTATAGTAATACTTTCTGTTGACCATTTATTATTACCATAATTTATATACACTGTTTGAGCAGATGTGATTTTATGATTTAAAGAATTATATCCACCAGCATCCTTCATAATATATGGGTTTTGACCGCTACCTTGGGTATTTGTAACTTTGCCACTCGCACTATTAAGAAGTGGGTAGAAATTGTCAGTATTAGCCTTCCATTTTTGCTTCTCGTCTGATAAGCCAGCATTAAACTCATTTTTCAAGGCTTCTGCTCTGACACCTGTGCCGCATAGTCCGTTTGAGAATGGCACAAAGTCTTTTACATAGTAGACGTTTGTACTTGTGCATGTACCACTTGCATGACCTATGATACCACCTTTATTAGTGTTTTCCCAGAACGATTGGCTATAATATTTCATAAGTTGTTGTGTATCATTTGTATCACTATTTGGCAAAACAAATTGTGTCGCCGAATAGCAGTTTTCAAATGTTATACCATTTCCATTACCTACTAGTCCGCCTAGATATGTGCCGTTTGATTCATCAGAAGTAATGTATCCTAGATATTTGATATGTTGGACAGAATAGATTTTGCCGACAGCATAACTATCTGTTATGTTGTAAGCATCAGCATATCCTACTAGTCCGCCATAATTAAATGTTCCGTCATTTTTTTCAAAGCGATTGTCAATGATATTGACATCGGCACTGACTTGGTCGGCACTGACTTGGTCGAGAGTTCCGCCATCCATCGTATATCCGATAGCGCCACCAATATATGCTTCATATGTATTACCTTTTGAATATTCGGCGGTCCTTCCACCTTCATCAAAAGTGTGATTAATATTGCCAAGTACATTTGAAGTAGAAACGGCTGTGTTACTTACAAAACCCGCAATACCACCAAGGAAGATGGATTTATTTCCACCATTATTATCCTTGAGTATAATAAGGTCGATTTTTGATGTAAGAATGCCATTTGTAATCTCAGCACTACCCACATTGACATTGTTTATTTCCGAATTTTCAGCGAAGCCAACAAATCCACCGGCACGAATATTACTCACAACAGTAGTAGTATCATCAGGAATAGTAATGCTAGATGCTGTGTTTGAATCTGCACTATCAAATGTAGTGCTAGATGCGTATCCTACTACACCACCAACATAGACTTTGTTGTTTGCATTTGTAATGTTAAGAGTGATAGTATTTTTAGTATTATTTACAATACTTGCTACTTCAGCATTACCAATTCTACCAAACACACCACCGATACCTGCTGGATTATTTGTAGAATTATTGTTTAGTGTCGCCGTAATATTTGTATTAACTTCGATGTCAGAAGTATAGTTAACACCATTAGAACCACCTACTGCACCACCAATATACAAACCATATGTTGTATCATCTGGCATATTTGCAGTAATACTTACTCCGCTAGTCGATATCTCCCACGTAGGAGTAGTTTCGGTCCAACCCAATACTCCACCGACATAGACTTTACTTTCGTCAAACTTACGATTTTCAGTTGTGACAAGAGTCGATATTGTAGTTTCATCCAAATAATTGACATAGAAGTCGATATTATTGACAGAAAGTGTACTTGTTGTCTCGGCGCTTGTAGTTTCATCAGAAAGTGTAGTTATATTCTCGGCACTTGTAGTTTCATCAGCAGGTGTATCTGTAGAAGTCGAAGTTTGAGTATCGTCTTTATCAAATCTTCCCACAAGTCCACCAAATGCATAACTTATATTTATTACAGTCTCTGTTCCAGCCTGATACTCAGTTTTATACATCGATGTGAAGAATTTTGCATTAACACTCGTACTGCTTTGTGTAGCGGTAGTTGAGTTTTCATACTTCTCAAGTGTCACATCACTTAATGAAAGCCCTTTTCCATAGCCTACCACACCGCCGACATATTGGGTGCTGAAAATTTTAACATTTTTATCAGTATTTAGTCTGATATTGACATTCTCAATTGTTGTGTTTTCATCATCTTCATCTTTATCGGCAAGACCTACAAGTATTCCACCTGCAATGCTTGTTGAGTCATTATTGCTCTTAGTGCTATTCGCATCATTATTTAATACATCTGTACATTCGAGTTTAAAGTCGTGAAGTGATGCACCATTTGCGACTCTAATAAATCCAAAATAATCATTGTCGCCATCTGTCATACTAACATTTTTAATCGAATAGCATTGTCCTTCAGCACTACACAATTCACCAGTAAACGGCTTGTCTTCTGTTCCGACTGGCATCCATGCTAACGACAATGTAATATCATTTTGCAAAATAAATTTCGAATCTAAGTACGTACTCATTTTACGCAAATCATCTTCAGTCTTTACATTGATGATTTTTGGTTTTAGGTTGTTGACGATTTCTGGGAACACATCTCTGACACCCGAAACTTCATTGACGATCAAATTAGTTTCAGAGTCTATTTGAGTGCCGTTCCAGTTAAAGGTGTCAAAACCAAAGTAAATGCTTATTTGTTTGACTCCAGACCTATTAAATAGACTTTCGTTGTAATCCGTTTTGCCTGTCATATGTCGCCAAATTGACGCTTCGTCACTTACGCTATATGTTCGGCTTACTATCTCATTTAACGATCTTAGGCTTCCATAATATTGCATACGTGAAACAGCATATGTAATTTCATCTACCGTATAATTTAGCGAGAATATTGTTAAATTTTGAAGATCATTTTCCTTATCAGAAACAATGTCTGTATATGTATTGTCTTCTGAATAACTTTCTCCTATTGCCAAATCTATATTTCCGATTTCACTTATCAAAGCATTTGAATTTGTATTGTATACATATGTTTGTTTGAAGAATGTGTTTTCAATAGCTAAGCGGCTACTAATTGCGTTTTGTTTGATTAGTGTATTGTCAGACATAAATCCTACAAATACACCTATATAAGAATCCCTTTGTGTAGAATAATACTCGCTTCGATATACGCTTGTGTCGCTATATCGCCAGATATTTGCACCTACAACATTTGAGTATGTAGTAGATTCAGTAGTGATGGTTGTGCTTTCTGTTTTATAAAGACTCAATCCATTCAATACATTGCTTATATTATTGATATAACGACGAGCATAATCATTATTTACAGCAGTCGATTGGTCATCAAGATAATAATATGTAACTGTAGTACCATTTTTCTCTTTCTCTATGCTCAAAACCTTTGGTTGGATACCGATAATACCGCCGGTCGCAAAATATCCTTTTACGCTACCAGTCGTGTAGACAGAGTCAAGTTCGCCACCGATATTTAGACCGATTAGACCGCCTGCATATGCCGAATAGATATTTACGACATTGAGACGAGAATAAGAGTTTTTAAGTGTTCCGCCAAAGTTTGCACCGATTATGCCACCGATATAGTGAGCATTTCCGCTAAATACATCGCTACGGATATTTAGTGTATATGCTGAGTCGCTACGTGCATTGTCAAGCGCATTGTAGTACGAACTATTGTTTTGAGTATTGTTTTCGGCATTGTAGAAATTTGCATCTACTTGTTTTTGATTGTCGTATTTAACAACTACTCTATTTAGTTTTCCTTCATTATGTCCGACAATTGCACCGCCCACTCTGAGTGCATTTAGAGTAGTGTTTTCACAGATTACAAATTCTGAGTTTGAAAGGCTCGAGTTTTGTCCGACATAACCTGCAAGTCCACCCACAACATCACCGGTCAATATTACACTTTCGTTTACATAACATTGTCTAATGCGGTCAGTGTAGTCAAGTCTGCTATTCTTTAGATTAGCTGTTACGTCGATTATACCAGCGATACCACCTACATAACTTATGTCTTTGATTGCATCTGCTATATTATCAGATTTAGTTTTTCCACCTGAATATGTAGTTGTGACATTTGTGTCTTCAAATGGTTTTTGAGTGTCATCATTTGGCACAAACATCTTAAATTGGGTGTTTTGCACATTTGGATTATATGGACTAAATATATTAAGTTGATATCTAGCATTGGCTTTTACTGAAATATTGTTTGTGATATTTACAATATCCGAAGCGCCCACAATCATACCTGCAAGTCCGCCTACTGCGTTTAGTCCTTCGACTCTCACATCATCGTAAGTGCTTGAAATCTTAATATTGTAGACCTTTCCATTATCAATTGCACCTGCAAGCACACCTACAAAATTAATATTCGAACCCGATATCTCTTCAATATTAATGTTTAGATTTCGGACGGTGCCACTTTGGATACTTCTAAATAGACCAAGATATGTCACCTTATCATTTGTACTTGAAGCATCTGCAACAATGCGAAGTTTGTTTATGCTAAGTCCGTTACCTTCAAGATTACCTTTAAAGTCTGTCGTAAATGTAGTTGCTGTTTGGACTTCATGGAACTCAATATCATGCACCATACGCACAATACTACAATTTGGTGTATTATTGCCATTATCATCTTTTGCTGGGCTAAGGTTTGTGTTAAAATCGCTCGCCGTTGTGATAAGTAATGGATTGTTTAGACTGCCTTGGCTTATATTAAGAGATGATCTATTTTCAACCACCCAATTATCCACGTTTGTGTACGAATAATTGCCATTATCACCTGTTACGTAATAACGAAGGCTCATTGTGAAGATATTTGCAGATACAAGTTCGGGTCTGAGACTTGTGTATGACGACTCACGAAGGTATGTTTGCATACCGACCGATGTCGATTTCACATTGTCTGATTTTGCAGGAATAAACCATACGCCATCTTCCAACTTGTTGTTTTGTGAATAGTCACTATTAAAGCCCCAAGAAGTGAATGTGTTGTAGTCGCCAAATGCAGCCGCATAAAGCGAAGTCGCTACATCTTCATTGTATTTTGAAAAACCATCTTTTAGACTGTCAACATTTATGCCGTCACTTGCATTTACATATAGATAAAAACATTTGTCAACATCAGTCTTAGATTGGATAAATGGATAGTAGTTTTCATTGTTGTTTTTAATCGACGACATCGAATAACTACTTTCGATTTTGCCTTCATTTTCATAAGCAAATCCTGCACTGTAAGTACCAGATACAAGGATATTTGCATAACAGTTTGAGATATATGCGCTATTTTCGCCTACAAATCCCGATGCATAGTTGTTTGTGTATACAGCCGAACCAAGCGCTCTAAGATTTGCGATATCTTTATTTGTACCATCTTCTTTATATTGTTTGTAAATTGCATAGCCAGCATAATCAGTCAAATTGATTTGGATTTTGCCTGTACGTTTGTCACTAGCACTATACTCTGGGCTATTTGAATTGAGCACAAGCATATCACTATTGCTGTCACTATGTATATATGTGGACATGCTATTGATATTATCATCTGTCGTATTTTTGTTATATACATCTCCGGTCTCGGCACCTAGTACATAACTAAATTGGATTTTACCACTTTCGTTTTTAGCGACAAAACCTGCTGTAGCCGAATTGGCTTTTGTTTGCTTGTCATTTGAGATTACACTGCCACCTTTAAAGTAAGATGAACTGATATATCCCAAGTTTCTCGAAGCAAAACCCGCCACATAGTCCATGCCTTTAACATTGACACCTTCTACACTACTATTTGTAATGTATCCAGAAGCACTGTTTAGTCCGACTAGTCCACCGACGTACAAGCCTTGCGACTCTTTAGTTTCGCTGGTCACAATACTAAATGTATCGACCATATTGTCACTATCGATATTTATTGTTTTACTACCCGCCAAAGCGTTCTTATAATCGTCTTCGATATCTGTATCTGGATCTGAATAAAAGTACTTACTAAAGTCTTCGACAATGATTGGACTATAACCTGATAGTGAAGCTTTACGGCTTGCACGTATATGGCTAGCATTGTTTGTAACATTTACGTTTGTGATTACACCATAGTTTGTGCCCGCCAAAACTCCGACATTGACATCTTCTGTCGAGCCAATATTGACTTCAAGTGTCGCAGTCTCGTCCATATATAGCATTCCGCTTTCGCCTTCTGTTATTGGACAAATATCAATATATAGATTCTCGATAGTTGTGTAATAACCAAGGTCGCTATCGTCAGTACCTATTGTGCTAAATAGGCCGATATCCGTCAATCCCGAGACATTTCCAAACGAAGTAATTGTAATAGTATATCCATTTCCATCAAAAGACCTAAACAAGGCTTCGATAGGCTCCCATTTTGAAAGCACAAGGTCGTTTAGAAGGATATAACTTTCTCCAGCAACCATGTTTTTAAAGTCGTCTACCGATTTGATAGGAAGTGGGTTTTCATCTCTGCTAGATGCATGAACATTAAATGATAGTGTTTTTTGCACCATTCCCGCATATTTGGTCAATCCATCGCCACTTGGATAAATTGCCACTCCACTACTAGTATAATCATAGTTTACAGCCACAACAATGTTATCTTTTACACTGCTCGAAGCTATGCGGATTTTAAAACAAGCATCTGTATCTGTGCCTAAGTATTTTAAGATATATCCTCTACGCGAATAATCTCCAGTAGTTAAGGCATTTGATTGGTCCTTGTTGCCAATTTCGTTTTTCCAAAAATAACTTGAAGTATAACTATCATTATCGTTCTCAGTAGCAGTATTCCAAACTTGTTGTGCAAGCCTATTAAGTTCAGTTTGTATATTATCTTCTATAGCTTCTTTCGTGTATGTAGAATCGAAATTTTCCAACGCTGTTATATCGTATTCTGCATTGATTTGGACTTTGATGTCTTTTTCTTCGTTGTAGTATACATTCATCGAATCCGATATAGCTTTTCCATCGCTACCCAAAAACGATACACCCGATACTAGGAATAGTACTGGTCTTACATAAATAGTAGCTTGAGTGCTATATTTTGCACCATCAACTATTTTTGTAGCAGTAAAAGTGATAGCATAATCTGTGTTTAAGCCAATTGGTACCATAGCACCATTTGCATCTTTTGTTGTAAGTTTGTCTGTTAGTGAGAATACATATTTGCCATTTTGATACTCGACCTTACCTATAGCTGGATTGCATTCAATTTGAGTATCATTTGTATCAATATTAATATCAAGGCTTCCACCGATATTTAATGTTGCATTGGTTGTATTACCCTTTGAAAACTCGTTGCTTGTGCGGTCCCATGTTACGGACAAACGTGGCAATTCGACAACATCAAGTGTTATGCTTTGTTCAAATTGCAACGTATCGCCGCTCGACTCTATCGAATAACCCTTTACACTTATAGAGACGGTAGAGTTTACATACTTCGAGTCTAGGTTTAGAGCAAAGAGCAATGTTCCGCTTTCGTCCCACTTAAAGTAGTCGTCACGATCATCGCCTAGCATCAAACTTGGATCATAAGTCCTACTGGTATCCTTAAAATATGAATATTTGTTTGTGACTTTAATTTTGTTTGAAGCATTATTTACTTGTTCAAAGTATGGGAAGTCATAATATGCACTTACACCTTGCGAATTATTTAGACTGTTTTCGCTTTCAACCACTTGTCTAATTATCGAGCCATCAGTACCTACTATTTCTGCGATTACGTAGTCAAACTTTCCGTAAGAAGGAGTAATATTTACTTGAAGCAAACTATTATATCCTGGAATAATTTTGTTTGACGCGTATTTGTATGACTTGTAAGTAGTTTCATAATTATTGTCAGCATCATCGGACGAATTGTCATACCAGAATTTTGTATAGTGACTCATTCGCACATTTTCCACTTGGAAAGGAAGTAATGTGAATGTAAATTTGTCACTTTTATCGTTATTATCTGCGATATAACTTCCATTAATTTTGCAAGATATCTCAAATTCTGTTTCATTCGAAAAACTGTTATAGTCGTTTGAGTCGACATCTAATACAAATTTGATTGTATGGATATTTCTTATTTCACTATATGTAGTTTTTACAAGAGTAATATTTAGTTTGTTTACTGTGATAGAGTCTTTTTTGTCATTTTCGCCATCACCTATTTTAAATAAACTTTCATACACTCCACCATCAAGTGTTGTTTCGACTACATAATATTTGTCTTCACCATTGGTGTCTTTTTCACCAAAACAAATATTAAATGGAACTAGTGTACTGTCATTACTTTTTACTTGGATTTCAAAACTTGTTTGGTTTGCAATTCCCGCTTGGATATTGCCAGGAGCGGTAATATTGTATGCAAAACTATTTGGCGACACTGTGTATGTAATACTTTCAGTATCCACTTCACTTTTTCCAGTAAGTGCATCAACATATTTTCTATATGCGTATGTATTTCCATTATATGTTACTTCATACAAATAGAATGGTCTAGCAGTAATTTCATATTCTTCGTCTACCTTAAACGAATTTGATACACCGTACACATACACTGTGCTACCAGCTGTATAATTTTTGCCGTTTATGATAGCACTTCCGCTATTTATAGTGTACTCTACTCCAAAGTTTTTGAGCACAACATCTTTCGAATTGTTTTTGGCTGTTATGCCAAATATCGAACTATTGTTTTTAAGAATGCTAATACTTGCATTATCTTGCAATACCTTGACACCATTTGAAGTCAAATATGTATAATTAAGGGCTGTCGTTGTCTCTTTTACAAGCACAACAATATCGCACGAAAGTGAATTGTTTAAGGTGCTAGCGATATTGATAATAGCACAACCTACACCCTTGGCAAGGAGACTGTAGTTATCTCCGCCAACCACAACTTCAACAACCGAACTATCGCTCGACACAATCTTTAGATTGCCATATCCGACAAATTGTGGAAGTAGATTAACATCAATGACATTATTGACTCCGCCAATAAAGTCATATTTATTTTCGTTGCTTTCGTCATAATCCAAAATAACAGCAACAAGATGACCCATAGTATTGTCATTGACCAAACTTCCATCTTCATTTTTGCTTACATTGTCGACTCTATAGTCACCATTTGCATTTCCTATATTCAAGGATTCTGGAGCAATATCAATTATAAGATTTAGTTTGGTTTCGTTTTCGCCTTGATATTTTCCAAATGCTAGTGGAAGTCCACCATTTACTTCTCTATTATGATAAATATAGTTGCCTTCTGTGGATTGGCCACTTACCAAACCATTATTTCCACCACCTTCATACATGCTATACGCATATGTATTAAGGTCGTACTCGGAGATATATGTTTTTGGATTTACAAAACCTTCACCATTGATAAGTACTTCGTTTTCCGCATACTCAGCAATCACACACTCGAGATCGTCACTATCTTCATATTGTATATGATATCCAGCAAGGCTACTAAGACTTGCATATTTTTTAAATATCAAATCCGAATAATTTATGTTTGTATAATGCCATGTAGTAGGATAATACGAATAATAGTTTCCTTCGAGCCCAAGAGTTGTATTTTTAGCATCATTTTCTGTAAACTCGACCTTTTTGGCTACGTCATTTTCTTCTAAGACATTGCCATCTTGGTCGTACAAATATGTCTCAAAGCCCACATAGAACGAATTTGATGCAGTAAGTCTATTATAACTAAACTCAACTTCTGCTTGGCCAATTTCGCTTGTGACATTATTAAGAGTAGTGCCATTTACGACATAATCAAGCATCTTGTGATACATGTTTTTGTCATTGTAGTCGATTGTATTAGGTTCTGTATCATCTGCCGTTGTGTAAAACTTGATTTGTCTATTACTGCTACCAGCTGGGTCTACTATGATATTTGCATATACTGTATCACCTACCACATATTCACTATATGTAGATGTTTTTGCAAGTTCGTATTCGGTCTTATATTCGCCCTTTTCATAAATAGTATATGTGTCATTATTTAATGCAATTGTGTTTGAAGTGCTGTTGTAGATGTAAGAATTATACCAATAGAAATCAGCACCATTGTTTTGCACACCATTATTATAGACAGTGAGAGTAGCACTTACATAATTAGGCTCAACTTCTACATATGCAGGAGTACAAGTATAAACTATTACTTCAAGAGGATTAGTATTCTCTATTTCTGAGTCATCGACTTGTTCTACATAATAATTATAAGTAGCATTACTTGTCATAATGTAATAATTTGTCTTTTTATATTTTGCAACACCATTTTCGTCATACAAATATATTCCATCATCACTGTTATATGTCAAATCATCTTTTTTATAGTAGGTTGGGACAGTCGCGTCATCTTCGCAATACAATTTGACATACTCTACAATTGGAGAAGGTGTCCATGTATTTGTAACGACATCATTTTCATCTCTACTTGTAGTAAGCGAATAGTATGTTTTGGTTCCATTGGATTGGAATATTCCTGCTTCTTTATAGCCTTCTTCTCCTTCTGTCACATATGTTGGAGCCGAAACTTTATCTTTATAGCCATTTTGAATAGCAATCTTATCAGTAGTATTTCCTACATATTTTAATATTTTTCTATACTCAACTCTACGTGTACTAGATGTTTCTTTTACTTCGCTGTCTTTATATTCCTTGATTGTAACTCTGTTTACTTTTCGTTGTGGATAATAATAGTTTTTATCACCACTCAAACGATATCCACTACCACCAGTATTATATCTAATGGTGTTTACTTGGCTATTATCATTATCTCCCGAATTAATTTTATTATTAACTCGTTCGCCGATGTATGCAAAGTTTTGCACATAATTATCACCGATTTTGAGTGTTGTGTAAGAGTTGTTTATATTAAATTTTCCGCTATAGTTGTATGTAGTAGACTTTTCATAAAAATTGTCTCTTTTCGAATAAGGTTTTTTGTCTTCAAGACCAAGTCTATCAAGCAATTCTGACGAGTCACCTACAAAACCGCCTACGCACTTAGCATTTTCAACACGCCCTAAAATATTTGCATTGTACACAAACAATATTCCATTTGCCTTGCCGATAAGACCACCTATTATGGCAGTGTCAGTTTCGGAGTCAACATTGTAGGTATTTGAAACAACAGCATCAAAATAAACATGAATATAGTTTCCACCTGTTCCAGCCGTAACTTCTTTACCGCTTGTCGATACTCCACCATCAGAATATCCAATAAGTCCACCGATATATGTATTATTTACATCGCTACTTATAGGCGCTAGCACAACAATGTCGCCATAATATTTAGACTCAGCATTTGCAAATATTGTCTTATCAAATATGACATTTCCATTATCATCTTTATAGGTGAAATCCATATAAAGTTGGTTTAGATATTGTACTTCAGTCTCGTAGTCATTAACATTTGTAACACCCCTTGTAAAGTAAGACTTGACACTCGAGTATGCAACAGTAGCATAAGTCGTATTGGCTATTGAAGTAAAGTCGTATTGACTTGCTCGTTGTAAGTAGTTTGTATTTTGCAAATTTACTTTTTCAGCATTGCTATCATATGTATAACCAATAAGTCCACCAACGTAGTTTCGACCAATAATGCTTGTATTAAACAAACTAATCTCGTCGACAGTATCAACAAATTTTACCTTAGTATGATATACGATACCTTTTTTATAGTCATCATTCGCTACACTTATAAGCCCCTTACTTCCAAATGCAAACAATGCAGTTTTTATGTTGTTGTTTACAACTTGATAAGTGCCGGTAAATGCATTCATGTTTGTGCCGACAGCACCGCCAATGTAGTCGATACCATAAATATGCGGAATAACCTCTACATTGTTCAAAACACCATAGTTTTGACCGATTGCGCCACCGATATAGTTTTTGCCGACAATTATGGTTTGGCAAGTACTATCCTTAACAAACGCATAACCATTTGCGCTGATGTTTAGTCCAACAATTCCACCCAATACAGAATTGTCATTTCGTATCATGCCCTTAAACACTGGGTCAACAAGTGTTGCATTTATAAGCGAATACACATCGATACCCGATATAATACCACTTTCATATACAGTCTCATTGTTTTGGAGTCTAGTCGACAAGTTTACACCTGATACACCACCAACGTATGCAGTCGATATACCTTGCAATGTAGGGTGATCTTGTTTGTCTCTAACAAACATCGCTACGTTTACTTTGCCTTCGCAAATCTCACCAGAGTTTAGACCAACCATTCCGCCTACAAAAACACTGTTTGAGTGGATAGAATAGATATTTTTAGGTTGGTACGCAATACCCTTATTGACTACATTGTTGTCGTCGTCTGTCACACGAAGCGAATTTAAAATATTGCCTTTTAGTGACGAATAACCACGCTCAGTGTCGTCGACAACAGTTATGTTTGTAAGTGTACCTAGGTTAAATCCTGCAAATCCACCAATATATACATCAACAAATATTCTCTCACCACTACTACTTATAGTATTGTTTTCATCAATCTCAACACCGAGATTTTCACCATTATATTCGACATACACGTGGAAATTTTCAAACTTAATGTCTGATATCTCGGCACCCATGCCAATATACCCAAACAATCCATAATAAGCAGCATAACCTTGTACATTTACTGTTTCACTGCCAACAACAACTTGTTTGGTTGAGTCTGTCATACATGCATCCTCAATATTGACAGTCTTATTTAATACAAGTCCCGATATTTTATAACCATTTCCTTTGATATTGCCCACAAATTGATTGTCAGCATTTATGCCGATAGGTGTCCAATCAGTACTATTGCTTATCAAAATGTCATTTGTTAGTTCATAATATGCATCAAGTTGGCTATTTACAAATTGTAAGTCATATGCATCTTGAATTTTGTAAGGATTATCTTTTGTACCATTTCTAAACGATACAGTAAAACTTGCAGGAATATCACTGCTTTCGACTACAGAAGGCTCAATTCTTCCAGTTTCGTCCGACATATCCATAGGAACAAGATACAATCTTATATTTTCTTTACCATCTTCATATTGTGTTATTGACAAACCTACATATCCATCGCCCACAACAACATTCAAAAAGCCATCAATATTGTATTCATTGTCTGTGCCAATTGCTTGTTGGATATCGTTATCGCCAATTTTGTAGAATAAGTAAAATCCTTTCAAGGTCAAATTTGCCGAAGGAGTCACCAAATAGTTTACGCTAGTTTTTGCACGCTCAGTGTTTTGAACTTTGCCGCTAGCATCTATTCCAAATTGGTTTACGTTAAACATAACTTCTTGTCTGTCAAAAGCGATATTTGTGACCTTAACAGCTTTGCGAATAACACCATCAAAAGTTTTTCTTTCCGAATACGATTCGGCCTTGCCATTTATGTCAGTAAACGTTTGTGTATAAATAAGTGTAACGCGAACATTTGCACTATCCATTCCTTCTATATTGTCACATCTAAAGGTCATTTCCACAATGTTTTTTTCATTCAAATCAATCGAAACAAAAATCGAGAAATTGATAATACGTTTATCTTGACCACTTGTGATATTGAAAGAATATAGACGACCCACTGCCCCATCAAAAGTGTATTCTTCCGGTTCTTCACTTTCTGCAAGTTTGTCTTCGTATTTTACTTCAAACTTAATGTTTTCATAATTCAAAACAGTGTTATTTGGACGAGCAATCGCTCTCAATTTGTCTGTCTTAAGATTATTTGTATCCGAATGCAAAATAGATCTATCAGCAATAATCGAGAATGTATCTTTGCTTTCGGTCTCAATAGTACTACCGCTTATGTTAAAACCATTCAAAATTGCTTCAACTGTAATTTTGAAAGCGATATACATGTAGTTTTTCTCGTCGCTAAGATTAGGGTCATATGAAGTCGAAGACAAAACATAGCTTATAGTATCTTCACCAGTGCTTCTGCCACTTGCGATGTGGAGTTTGTTTGAAAAATCAACACTCACAACCTTACTACCATTTTCATCACGTGTTATTTTCTCAAAAACGATATTGTTTGGGATAGTCTCAATTACTTCATATCTGCCATCTGGGTCATACTCGGTGGTGACATTTCCACCATCGTCAGTTTTAAAGTCAAGCAGCTTTACAAGTTTAATATCAAACCCGCCACTTATCGACATAGTTATTTCGTAAGGCTCGACATCATTAGGAATACTATCGACACCATTTATACTGCTAAATGTATAATTTTTGTTTCCAATACGGAAAGCCAAAGTGTCGCTGTTTACATTTTCATACACAAAAACACTAAAGTCTGCCGACACACCATTTGGAGCAGTGATAGTGCCGGATACAGTCATCTCAGTAACACCGGCTGGAAGTTTTCCGGCAGATATCAAAAATCCGCCTTGTTGTTCATCGTACACACAAGTCACAACCCCGCCATTGTTTTCCAGTTTTACACTGCACTCACTAAGTGCGACATCTGTACTGCCCAAGGTCAAATATGGCATACCGTCGTCTCGCTCTGTTGTGCTAAGTACAAATGTGTTTGGCTCACTTTCAGATACGCCTTCTTTCATATTAATGACCGAACCATTTGCAAAAACAGGTCTAACCGTTCCTTTCACAAGGTCAAGAGTCACCCGCCCCTCAACATCATTTACTGTCGATCGCGCAACAAGTTCGATTGTGTTTGAAAAGTCAGAAATTGCATCAGAATCAAAACCAATATATATTTTTTCGCCATGTCTAATAGCGGTTTTTGCATTAATATCGTATTTTACACCCTTCGAATAATACCAAAGATTTACACCGCTTATTGCGCCATAACCACTTGCTTCTACAGCCAAATATGCCGTTTGGGTACTAAGTGGTGAAGTTGTACCATCAGAACTTCTACTAAGAATATTAAGTATGGTAGACGCACCCAAAACAGCACCACCATAGTTTTGATATACTTTCATGCTCTCAATTTGTTCTTGTCCGTCTGAAAAACAAATTTCGTCAGGGAATGTGCTTACATTAACTCTTAGAGTAACATATTTTGGAGCAAAAAGATGTTCAAAACCCTTGTAGTTTAGAGAGAAATAAACAAGCCCTGTGCTCTTTCCACTACCACCCCACACAACAAAACTGTTTTGATTGTCTGTTACACCAAATGGAATACCGTCTGCTTTAACACAACCAACAACATATGTTTCATCAGGCACAACACCATTGTCCATATTAAAATCTACATATACTTCTTTTTGTTTGTCAGCATCTGCACTTGACGAAGCATTTGCAAGATTTAGGACATAAACAGGTTTGCCACTTTCATATGTGAGTTGGAGAGTAGTATCGTTCTCTTTTAATACCACCTTTTCTGTATCAATTGTGTCCAAAACCGTACAACTTATAGATGCGGTGATATCACTATCAAATTTGCTTGTAGCGGTCAAATTAAATGTACTTAATGTTTCGCTATTTACCGTAATATAGTTTCCATCAATAGTTACTTCGTTGTCGCTAAACGCTTCACCGCTCATATCAGTCACTGTCAAAACAACATCATTTTGGGTTGTGTTCTCAGGAACAAAAGATAGGCGATTGTATATTTGGGTCGACACTCCGTCAAATTTGGACGTTATGTCAGTCTTTACACCACGTTCGATAGGCAGCGTCTCCATCTCAAAGGACATACTTTCGATAGGGATTTCGACATTGACCATAACACGTTGTTTTTTATTTCCTTCAAGTGTCATGACATCGATGTATGTCGTTCCGCCATTTGGAGTAGCTACAAATGTGGCAGTAGTCTTGTCCCCGCTAGTGCGAATATAATCACTACCGATAGGCGAAACAATACTATTGTCCCCCACTACAAACTCGACATCTTTACTTACTTTTTTGCCCACACCACTTACAGTCGCTGATATACTAAATCTATTTTTCTCAATATCGTCAGCATCATATGTGATGGTAATTTCATTTTTGTCAAGAGATAATCGCATCTTTTTGTACGGGTCTTTAGAGCATGCCGAAAAAACAGTCACAGCCCCCATGACCATTACTACAAATGCAAATATTTTCCTAAGTAAGTTCTTTCCCATTTTCCACCTTATCTTATGTTTTGTGTATTTGACATTTTTAATCGCCAAAAACAAAGATTATGTATAAATATATTATATTATATAAAATACAACCCCCACGTGTCAAATAATTATGAGTATATTATATAATATATTATATTTATTCGCACACCCCAGCCACCCACTTTTCATACGCTACAAAACCCAATTTTTTTATATACAAAACCATCAAAATCACACCCTATCTCTACCCATAAAATAGTTATGTATTCATAACCATATCCACCCCACAAAAAAGACCCCCGAAGGGGGGTCTTTTAATCGAGTATTTTAATCTCTTCATTGTATTTTTGGTAATAATAATTACCTATCGAAGTATCTTTATCCGCAATCACACCAAGAGCTTTTACTAGTGGATATTGAGTATAATTTACGTTTTGTTGCAATGTTAAAGTTTTATAGAATTTTTTAATAACACCATTATCACTTGTATAAAGTTCTTCAAATCCAGCATAGTCTTCTTTTATTTTATATACTGAATCCCAAGAATATTTACTTGCTGTTCCCGACCATATATTATACAAGAAATCTCCGGTGCCAATATCAATAATATATGCTACATATACATCTATATGTTGTTTTATTCTTTCTGGTCCTATTCCATCCGAATATCCAAGCACCTGAAGAATACCCCTATAGTTTTCACCCACTAAGTCCTTATTATCTACATATAAATTATATTCAACAACTAAATAACCACTATTATTGTATTTACCTCTCTCTACACTAGTATAAATCCATTGAGTGTATCTATATAGTAAGTATTTTTCACTATAACATATTCCACCATCTGAATTTGTAAATATCAGATTTGAACCGCTATAATCTACATTTTTAGTATTTATATTATATTTTGCAGTATTTATATTATTTTTTATACTCTCATGATCATAAGCTCTGATATATCCATACAAAATACCACTGTTTACTTGTATACTATAATTTTCATCTATTGTATATGAATCAAAGTAAGACCATCGAGACATATTGCTATAGTAACTAGAGTCGTCATGACCACCCCTGTGTGGCTGAAAAGATTCATTTTTCCAGATGTTTTTATTATAATTTAGATTTGATGGTGCTAGCCAGTTAGCTCGATTAGTATCAATATCTTCATCATAATAACGCATAGAGTATCCATAAGGACCACCATTTTTATATCCGAAATACTCCTTAGCAGCCATTCCTACATCAATAGATGTAAAGCGTTCTGCAGAACCCCAGCCATTATTCTTTACTTTTTCTGCCCATTCGTTTGCTTTATAGAAATCCCAATTCTCTCCATCAATAGTCGCAACTACGGAAAGTTCAACTCGTACATTCAATTTATTCAGTTTATTCAAGTTCTCATCGTCGTCTTTATATGGTGCATATGTAATACAATTCTCATAGGCAAGACCAGCAATACCGCCAGCATAACCCTTTTCGCTTGATATATAAGCATTTATTTCACTACCATTTAAAGTAATAGCTACATTATTGTAATATACGTTACCAAACACGCCACCAGCACACGCACCTATTACGTCGGTATTTTTTATCGTTGTGTAGTTTATATATAAGTCCGTGATTGATATAGTTGCAGGTATACTACTCCACTCCACTGTTCCTATTACACCACCAGCACTAGCTAATCCTTCTATTACAAGTTGTGTACCATCTCCTGAAGTTCTTATGTTTTGCAATGACACATTTAAAGCATCAGTTACTCCTACATGTCCACCTGCTACAATTCCTTTAAGTGATCCGTGTACAGCATTTGATGCTAATGTTATGTTACCGCCTTGACATTCAACAACGATACCGCCTGAGTACTTTGAAGCAGTTATATTGGCATCATTTGTACAATTTTGTATCACACTATTATTAGCCATAATGCCAGCAATACCACCAAAATTACCTTTTACATCTATTATGCATTTATTTTCACTTTCTTCAATTACACATTTATTTTTACTTTCATCAATAGTAGTATATGAAATATATCCAGCTATTCCACCACCATAGTCTTGTTCTTTAGATCTATTAGTTGTTATATATTTACTATTATCATTGGTGCTCCATTTTACTTTAGAATCATTTACATATCCAAAGATACCATAATATACAGTATCATTCTCAGCTTTACTTATATCTAATTCTGTATTTTCTATATAAACATATTCTGTCTCATAATTACTAAGCTTACCTACCGCTACACCTATATTATCGTCTGTCCCTTTATACCCTACCTTGCAGACTTCAAAGAAAACATCATTAAGTGTTTTTTGCTTATTGCCACCCAAACTACTTCCTAAGATTGCATTTGCTGTCGTAGAGAAGTTGTGGACATTTAGATTATATATATTTGGAGCACCTGCAAAGAGTGGCTTCGAATGGGTCACATTTGCATTTTCACCATCATACGAACTTACAATCGAATAGTCTTGGCCGTAGAATGTACCAGTAAGGTTTTGAGTGTCATATACATCTCTCGTATAACCTACATAAAGGTCATTTAGAAGGACGTAGTTGTTTTTACTACTTTCTTCGCCTTGTATTTTATTAAAATCTGTAATATTAAATACTGGATATATGTCGTCTCCTTTTGTATCACTTGTCGCAAAATATGTAATGAAAGTGGAACCTTCTTTCTTAATCTTAGTATTTATCGTTATTCCACCAGTCACATATGGTCTGCCAAAGTTTTGAGTATAATCTGAAGGAGTTGTGAAACGAGAATCCCACTTACTTACATTTGAATCCTTCGCATAATACATGGAGTCTTTATCCGAATATGTATTTTGGATTTTGCCCGTATTTGTATTTGCGATGTTATACAAATTTTGGTTACTACCATACAATGTGCCATTAAATAAGCTATCATCGATAGTTCCGCTATTATTGTATGCGATACCACCAGATGTGATTTTAAGTTCGGTTGTGGTCTTATTTCCACCACTACCAAGGACATAGGCTTTGCCATTTACATCATATTTTAATCCAGTCAACATTGACGAGCAATACGACAAACCGATAGTGTTTGCATTTGTATATACAAGACCACCGATTTGGATAGCACTACTCGACTCTGTAAGTCCAGTGTATACGACAATAGCACCACAGCGATAGATATAGCCATTGTTTGCGTCCACTAGCCCATATAATTTAGTACTTACCGAATTATTCTCATTGTATGCAACAACATTATTTAGGACACCATTGTTTTTGTCCATTACTCCGTCCCAATCAAACACGATGTTTTCGATGACACCATTGTTGTTAACAGTCTTTTTATAAGCACTAGTAAATGTGACGCCACTTGTTGTGCTACCAGCAAGTACAGCATTACGATTTACTGTAAGGTCCTTTGCAAGATTGATTGTATCAGTCGTGATAATATTATATCCACTAATAGTGTTTTCACTTATACTATCTATTCTATCCAATTCGTATGGTTTGTATTTTGTGCCTTTACTATATGTTTTTCCGAAGAAATAGTGATTTGCAAAGACATAATATGCATCTCCAAATTTGATATCACTTTGGGCTTTTTGAGTATTTGTATCAGAAGCAGCGTTTAAATTACTATATATATTATAATAATACATACCTACACTTGTATTATTTTCACTTTCTTTTTCATAATAGAAGTCAAAATAGTCTTCGATTATGTAGAAGTCAGTATTATCTAACGTTATCTTATCGACAGATATTTTATTATCATTTATTCCGGCCATAAATGGCGAGATATAGAGTCCAGTGTATTTACTACTACTATATTTGTTGCCAGCACTATTATAAGTCTCATTAGTCTCATCAAACTCATCAGTCACCATAACATATTTATTGTTTTCGTATTTGACTTCATAGATGCTTGCAAGAACAGTACAATATTCTAATTTGTATGTATTTTCATCGTTTTGTGGAGCATTAATTCTGCCACCTACAATACCTGCAAGATAGTATTTTGCAGCTTGGTCTAGAGTATAACGTATATCGCCATACATTATACATTTTTCAAATGACACAGCATTCGATATTGCGCCGACAATTCCGCCGACACTATTGAATTTCGCACCGTCAATAGTAATATCGCCTTGCATGTATGAGTCTTGTATACCACTACCCGACATACCGATTACACCACCGACATACAAGTAATCTTGAGTGCCAGTATTTTGTACTGTTATGTCTCCCGTAACAAACATCTTATTATGAGTACTTTTACTATCTGTGTCAGCACCAAATATTCCACCGACGTAAATATTGTCGTCAGTCGCTGCACCGCCAGTCTCTGTACCGCCATCGGCTTCTATGGTCACATTTATAGGTACACAATTTATCATGACATTGCTATTGCTATTTACATACCCACTTATTTGACCCACAACACCACCGATATAATCTGATGCTGTTTTTGATTGTATTGAGTGATTTTTCAATGCGACATTAAATGACTTATTATCACTACTATCAGTATACTTGCCATAACTATCCATACTGCCATTAAAGTAGCAATTTGTGATTGTGCCATCAGTAAGCTTACCGATTACGCCGCCTATAGACATCGATGATGATTTGCTATCGGACACAACAACCACATCTACGTCCATATTGTTGTAGTAGTTGCAATATGAAATACTACTACTGCCAGAAACTGAGCCAAATAGGCCACCTATTGTGCTATCACCTTCACGAACAGTACCTGTGACTTTTATCTGGGAAGTATTTAACAAATCGTTTATACCCGAAATACTTGCACCACTCACAATACCTATTAGACTTCCGACATTTGTTTCAAATCCGACTGTCTTGTCAGAACTGAAGCCACCGCCAACAAAACCACCATTTACTACACTGAGAGTTTTTGAAATGCTTACCTTCATGTCTGAAATACTTCCACCAGACATCATACCAGCGATTGCACCAAAACCAGATGATGTGTTGTTAATAGTGATATTACTTGAAGTATCTTTGATTTCAAATTCGCAGTTGGTTAGTGTGCTATTTAGCATACGACCAAATAGTAGTCCTGCATACTTAGTGTTTGTACTACCATTATCAGCAAATGTGTTTATTGTTGCATTTACATTTTCAAGTACAAACTTACAGTTATTAAATGTTGTACGGTCAATATATTGTGCAAATATTCCCCAAGAACCGTTATTGTAATTTGCAGCACCTATTGTGCTTGCAGTTGTACCGTTCCCCATCCATCTACTTAAATCAATATTAAACTCGATATTTGATAGATATGCACCTTCCAATATCGCAAATATAGTTTGTGTAGGTTGTATATTAACTACTTGACGTATTGTTTTTTCTCCGTTTTCATCCGCTTGCAACTCACCTGTAATCGTACCTCTAAATCTTTCAGTAAAGCGTGTACTTATACCTGCACCACTGATTACAGACTGTTTATCACCGTCAGCTATCTCAAGTGCATAACTCTTACCTTTGGTATTTGATTTAAGGACGTTTATAAGCTCTTGATGAGTAGTTATTTTCGTAACACTGCCGTCACTACCTACACGATAACGTAGCAGCCCTGTCGACTCGTCAAAGTACCATGACGACAAGTTTTGGCTTGTTGCATTACTATTTGCAGCCGATACGTAGTCGTTTCCTGATTCTTTATTTACATAGTTTTCATCTACAAAGCCTTCGACATCACTTTTACTAAATACATGAGTAAATGTCGGTGCATTAAATTGATTTATATATTCTATTCCATCTTTCTTTCCGCTTGCTTGGAAGTAGCCGGTGATTTGAGATATGGCATATTGTGTGCCAAATATTGTGCTATATCGTATAGCATTTTTATTTTTCTCATTTGTCTCGGTCAAAAACTCTTTTCTATCATCACTTAAACCTAGCGATTTATAGATATTGTCATTATTTGGGGTAAGTCCGTTAAAGTGGCTCTCCAAGTTGTTTTCAGTCGCCGAACCCGTACGTGTAGTCACACCATATAGCGACGAATATACATTGTAGAATTGGTCGCCAATGTATGTGTAATACTCTTTATCAGGGTCACCATCTACTCCCGTACCAACTTTATTATATATGACTTTCTTGACTTCTACAGTCATAATATCATTATCATTATCTGTAATAACGTAATCATTATTATCTGTCGTAGTCGATGTAAACAGTCTTACGGCTGTTTTTTCAGAATTTATTATCGTTACATTCCTATCACCATCGCCACAAACAAATAAGTTTTTGACTGCTGTTCCACCAAGTTTGCCATCAACGATAGTAAGAATCGTATCACCGCTATACGATTTATACACACCATTGTTTAGAGTTGCTTTTCCAAGAACTGAGCCGATGTATGTGAATGTCGAGTTTCCGTCACTCACAACACTATTTGTTTTGCCTGTAAGTTTAATACTGCCATCCGAATACTCGCTCATTTGGTTGCCGATTTCTGGCATGCGGAGTGTGTAGTCATAACGTGAGCCGTACACTGCTGTCAAGTTTGTTTTGAGTGTGTTTTGCACGTCACTACTCCAAACATTTAGTGCGTAAGCATTGTTTAGATACAAGTCAAAGGAGTTGTATCTATAAAATCCGATAAGTCCGCCGATTACTTCTTTAGCTTTAACATTGCCGTAAGTAAAGCTATATGATATGCCGTTTTTGCCTTCAGCATAACCTATCATACCGCCAGCAATCTTGGATTTTGGATTGTAGACATTGACCTTGCTATAACTATCTAGCACAATCATGTCTTTACTTAATCCGACCATTCCACCGATAGCGACAGATACCGACTCAGTAGTAGCCGCATCGCCTTTCAAGAATAGGTCGTTTTTGGATACACTATCTGACGTGATTTGAGCGATTGTTGTATCGATAGTGTTTTGATAATCTTGGTCGGCATGATAGATGTTTGTGCGTTCTAGCACTACACTATTTGTTTGACCGATTAAGCCACCGCCAAATGCACGGCCAAATATTCGTTGATAACTATCAGTACTATTTGCTCCTTGCATTAGTAGGAATGAACTACTACGAATATGCGTGTCTTGTGCATAGCCAAATAGTCCACCTGCCATGTCGCCTGAGATTTCGACATTATCTTTCACAACAATGTCGTGTATCTTAACATTTACATTTTGATACTCATTGAGTGTATATGTCGACATATCTGATATAGACTTTGATGTCGTTCCAGTCTCTGTCCCTGATTCAGTCGACCCAGCTGTTCCAGTCTCTGTCCCTGATCCAGTCGAATCAGTTGTTTCAGTTTCTGTTTCAGACAACACGGCTGTTTCAGTTTCTGTTTCTGATCCAGTCGACTCGGTCGTTGTAGTTGTCGTTGTCGTTGTGGTTGTAGTTGTAGTTGTGAGATTGTTTGCGATAATTACACCCGCAACACCGCCAGCATATGAGATTTGGCTTAGATTTGAGATAGTATTGTTTTTAAACTCAATCTTCTTATACGCTGTCTTGTTTTGACCAAATTCAAAACTTTCATAATACGAACCGCTATCATTGTAGGAGTCAGATAGACTATCAATAGTGTTTCGAGTAGCATTTACACGGACATTTTTGATAGTGATATCTGTAAGTGTAACATCACCTTGTATTAGTCCCGCAACAGCACCTACAAGGTTGTGTCCAGTAATAGTGCTTACTGTATTGTCTACCGCGTCTTTCTTGCCTTCGATAGTCACATTCATAATGGCAGTTTCATCGTAGATACTACCTGCTAGCAGTCCTACTTTGTTTGCGTCCCTATCCGACAATTCATTGTACGAAAACTTAATATTGTACACAACAGGATTTGTTATTAAATTGCTTTGCTCGGCACTATCATAATAAGTATCCTTTTGTGTATCCGACAAACCAATTTGTTTAAATAATCCAAAGTCTTCTAGGTTGTTTCCGCTAACTGAAGTATTGTTGAGCGTAATGTCACTTATTGTCATGCCATTACCTATCAAATAACCATCAAATATGACTTTTGATAGTGATATTTGGTCTTTACTTGCATCATTACAAACATATGTATTGCTTAGGTTTATTTTTGCAAGTGAAATATTGTTTATGATGCGAATATATGCAGGAGCATATGTAGTAGTATCTACAGTCTTTTCCCCACCAAATACATAAATGTAGTTATTATTCTTAGATACTTTATTAGTGTTTGCTACGATATAATGAGCAAATTGGGCTGGTTGGGAAATGACAATAGGGTTTTGCTCGCTACCAATGTTTGGACCCGTATAAGTATAACTATATTTTACTTTATTTCCCGCTGTCGAACCGCTCTCTGTCGATTCTGTATTTTGTGCGAGAGTACGAATAGATTTGATATTGTAGTTTATGGTATTTACAAGTTGTGGATATGATTTTCCATTGTAATACCATATTCCGTCATAACTAGTAAGATTGCTTGCAAATGTAAAGCCTTCAAAACTTTCTGCATTTGCAAATGCAATCGTAGTACTCGATTCCTTATTCTCGCTTGGCTTACCCGACACAATAGCAGTTGCTGGATCAAGAGCCTTCAAAACATCGTCCGACTTATTTGTCGAAGTAATACCCATCTCGCCTTCAATAATCAAATAATATGTATTTTGAAGGGTTGCGGTATTTGAGTAAACAAACATACCGTGTGTATACGAATCGTTGTTCGAATTGACACTTGTAGAATATGCGTTTTTGATTACACCCGTAGCTGTATTTGTGTACGCAAAACCACCACTATACACTGTTTGTACAACGATGTTTATAATCGAATATGCGTTTTCGATATTGCCTTGGTTGTTGTAGACAAATCCACCAACATTTCCTTTCGAGTAAATGCGAGTTTTTGTAGCACGCAAGTCGACGATGTCACTCCCGTATTCACTATACTCACTACCCGAAACAAAACACGAGTATATGCTTCCGTTGTTGGTATTTTGGTTTACAAAACCAGCCGTCATCGAATTTGAACTTATTTGTGTTTGGTTTTCGATTGACACACCCATAACATAAGAGTTTGAGATTGTGCCACTGTTTTGGTGTACAAAACCTGATAGTTTGTTTCCACCAACAAGTGTGAATGGATAAACTATTGTATTAGTCGAACCATTTATTGTTGTGCCTTTAATTGTTTTTGGGATACGCGAATACTCATTATTTTGTGTAGAAGTAACTACTGCATTAAGTCCGACAAAACAATCAGAAATAGCACCACTATTTGTAGCTACAAAACCTGCTATAGTAGCCGAACATAGTTCGCCGTTTGAATATCCTTGTTGTGTCCAAATATTTAGATATTTGCCATTAGTATTGCGAGTGGCAACTACTTTAATATTTGAAAGCACACCAGCGTTTTCGGCAGCAACCACACCAAAGGTTACTTCTTCGACAGCCTTACCGCTCGCATCTTCAAACACTGTTTTTGCGCTCGTTTTTGTAGTGTCATTAGACAAAAGTTGAGAAATATCAATGTTAAGGTTTTTCACAACAGTGTACTCACCTATCTTTGTAAATAGTCCCGCACTGACTGTGCTATCTTCGATTATGCTACTAAAATTCCAGCTTTTGATTGTGATTGTAAAGCCATTGCCATCAAACGACGATACATTTATCGCACGTGGAATCCAGTTTTCTAATGTAAGGTCACTTAGAAGAATGTAGTTTCCAAATACAAGCTCGGTAGGATCTACATCAGAATTGTTTGAAACTTCTTGATTTACTTCTTCTTCACTTATCGACTCCAACATTTGCATAAAGTCAGTTGTATTGTAAATAGGAATAGGATGGTCAGCAGTCGAATTATCTGTAATTTGCAAAGTGAATGTAACTAGCTTGTATATGTCTGATTCGCCGTCGCCAGTATGATGCAAAGTATATATGCCATTTACAAGTTTTAGATCTAGTTTGAATTGCAAAGTGTTTCGACTTATTTTGAGTGCAACAACACCATACTTACCTGTACCTTCATAATTTCCATAGAAGAATTCAAAGTTTGAGTTGTCACTACTTGGATAAAAATTTTCATTTTGCATTTGCTGTGCTTGACCTTTTTCTGGGACATACTTCCAACCATTAGTTCCAAGTTTAGTTCCATCTATTAATTCATCATAATCCTTTTGACCAGCACCTGATCTTCTAAGAGCTTCAACTGCCTCATAAAGATATTTTGCAAATTCAAATGTTGTTTTTTCTGTTTCATTCGTTGAATTTTCGTACTTTTTATATTCGTCCTTTCCGTAGCCTTTATACACGCTTTGTGCATATGAGTTTAGAGTAAAGATAGTGCTAAATGTAGTAACATTACCTACCGGCAAGGTTATAACCCCACCAGTAGTTCCATCAATAGTTATGTCTTCGATTTCAAAGAGAATTGTGTTTAGTTTAAAATAAGCAGTTGTATAAGTAGGTTTTGTATTTATAATCCTGTGACCGCTTACACTAAATTTAAAATCTGCTAGATATGTGCCAGAAGGAATACAAATATATAGTTCGGCACCGCTTATCATATCCAAAGTGAAATTATGTGGCAATTTAGTATAACCACTTACAGTTTTGTAGCAGATATATGGGTAATTATTTGAATTTGGATTGCTTTCACTTTTGTATCCGTATGTAGTTTCTTCCCCTTCTGTTGTAGAACCAAATCCATATACATTTCCAACAGTTTCTACTTTCCAAGAAAGATCATTTTCGACATGGCTAGCATTTATGAATATACGGCGATACTCACCAATAGGATTGTCGACATCGCTTTCGCCATATGCATCAACAATTTTGATCTCAGGCAAGTAGTCGACCTCGACAGATATAGTTACACTAGGTATCAATTCGACATCGCCTTTGCCGTATGCTGTGATTTGTAGGTCTACGACACTTCCACCTGCAATTTTTTCATCAAACATCACAAACACGTAGTAGTAGTTTGCATAATTCATGTCTACTACTTTATTACCTTTACTATCTGTTACTGTATTACCTTCACTATCTGTCATGTAGTATATCATGTTCCAAAGTTTGATGCCATTGTCAGTAGGTGTATTTGCGACACTTATATGACTAAACTTTTGTGTCGCATCAGTCGTTGCGTCGGCTTGACGTAGAGTTACGCTATTGTTTGATGTCCTTACAGCAAGATAACTTAGATTGTTGTAGTCCTTGCTTACTTTGATTCTAAGTAGTCCTACTCTACCAGGAGCAAGTTTGTTTACATAAGCTGCGTCTGAATCAATTATGTATATCTTTTCTTCTTCAGCTTTGTTTTTATTGCCATTATCAGCGTCGCTTGTGTTGTAAAAAGACGTGATAATACTTGATACATCATTACCTTCAATGTTTACTGTATAATATGCTAAATTATCTTTAAATTCAGGCATAATTTCATCATCAGAATACCATGAAGTAGGAACAAACTTAAATTCAAAACTCAACATCTCTTCAAGTGGGTTTTTAAAGTTGTTTTCCACATAATAATTATAGTACTCTGTATCATTTAACTCGGCATATACAGTGTATGTGATTTTATATAGATTATTTCCTAATGAAGCAGCGTTTGTTTTCAAAACATATATGTCTACAAGACCATATGGGTTGTTATCGCTCTTATATTCGGAATTGTTAATATATGTTTTAATAGTTTCATCTTCATTTGACGAGATTACTTCTACATCAAATTGTACTGTGCTTTCTGGCTTGATTGTCGAAGCTGTTTTGGCACCAGTCGATATGCTTTTTGCAAGGTTACTAATATTTATTTCTACCGTTTTACTCAAATAACTTAGGATATATTTTTGATTGTCGCCATATTTTACAAACGGAGTAAGTGAAATACTTATTTCACCTGCTTTTTCGCCATAAATCACTATAGCATTTGACATATCAAAGTCATATTCGGCTGTTGTGTCTTTATCCAATGTTATGCCATTGAATATAAGGCTTGGTTCGCCATCAACTGACACAACTTTTATAGTGTACCCACCCACATTTGAATCCATAACATAGGTATCACTTTCGCTACTTGTTAATATATTGTCAAAACCAAAACTATATGTGTTTGTTTTTTGAACATAAGTCGACATGTTTTCAATAGTTTGGATACCTGTCAAACCTGCGACAACATAAACTGATATTTCGAAAGATTCTGCGTCGTCATATTTATTAGTAAATGTCAAGGTCACAAGTCCAGTGCCTAGTGTATTTAATGCAGTGTAAGTTGTATTATCGCAAATATATGTTCCGACAGTGACAATATTTGGATTGCTTGACTTAACAACATAATCTTTTAGGCTATTAAGTTTAAATGGCTCATTTAATAGAATGTCACTAAAATCAACAACAACTGGCACTTGACCGCCAATATTTATACTGTCAAGTTCGGCCTTTTCGTCGCTACTTGCCAAAACATAAGTATTTTGTGCAATATATTTGTCGCTTGGAGTATTGTAGAATAGAATGACATTATTCTCATCAAGCATTATATAACCTTGTTTGTAAGAAGTAAGATTTGATGAGCCGCTATAATTAAACTCTGTTACTTTTACATTAATGCTTGATACGGCATCATAAAGCACCTCAATCGACTCTACTTTTTCATCTCTATCTAGTTTTCTTATAAGTGTAGGTCTTCCGTTGTTTATTTCGTCATTTACTATCCACGAAGCATTATCGTCGTCAAATACAAATTTCCCATCAATATATTTTGCAATTTTATTTCCGTCAGTATCAATCACATAATAGCTTGTATCTAGTCTATAATTACCATTATCGTCTTTTGCAACATCGCCGTTTGTATAATTAAAGTCATTTACCTTAGCAATAATCTCGTTATTTGCCGCCAATTTAACTTTATTATCATCTACAATTTTATACTCTTTGCCTTCAAATGTAACAACGTCTTCTTTTTTAACAATGTCTACAAATCTAATTATTTCGATATTACCCACCTTATATACAAGGTCACAAACTGTGTATTGTTCAAATTGTATGTTTGTTACATCTTTGCTTTCGACACTGGTTTGATAATTTTCATCAGAGTAATATGAATTATCTTCCGAATTATAGTAGTAAGTTGTGCCGTTACTTCCGACATAAGTACCTGAACTTATGCCAAGTGCGACATAACTTGTCACATAATCATCACCTGATCTTGTTGTGATTATTATAATCACATTTTTAAATTCTATAGTGCAAGCTTCATCAATATACAAGTCGTCGTCACTTAAATATAGATTCAAGCCAACTTCATTTAGAGTTATTGTGCCTTTATTAGTGGCAGAATCTATTGTGTAGTAAGACTTATATACTTCATTGTCAAATTCCCAAATAAAGACATTTCTTTCATTGGCCACTTCATACTCATATCCATACAAATCGCCAATTTCAATTTCTGATATGTCTTCTATATTAAAAGAACCCTTATCTTCTTCATTATATCTACATTGTTCGATTAGAGCGTTTATAGCTTCGTCCTCTTCTATCTCTCCACTAGCATTGCACAATAATGTAATTAGTGCAAAATTTGTAGGATTGTTAAAACTGTTTGCATTTAATACAAACTTCTCTGGGTTACCCGCTAAAGTCGGCATATTTGCATTTTGCCCGTCAAAGCCAAGGACTTTAAAGACATCAGCTTTATCAGTATCTACATAATTGGTTTGGTTTTCCTCTTTACTAAACCAATCATTGTTTTGTATCTCAAACAAATTATATCTTTTCTTAGTGCCATTATTTGAGTCTTCAACAATTTTGTATCCAGTATATACAATAGATGCATCTGTCATACGTGCAAAGGTCATGTACAAGGTCGACTTAACTACATTTCTAGGAGTACGAAGTGTGTAAGTATTTTGATCTCTCCCTGTCCACACATGATTGCTTCCATTTACATTGGCATAGAAATTGGAAATTTTTATGTTATTTCCATATTCATATGTATAGTCTTGATACGACACACTCTCAGTTTTTGTCGCTTCAATCTTAATGTATTCACCAATATTTTTGTCATCGGTCATTGTGTTTTCGGTGATTTTACTTGTTATATTCGAGGTTAATGTCGAACCAGCAGTAGGTGTAGGTGTGCTATCACTGCCAAATAGAATGTTTGGAACAACGTTATTTGTAAGTATCCTTCCAGAATAATATGCATCAGTAATTTTGATAGTTTTTGCATCATTATATCTACCGACAAAACCGCCGATATTTTCTGTCTTACCAGAAACCAAATATGACTTAATATCGCCCATAACATAACTACGTTCGATATCAAAATCAGCATCTATACTTCCAATAAATCCGCCAGCATTTACTTCATTTAGTCCGCTTCGGACAATAATATTTCCACAATAATCGCCCGCTTTATACTCGTTTGCTACTTCGTCTTTTACAAACGATCGAACATACGAATTTAAAAGCGATACTTCTGCTGTTGCAGAGCCTACAAAACCGCCGACATTGTCAAGACCCATGATATAGTTTTTGACATTTGTATTGTGTAAAAATTCGACAACAACATGATTTATATCAAGTGTACTAGTGTTTTCACCTACTACACCACCAATGTTTGCATAACCGCTAAGTGTAGGAGTAATACGAGAGTCTTTAATTGAAGATTCACCAGCCACAAGACCAACTACTCCACCAAGTGTAGCACTTGCGATTGTGCTGCCATCTGAGTCGCCATTGTTTATAGCCTTTATCGAACTTGAAACTTTGACATTTTCGATAGTAGATGTCCCGCTAATATATCCGACTGCACCACCAAAATAGTGTGAGCCTTGTGAGTCTTTCACGGAAAATCCATTATATAGCATAGCTACATTTGCTGTCATGTCGTCAGCAAACGAACTCGACTCAGCCGTGCCAACAAGTTTTCCGTAAGCCATTGTGCCGATTATTCCACCAACATACATAACCGAATCTTTATTTTCGTTTATTTCATCTGCGTAGTCGATATTGATATTGCCTGATACATATACATTTTCGATTGTACCATTTGCAGTTCCGACAATTCCACCGACATTTAAAAAATATTTTTCATTTGTACTTATAGTAATGTTGTAATTGATATTGCTGAGTGTAAGGTCGTGTATACTATTGCCGCTAATTGGCTCGTATTTTGCAAACAATCCACCTGTCGCATTACCCACAACACTTTTGTTTACTGTTAGTCCAATAATAGCCTTGCCATTTCCGTCGAAGTCACCCTTAAACCGGTTGTTATCATTAAAGATATAGTCGGCAAAGTTTTGACCTATGACATTTATGTTGTTGTTTAGTTTGTAACAGAATGTCTCTTGTCCGCTTATGTTTCTTTTCCACATGCGGATTAGTGAGTCTATAGAGCGAAGTTGGAATGGAGCTTCCTTGCTGCCATCACCTATCTCGACGCGAACATCCTTTGTTACACCATATTTAAACTCACCATTTTCTGATTGTGTTACACTATCTTTTGCAATTATTTTAAGTACATAATTTCCACTGATACCACTTGCAATAGTTATTGTTATTTTGCCGTCTTTAACAGTTGCATATGCCACTGTGGTTGCATTTTCTTTTGTGTTCTCTTTCTCAGCGCCATCTATGGACACAACAAGATTAAGTTCCTCGCCTAATACAATTCTATCACCACTACCGGTGTTGCTATAGATTTTGAGCATAATATCGGTATTGTGAGCATTGTTTGGTATTACTGAATAAGAAAAACTTAGAGAAGCAGGATCTTTATCTTCTTTTTCAAAATACAAGCCTTCTTTCGAAACAGTAGTGTCTATCGACGAAACTTTTATCGGTTTGTACATTCTCAAAATTGTCTCAACATACATGCCACGACCAAATTGGCTTGCTTGTCCGCTTAGTACAAAGTCTCTAAAATTACCCGAAGTATTTCCATTGAAAATATATGCCAAAGCCAATTCGCGCTTATCAGCCCTATTTTCAAACATGTTTTCAAAAATCTCAATGAGACCTACTTCTTTTGTATGTGTGTCATCACCTTTTTCGATTGTTATGACAAACATACTATCATTTATTTTAGCTTCGTATCCAATATTGTTGTTGTCACCGTCTAATACTTGTGCTAAAAGATCACTATTGTAGATATCAAAAAGGAAACTGTTATTTGATTTTCTAAGTCTATCTACTCCATCGCTATCTTTAATCTCAATATTGTAGTCGCTAATATTGATATCGTTTTGGATATTTAACAAGTTTTTAATCAAAACACCAACGACATTATTTCCTAGCCCATCAAGGTTTATAGTGTGACTAAGTTGCTCGGTATTTTTAAGTGCAATATTCCATTCAAAATTGCCGGTAACTGCATCTTTTGGAAGTTTTGACCAGTCATATTCGTACTTCGAGTCTTCTTGATCAAAATAACCAAGTGAATCTTTTAAATAAACCAAATTAAGTTTTTTACTAAAGTCGATTTTGGTTATGGCATCATATATCCAAATGTTTATAGTGTGTGTTCTGGTCACAGAAGTAAGTTTTTTGTCTTCTCCTTGTGGCGAATAACCGCTTAGAGTGAAAGTAATAGTCACAACGCCGTCTGATGCATTAAATGTGTTTAGAGTACCACTCAATACACCATCATTAGACTTGGTTGTTGTCCATGACAAAATATCGTTGTCACTTATCTCGCAAGTGACATTTACATTTGGCATAACAGATTTTAAATATCCGTTTTCTTCCATAATACTATACACATCAAGTGCAAGAGTACTATGGCTTGCAAGAATAAGGTCAGTGTAAGTCGAGTATTTATGCTCTCCATATACACCTTCTGCATTTACTTGTTCGTATGTGTTAGCCCCAGTCATTCTACCGACAGCAAATACCGCATTATCTTTTTCATCAATTTTAACAAGCAACGAATTGTTTTCAGTATATAGCACTGGCAAATACACCATAATGCTAGCCGTATTTGACATCTTGCCGTTTGTTGCAATAATTCGCAAACTCACTTCGCCTGTTTTAAATTGTTTGTTTGCTCTTATCATAATTTTATTGTCGACATATTTTAGTTCGATAAGATCAAGATTACGTCCCAATATTTGATCAACGGTTGATTTAGCATCGTATCCTTCTGGAAATTCACACAATTCACTCCATTCATCACTAGTGATTTCAAGACCAATTTGTTCGGAAGGTAGCGATATCTCGCTTATGCCCGCTTTAAAATCAAGATATACCTTTTTACTAATTGTGCCACTATAGTACATCTCTTTTTGCTCTGCAGTAGCATTGCTTGGAGCAAACGAATAGTCTATGCTTATTGTGATATATGGACGTCTTTCAGCATCTTCTTTTAATTGGGTTTGGCTATATGTATGTTTTAAATAAAAACTTTCGCCATTTGCAATAGAAATGCCGTCAGCAGTTTTTGTTCCACCGACAAACACAAGCCCGTCTTGATCAAAACCTTCGCCGCTATAACTTATGTTTGCCACAATATTTGGAATTGTAGAGTCTATAAGTTTAACTTTAAAAAGTGTTCCGTTTTCGTTTATACTGCTTTCTGAAGCCTTGAAGTATGTATCATACACAACATATGTTTGTTCGTCATCAGCAATCCCATTTATGGTCATGTTTTTCGCATCAGGAAGGCTATACACCTTAATTGTAAATGTTACATATTGTGTAAACAATCCTTCATACAAGGTTTCGTCGCTAGTAGGATTGTCATTTTCATCACCAAAATATTCTATTTTAAATACGACATCTATGCCATTTGTAACTCGATTTGCTTTTACAATAAAGTCTGCAGTGTCTGATTCAAAGATTGAGTATGGAGAAATGGTGACAGCTTCACCAGCCGACATTGAGTAATCACCCACAACACTAATGCGATATTTTGAAGTGGCCGTGTTTTCATCGCCCAAACCTATATGCAAAATACGATTTGTTATGCCTTCATCAATCACTCCACCGCTCATGCTTATATCAGCATTTGCAAGTAGGATTTCATATTTGCCATTATAATTTTTGTCAAGTTCGATCTCATTGTCTTCATATGTCGTCGAGATGTTTATTTGGTCATCAATCTTGATTACAGGGATATCAAAAGTATCGACAAGGTCATCACGCGTAGGGCATTTTGCTACGAGTGTTATTATTCGTCTGCCATCAGACATAGGGTAATTTTCGCTATCATAAGTATAAAGAACACCATTTTTAATCTCAGCATAATCTGTCGAAGCACCTTCAGGATATCTGATAGAATATTCGATATCTGTTTGAGATGTGTCACTAGGGAAAAAGTTTATGTATTGTTTGGCATCAACATTCAAATTTAAAGTATCACCTATTGCTAGAGCGCCAATGGCATTAGGTTTAAATACAAAACTTGTAAGTCCAATACTGACCTTTACACGCACATATTTTGTAAACTTACCATCAGGATTTTCTTTAGGACTGATTGTAAGCATGGTTTCGCCTTCGCTCTTGGCGGTAATTTTGATTATCGTAGAACTTTCAGTCTCGGTAGTCTCAATATCCACTTTGTCATTAAAGTCAGGCACAACAACATCGGTCGAAATCTTTTTGCCCACGCCGCCAACTTTAGCTTTAATTACAAAGCTATCCTTGATATCGTATTCTGAAAGGCCAGCACTGCTCTTGCCAAGATACAACTCGACTGTTTCTGTCAAGTCTTTTTCAGACGTCAAAGAAAAGGACATCTTTTTGTAAGGATCTCCACAAGCACTAAAACCTAGCACTGAAAATAGTAAAACTGCAAAGATAAGACCAATTCGTTTTTTCATATGTTTCCCCATTTTTCATTATCTTAGTTTTGCCCATATTGTAGATAATATTATGCAAAATCCAAAACTAAAATAATCTTTAATATATTTTAATATATTAAGTATATATAATTGGCGACATGTAGTCAAACATTTGACCCGACATTCGACAATTTTTTATATTTTTTTTACAAACCAACTAATGACAAAAACAATCCAAATCCTAAATTTGTTATTGCAAAAAATAGTTTTGCCATGATATACTAAAAATAGGAGAAAATTATGCAACGAATACTATCGACACTACGCCGAGCAATCGACAAATACAACTTAATAGAAGACGGCGACCGTATTGCAGTAGGAGTATCAGGCGGAAAGGATAGCCTTGTACTGCTAAAAGCACTTCACATGTACTCACGTTTTGCTCCATACAAATTTAGCGTGGTCGGAATCACAATCGACATGTTTAACAAAAACAATTTTGACCGCATAGCTGAGTTTTGCAAAAATGAAGGCATCGAATATCATGTTGTGCCTAGCGATATATATGAGATTGTATTCAATAGCAGACAAGAGAAAAACCCATGCAGTCTTTGCAGCAAACTCCGACGCGGAATGCTAAACACCAAAGCACTCGAACTCAATTGCAACAAACTCGCACTAGGTCACTCAGCCGACGACCTTGTACACACTTTTTTACTATCGCTTTGCTATGAAGGAAGGCTTAGCACATTTGCACCGCTCACCTATCTTGACCGAACGGGCATGACAGTAATCCGCCCACTCATACTCACATACGAACGTGACATCATTTCAGCAAGCAAAACACTTCCCGTCACTAAAAGCGACTGCCCTATGGACAAGCACACGCAAAGAGAATATGTAAAGACAATTATCACCGACATCGAAAAAGAAATTCCTTTTGTTTTTGACCGAATGTTTGGTGCCATAACTCACCCCGAAAGATACAATTTACTTGACAAATTTGAAAAACAAATCGACGAGTATTATTTTGACAAACATGATAAAAAATAGGCTTAATTAAGCCATTAAATTAAAAATAGAAGACCGATTAGTCTTCTATTTTTTACACACACCACGTGTTTTTAAATACATGTTTTTAGTAGCCATGCCACCACGAATATGGCGCACACAATAATTGTGATTTAGCACCTTTTGCACATCGGCATAAAGTACTTTATTTACCTTAGGTAATTTCTTTTGCAAGTCATTGTGCACTGTACTTTTACTTACATTAAAAGCAAGTGCTGTTTTGCGAATAGTAGTGTTGTTTTCGACCAGATAAAGCCCAAACAATTCACATCTCAACATTTTGCCACCACCTTTATAGTATATATGGCAAATTTTGTCGAAATATGACTTATCAAACAAAAAACACCCTTGCCGGGTGTAAAAAATTATTTTTGAGTTTTCTTTTCAATAAGTGAAACGATGTCGTTTACTGATTTTAAAGTAACAGCTTCTTCGTCAGTAACAGTAATGCCAAATTCGTCTTCAAGGGTCATAAGAAGTTCGACCACATCTAGTGAATCAGCTCCCAAATCTTCTAGAATTTTGCTTTCTTTTGCAATCTTGTCGCCTTTTATGTTAAGTTGTTTTGCGAGCAAGTCTTTTACTTTTTCAAACATATCTGCCTCCGCAATATTTTTATGCCTTTATTATAAACAAGTTTTTTTAATGTGTAAAGCAAAATAGAAGACTTTACAAAAATTTGCTCAATATTGCACATTAAAAAAGCAAATGACCACTTACGTAGTCACTCGCCATGTCATTTTGATTGTAAGTTTAAATATGCAGTAGGATCAATACGTTTGTCATTTTCCAATAATTCGAAATGCAAATGAGCTCCGCCGTCAAGTTCGGCTTTTGCGCTAGCACTTATAGTCCCCAATATATCACCCTTCTTCACACTATCACCCACTTTAATATTTACAGTGTCATCAAGAGATGCGTAAATGCTTTTCAAATTATTTGCATGGCTTATCTCAATGACAGTTCCGTCAAGATAATTTGAATAGACTTTACTTACAGTTCCATCTAGCACCGCCAACACATTGCTACTATCACTTGAAACAAAATCAATTGCTTTATGAGCTTCATATTGTTTTAGAGTAGCATTCCATTGGAGACGTGTTCCACTATATCCCTTGTAGATTGTCGCATCAAGCACTGGAAGCCCAAAAGAGATTGGCTCTGTGTTTACATCTTCAACTGGATTATTTTTTACTTTATTGTCTTTCGAAATTGATGCGATAGTCACAACCAAAAGAAGTGTCACAAAACCCACAATCAATAATGTTAAGTACCCATATTCTTTCATCCAACTTACAAATCTTTCTTTTTTTGACATATATTTTCCTCCTTGATTGCATAATGATTGACACTCAAACAACACTTTATACTAGCATTTCAAAACTTTTTCAAAAACCCAAATACAATTGCGGATAACCGACGGTTATTTCTTCGCCTAAAAGTATTTGTATATTATACTTTTTGTCAAATAGTTGTATTTTTTTGTCAAAAAACTTACTATATGCATTAATTACATGTAAATCATCGATATAATAATCTTCGACAATTTGTATATCAAAATAATCTACAAAATCACCATACTCACCACTATCAATAGTAAAGTAACAGCATTCAAAATCACCTTTATCAACACTGGAGACCATTAGGCCATTATCAGTTTCATATACATATTTTTTGTTTGTATCTACCCAATCAAAATCTCTCGAGTAAAAAAGTACTCCAATTACAAACACAACAAATATTATCGCAACAAGTTTTTTCATATCATATTATAGACACTAGACTTACAACTTATACACAAACAACAAAAAACAAATACTACACACTTTCTGTCAAAAAGTATATAGTATTTGTCTAAAAATATAAAATAAATGACATTATATCAATAAAATGAATTTAATAAACAAAAATAAGACAAGTACGGTTCTTGTCTTATTTTGTTATTTTATGGTTGTATTTTTTATTAGCTTTAAGTTGCATATCAATAAGTTTTGTTTCTACAAATTTCTTATTCTTTTTATCGCCATATACTAAGTCGTATACAATTATGCCAAAGCCTTGGATTATATACAAATAATATGTTGCTATACGATATATTAGCAAAGCCCAAAACAAACTACCACTACTATCTAAGAACAATGAAGCAAAGAGCGAACTAAACGAAATCTCCGCCATTCCACTTCCACCCGGTAATGGGATATAGGTCGAAGCCAATTCACATAGTAAGAATTTAATAAATATAAGTGTAAATGATACATTTGGGTCAGGAACCAAGAAACAATAAATAAGGTATGGGATTGTTGCTTTTAGTAAAATAATGAGTATTGATAATGCAAAAGTAAATACTGTCGTCCAAAAACTCTTCAAATAATATATAATACTTCTGCGATATTCGGTCAATTGTCGAATTATTTTTGTAAAAGTAAGTTTTGGATTTTTAACAATTTTAAGTTTGTGCAAGACTTTTATAAACCACATTGTTATGCGGGGTGCTACACGTTTGCTCATTGATAAAAATACTATAAGTGCTAGGAAGAATATAGAAATACAAAGTGAAATGATAGACCATGTAACTACAACTTGCACACTCTCATTATACTTTGTTATACCCACTATAAGCATAACTAGTGATATAATACAGAACGATATTTGTGAAAACATATACTTAGCAAGTGGAACACTTGATGCAATACCTGCTTTCACACCCCTACTATTTAGGTAAAAAATTTGGAAAGGTTGGCCACCAAATGAAAATGGTGTTATGCAGTCATAATATCTACAAATCGCTGTCGACTTATAACTCAAAAATGGTCGATGTAATTTGGTCGCCTTAAATATAAGTACATGAGTGCGAAGCGAGTCAAACAACATTACAAGTGCAAAAACAAGCAATATATAAAATATATATCTATATTTTACCCCTGTCAAACTAGTAATGTCGGATACACCATATTTGTTTCGCTGATAGATTAGCGTCCCAACAAGAATAAAAATACTTACCACGAAAAAACAAATATTTATGATCTTGCTCTTACTTGTACGATTTTCCAAAACCTTTTCGGTCGAATCTACAAGTATTTTTTCGCTTAATTCTTTTTCTTGTTTTGACACATTTTGTTCTTCATACGAATCTTTATATACTACAAATTCGCTGTCAGCAAACTCACGGTCATTATCAGTCTTTTCGACATTCTCTACAAGTTTGGGGTCTTTTATTAAATTTTGGTCATTATTTTTCTTAGCCATAAAAACCTCAATAAAAATATATCACTATTTGTGAATTGTGTCAAAATAAAAAACACGATATTTTCCTTTTTTTATTTATTATATCATAATAAATAAAGTACTTATCCAAAACACGCCTTTATATATCCAACTATATACTATTGGTTATGCTACAATATCTAATTTGAATACAAAAAAATGCCCCAACGGGGCATTTTAAAATTAGCCTGATATTATACTTTTTGCTTTCTTGGTGTAAATTGTTACTTTAACATAACCTTTTGCTTGCTCGACAATATCATTCGAACGACTATCTACACTTGCAGTGCTAATACTATCATAGATTACATCAAATAGAGTTTTGTTGCTGCTAAGTTGGGTCTTATGGCTTACTAGTGCATTTAACAACAATTGTTCGTTGTTAAGTATGCTCTCATTTACCGAAGTTACGTGGCCAGCATGGAATATAATGTGTATTCCGTACTCGCTCACAACTTTTGTTATACCGCCTTCACCTTCTGTTTTATCAAGTTCACGACAAGCATCAGCAAATTCTTTTACCATTTTGTCAGTTACATTTTCGTCTAGATTCACAACATAAGCAAAGTCTTGGTTCATAATGCCTGTGTCATCATTAAACATATATATCATGTCATTAAACAACTCAGCACGACGTACATTATCATCATCGCTTGCATTTGAATTTACATAGTTTAATACTTTTTGATATACATTAGCCGCATTGCTAGTTTTGGCTACACCATTTTCTTCATATGTGACTGGTGTACGTTCGATAAGTTCTTCCATTTTTCTGTCATAATAACTTTGAGTTATTGTGCCATTTTCAAGTTCAGACTTAAGATTTGATACTTCTGTCTTTTTAGCATCGCTAAATTGTATCAATATATGAGAAACATACATGTATTCTGTTCCTTGACCATAGTCAGGGTGATAGTATATTCCTGATATATCGTCGCCAGCCATTGCTGTGTGATATGCTGACTCACTCTTTTCATAGAGTTTCTTTTGGTTTTCGTATTGTTTCTTAAATTCTGTAAGGACTTGTTCTACTACACTATCCTTTAACATTTCGCCACTTGCAGTAGTCTCAAATTTTTGATTTGTGTTAAACCATTCTTGATAAAGTGTAATATATTTGTTTTCAGTAAGTGTTTTGATAAGTCTATCTACTTCTGCATTTATTACATCGCTTTCTTTAGTGCTTTTGCCAAGACTCTTTGCCGATTTTTGTAAGGACGCAACATATCTTGCATATGCTTCAGCCGATATCTCTTCATCAGTAATTTTTATAAAGTCTTCAAATTTTTCTGGTACGTCAAATTTAACATTTGACCCTTCTTTTAAGGTTGCATTTTTAAAACCTATTACATTGTCGCCATCATATATCGCTTCAAGTGACGAAGAGTATTCGTTGTACTCATCTCTAAGTGACGAACTTTCATCACTTGCTGTCGAATCGTCTTCAGTTCCACTCGACAAAACCAAATCGCGTTCTTCTCTAACTTCGTTTTCGTAAGAGAAAATTTGGTCTTGCATATACTCAAATGCTTCATAACGGATATTTTTGATATCTTCATCAGTTAGTGTAAGAATGCCAGTGTCAAAATATTCGGATTTGATGAAGTTTATGAGTAAGTCGCGACTTACCATCGATTCGATAGCTGTATCAAGACCATCTTCGGCACTAACACTTCCACTACTTACATTTGAATACGAATAGTTGTAGAATGCATTTAATAAGTCTTCGCGATTGTACTCCTTATTATATTCTTTATGTTCTTCACCGCCATCAACCGTGACAACAACTGTTTTATAATACTTCGACTTGTTTAGTGTAGTCAAATTACAACCCGCAAACATGGTCACACTCAAAACAAGTGCACATAAAATTGTAAAAATCTTTTTCACGCAATAATCTCCCATAGTAAATATTAAGTCTTGTTTATTATATAAGAAAATAACTTTTTAGGCAAGAAATATCTCGCACTATGTTGTACATATTGATAAAAAGTTTTGAGATTTGTCCAAAATATTTTGATTTATATCCCCCTTAATGACTATTATGGGCACACTTTCGACTTCTAATACTACATCAGACGTATCGTTTACGTGTTCCATATACGCCTTAACATCATCTAATTTCTCAAAGAACACCTTGCATTCATGCGATTTGACAACAACTTTTGTTGCACCCATTTTCTGTGCCAAGTTTTTGATAAGGGATATTTTGAGCAGATTTTTAAGTTCGACTGGAACATCACCAAAAGCATCTTCAAATTGGTGATACAAACCTATATATCCGTCCAAGTCTGATATTTTACTTATCTTCATATACGCCGACATACGTGCACCATAATTTGGGATATAGTCGTGCGGAACAAAAGCATTTAGCGAAGTCTCTACTCGCACTTCGTGAGTATGAGTAGTCGTGTTGCCTTTGAGTTCGCCGACAGCTTCGTTTAGAAGTTGGATATACATAGCATAACCAACCTTTTGCATGTGTCCGTGCTGTTCGACTCCAAGCACATTGCCAGCACCGCGGATTTCCAAGTCTCTAAGTGCTATCTTAAAACCACTCCCCATTGCAGTAAACTGGCTTATGGCTTCAAGCCGCTTATATGCCGTCTCATTTAGAATGTCTTTGTTGTAAGTAAAATAAGCATATGCTTGGCGGTCACTTCGACCAATACGACCTTTTAGTTGGTACAACTGCGACAGTCCAAGTTCGTCCGAATTAAGCACAATAAGCGTATTTGCATTTGGCAAATCGACTCCATTTTCAATGAGTGTTGTACTGACCAAAATTTGTGTTTCACCATTGTATAGTTTCATGATTGCATTTTCGAGTTTTTTCTCTTCCATTTGGCCATGAGCAACATCAATGCTAACATCTGAACCAATCATGTTTTTAATTCTGCCCACCCATTCGTATATTGTTTCGACTTTATTGTACACAACAAGGACTTGTCCACCACGATCAAGTTCGCGTAAAATGGCATTTTTTAATATCAAATCGCTATATTCACACACCTGAACTTGTGTAGGAATACGTGAAATAGGTGGAGTTTCGATGACCGAAATATCTCTGATGCCCGACAATGCCATATTAAGTGTACGTGGAATAGGAGTCGCACTGAGCGTCAATACATTAACATTTTTTCTAAGTTCTTTTATTGTTTCCTTTGCTTCTACACCAAATTTTTGTTCTTCATCAAGGATAAGTAGTCCAAGATTTTTATACACCAGATTTTTATTTAATAATTTGTGAGTCCCCACAACAATATCAACTGTGCCGTCTTTGACTTTTTGATATATTTTGTCACACTCAGTTTTTGTCTTAAATCTATTCAACACTTCAATATTAATGCCAAAATCTTTCATACGCGACAAAAGTGTATTATAGTGTTGTTCGGATAGTATTGTTGTCGGGCACATAAACGCAACTTGTTTGCCCGCAGCGACTGTTTTGAATGCCGCACGCATAGCAACTTCAGTTTTGCCAAAGCCGACATCTCCACAAACAAGCCTATCCATAACACGACCACTTTCCATATCGTCATAAATATCTTGCAACGCTTTTACTTGGTCTGCAGTTTCCGTAAATCCAAACGACTCAGCAAATGCTGACATGAGTTCGGTCTCTTTCGGATAAACAAAACCTTTTGCATCGAGTCTTGCCTTATACAATTCAACAAGCGAAAATGCCATTTCCTTTATTTTGGCTTTGACTTTTTCCTTTGTCTTTATAAAGTCATTTGAGCCAAGTTTGTTTAGTGCAGGGTGCTTGTCGCCACCAATATATTTACTTATTTGGTTTATATTTTCTACTGGCAAATACAATTTGTCGTTGTTTTTATACTCAATTATCACATAGTCACGACTTGACGAAGAAAGTTTTAGACACTCTACACCAAGACAACGGCCAACACCATATATATTGTGCACCACTATGTCGTTTTTCTCTGGAAGCGTCATATCAAAAGAAACAAAGTTTTTATCAATTGATTTTTTGACTACTCCACACAAATCATCACTACTATATACATAGATATTTTCATCAACAAATGCACATGATATGCCACCAACTCGCGGAAGCAAGTTTATGCCTGTTTGGCATTTTGAAAGGCTTTGAATAATATTATGTGATACGTGTTTTTTATCCAATACTTGCGAAATTTGATTGGCATTTTCATTTGATTTAACATACAAAATTTGTGTCGAGTTTGATGGTCTTGTGCTAAGATCTAGAGCGAGCACGTCCCACTTGCCACGATACGATATCGACGGCATGCACCTAAAGCTAAACACCTTATTTGGTCTAAAAAGTTTGTTTGCATTTGTTATGCTTTGAAATCCCACAATCGGCAAACAACTAGGAAATTCGATACTGTCTTCGAAAAGATATTCTTTGTGGATATCCGCCATATCACCATTTTTTATTGATGACTTTATCTCTTGATTATATATATCACAATCAGATTTAAATGTTTCATAGTTTGACTTCACATCATCAAACATAAGTACACTTTCTGGCAAAAAGTCATATATTTTTGACAATTTGTCACTACCAAAAGGCAAAAACCACCATGAATTTTGACATTTATGTCTATTTTCATCTATATATTGTTTTATCTTTGAGTTTTTTGTTTTTGCGTAAAATGCATTTAGTTTTTCAAAATCAATTTTAAATAGATTATTGTTTTTGATTTGCAAATTTTCAAGTTCTTTAATTGGAATTAGACTGACACTGTCACATTGTTTTATCTTTTCAATCTTATCCCAGTCCCACATTATGCGATAATATTCACCATCAATTTTTACATCAATTGTATCACCTTTAACACTATAGGTGTATTCGTTTTCTACTAAATCCACCCGTTCAAAGCCAAGGGATATGATTTTTTCAACGACTGCATCGAGACTAATGTTGTCCCCGGCAGAAAGCACATATTTACTACTTTTTAAATATTCGACATTTGGTAAATATGCTTGGAGCATGATTGGGTCAACAACCAACACATCAAGTTGATTATCAATTAGTTTGTACAACGTACTTATAAGTGCATTATTGTTAAAAGTATTGCTAAGGCTAGGCATGTATGACAAAGTCTCACATCTTAGATTTGCACCCTTAAATTTTTCAACAACTTCACCTTGCCTATCGCTATTTGCGACATACAAAATAAAAGCATTGCAACCTAATGCAATGTTTAGTTTTTCGCCAAGGCCACAGCCAAACACACTGACTTTTTCACCTTTATTTATTGAATTGAAAAGAGTGTTTAGAAGCCCACTCTCTTTACATATATCTTCTATCATATTATAGCCTTGTTATGTCTATTTTTTCCACATCACAGTCTTTTTTAATCCATTCGTCAAGCACCTTTACCGCTTGTGGATAACTTGAATTTTTAAATATCTCCATATCTTTTGAATTGATTTTGCTAAGTACAAAATCTGCAAGTCCCATGTGCTCGTTTCGGCCAATACCAACTCTAAGGCGAGCAAACTTGTCACTGCCAAGACTTGCGACTATATCACGCATGCCATTATGTGTGCCAGCACTGCCATTTGCTCTAAGTCTAAGCATTCCAACTTGCAAGTCGATGTCATCATACACAATAATTATGCGGTCTAAAGACATTTTTAAACCATTGACAAGTTCTCTAACAGCTCGTCCACTAGCATTCATGTATGTAATTGGCTTTAACAGCATAACTTTTTCACCATTAATATTTCCTTCCCCATACATTCCGCTATACTTGGTTTTTGTAAATTTGATATTGTGCACTTTTGCAAACTCATCTACTACATTAAAACCGGTATTATGATAAGTATTTTGATATACAGCATCTGGATTTCCAAGTCCTATTATTGCTAGCATTTTTATCTCCTTGTATTATATTTTGCGATTATCGCGAATCTTGCGTTTGTCAAGCGACACATTGCCAGTAACTATTACATTATTGCCAAGCACAGAGTCAGTCACACTCGAATATGGCATTATGATACAATCTCTTCCTATTGTCGATTTTTCAACAACGCTATGAGCAATGCAAGTATTTTCTCCCACAACACAATCAGTCAAAGTATTGTTTTCTTTAAGAATAACATTTTTTTCAATATATGTATTTCCCTTTAATACGTTTCCGCTCTCAATCACAACTCCACTTTTTATATCTACATATTTTTCAATTACAACATTTTTTGTGTTTTTTATATCGACACCATTTTTTATATGAAAATCAAGTATTCGATTTTTTAGTATTTCTGTCACATAATTTCGTTGTGATATATTCTCAACTATGTAAAATTGGTCTTCATTTTGCGAGTATACACTATCGTAAAAAACAGTTTTGGTCGATTTTAAATAGCCGACATCATATACCGCACCACCCCAAAATTTGCACGCTTTTATGCCCTTAAATACACAATACTCTACAAGGTGGTTAAATACATTTTTTGTCAATAACGGCATACTTGCTGACAATAATACAACATAATCAGTGTTAATTGTATGCTTTTTAGCAAAATCAAATAAGTCACTATTGTCATACTCGACAAGTGCATAGTTATAATCATTTATGGCATCTATTGTCCACTGACTGCATTTACAGCCAAGTATTTCATAGTCTTTTTTACCTTGAAGTACAAATACAAAAATATTAGGTTTAATTTTAATTTTGAGCGATTGTTTCTCAACTTCGACTTGCATGGCTATCCCTCAGTTCTTTAAAAAATTTACTTAATAAGTGACTGCATTCCTTTTCCATAACACCGCCTATCCACTCGCATTTGTGGTTAAAAGATATAGTATCTGCTTTTTCAACAATGCTATATTTTAGGTCGCTTGCACCATAGTACACTTTGTCTATTCTGGCACTAAGTATGGCTCCAAAACACATTATGCAAGGCTCTTTTGTGACACACATCTCACAGCCTTCAAGCCTAAAGTCGCCAACCTTTTTGCATGCTTTGTCTATGGCAATCATTTCCGCATGTTGGAGTGGATTTTTGTTTTTGTTCTTTTTGTTATAAGCACGTGCTATTATTTCTCCGTTTTTCACAATAACAACACCTACGGGTATATCTCCATTTTTGTATGCCTTGTTTGCTTGTCGCAAAGCTTCTTTCATATATTCCATATAGACTCACTTATGATATGTAATATTGTTTTGTATTGTTGTCGCACGATAGATTTGTTCGAGAAGCACAACTCGCATTAGTTGGTGCGGAAAAGTAAATGCTGAAAAGCTCAGTTTGTCGTCGCATTTTTGCCTAAGAGACTCACTCACACCATAACTTCCACCAATAACAAATGTAACAGTCGATGTGATGTTTTGGAGATTAGTGAGTTTTTTCGCAAAATCTTCGCTTGTATACGACTTGCCTTTTATATCTAAAAGCACAACATGTCCTTTAAGCTGTTTTTCTATCCGCACACTCTCACTAGTTTTTACTCTCTCAATATCGCCAGTATTTACATTTTTACCAAGTTTCTCTTCTGGCACTTCGATAATATTAAGAGTGTGATATTTGCTTAATCTCTTCAAATACTCGTCACATGCATCAGTATAGTATTTTTCTTTTATATTGCCTACACAAACTATATTTATTTTCATTAGATAAATCCCCAAATAAGAGTAAACAAGGTCACAATTCCGCCAAGTATCATACTTGCATATAGAAATATTTTGTCTTTAAACGTAGTCCTATACAACACTTTTTGTTGGGGCATAACAACTTCGATAGGGCTTTTCATTGCTTCATAATTTAGATTTAACATCGTGTTTTCTTCAAGCATTTGTTGGAGCATGGCACTCTTTTGCATGACAATTGGATCATCTGTACTTGCATTGCCGTCATTGTCATACACTTTTTCTATCGCCCTATTAACCTTTTTCAAAATGTTTTGTCTAAACAATTGGAGAATAAGATATACCATTAGGCAAGCAATAGCAAGAAGCGCAACAAAACAAACCAAGAATACAACTATAGTCGACGAATTTGCGAGTTTTGTCAATCGTTCGTAAAAATCGCCACCAAACCAACCATTTACTGAGGCATAATCAAGGTAGACTGAAATAAAATTGTTTGTAAAGTGCATAATGATAGGCACCCAAATACTCTTAGCAACAACAGAAGCAAAGCCCATAATAAGTCCCAAAACAATCGCATAACTCACTTGCGAAATATTTAGGTGCATAAGTCCAAATAGTACCGAGCTTATAATAATAGATTTTGTAAAGCCGGCATGTTTTGTTCCTTGCAACACAATACCCCTATGCAAAAATTCTTCACATATAGCTGGCAAAACTGCCACAAGCAAAACATCGAGCATAAAGTTTGCAAAAGTCGCCTTCACTTCAATCGTTTCGCCAAATGAGATAGGCGCTTGATATCCAAAAAAGGAAATAAGCCCATTAAAGACCGACGACACCGCGATGTTTACAAAAAACATACATGCCCCAAGTCCCAATGAAATAAATACCGTCGCAACATTTATCGAATTAAAGTTGCAAGTCTTAAAGACAGTCTTTGGACGATTTTTCAAAAACATACAATATAGTATGAGTGGGAGTCCAAACATAAATAGTCCTTGAATTATAAGTGTCGACAACACATCTTGCCATCTTACACCAAGTTCGCTCATAAAGCCTTCACTTACGGCAATCCTGATTATGCAAAAAAGAAGCATTGATATAAAATATATCAAATACGTCTTAAATATTGACTTGTTTTGTTGTTCGACGTTTGTGTACATTAATAGAAATACCCCAAAGTGTTTATAACCCAAATAACTATTGCCGAAATCCAGCCAAGATAAAAATACAATTTCTCATTCAAAACAATTTTGTTGGTAAATTTTTTCAAACCTATTTTTTCACTTTCTTCACCAATAATAATATTGTCGCCGTCGACTATGACGTTTTGATTGACCTTATCTTTATAGTGTATGCGAAGATACCATATAAGTAGTACAATAAGCCCAGCACCAACAATTGCAAACACAATAGGTAATATAATCCCCCATACTGTGCCCAAATAGAAGAAGCCTTTGTCGCCCATATATTTTGGGACACCAACAAGCGACAATATGACTACTGTCAAATTGTTTGTGAAATGGAAGATTATGCTATATAGTAGGCTACCTGTATAGTATGCAAGTGCTGATAGTATGACACCAAGCACAATTTGATATACAAATTGTTGGAGCGAGCCATGCATGATCACAAAACTTGCAGTCGACATAAAGATAGTACAGAATGCTGTACATCTACCAGCATATGCATTTTGCACAATCCCCCTGAAAAGCATTTCTTCAGCAAATGCAGGTAGAATAGCATACGCAAATATTCCAAGTATAATTCGCCACCAACTATCCATAACATAAGTTAAGTCGCCTTCTACGTAAAATCCTATATGTGATAGTCCTTCCATAATAAGCGAAGTAAGCGGTTCAAACAAGAACACACAAGCCACAGCCAGTACAATACTTGATATAAGCACAATGGCATTTGGTTTTGTCTTTAAATTTAGTGTGGCAAAGTTTTGCACTTTATTGTTTTTATTAAAGACAAAGTAAATTATCAAAAACGACACCGACATGGCGATTGTTATGATATATCTGCCAAATCTCGAATAATAAAATTCATTAAAGGACATGCCAGCAAAAAGTGCCAATATAGTAAATAATATTGTCACAACAAGACTCACAACAAGGCTCATAATAATGGCGTAAAAAAACACCTTAAAGCCATCAGTAAGCGTATAATTATTTTTAAAACCTATTTTTTCATTATTATTATTTTTTCTCATATAATTATTATATTTAAATAACAACAAAAAATCAAGTACAAATACCACACTTTATGTCGAGTATTAAAAAAGAAGGTGTTACACCTTCCTTTGAATCAATTTGATTTGTGTTTCTTTTAGTATGCCATTTTGGAGATACTCGATTGTGACAGAATCACCGCAACAATGTTTGTAGAGTTGGTCTCTTAAATCCAACATATTTGAGATATCTACTCCATCAAATTTGGTTATGATATCGCCAGCCGACATATTGCATGCGTTTAGTGGGCTTGTCACTGAGATGTCTAGCACATAAACTCCTGTATCGTGGTCGGTTTCACCATAATAACAGGCGATTTCGCTATCATAACCATACACTCCAAGATATGGAATATCATACTCATCGTCAGTCACAATGTTATTAAGCACACTTGCTATGCTCTTTACAGGGATAGCAAAACCAATGCCTTCGCCACCACTTATTTTGAGCGTGTTTATGCCCACAACTTCGCCACGACTATTGAGTAGCGGCCCGCCCGAATTGCCCGGATTTAGGCTGGCGTCGTGCTGTATAAGGTTTTGCATTAGACTCTCACCACTAAGCCCTGAGACTTTGAGTGTCCTATTTAGTGCACTGACTATTCCTTTTGTGAAAGTGTGTTTTAGCGACAACGTAAGTGGAGTTCCGACTGCCAAAACATCTTCTCCTACATGTACATCGTCTATGTCGGCAAGCGAAAGATATGGCAAAGTAAGTGCAGTTTTGACTACGGCAATATCTTGGCTTTCGTCTTCCCAAATTAGACTTGCACCACCCGACTCACCGTTTGATAAATGAATGCGAATGTAGTTTGGATTAAGCACAACATGGGCGTTTGTGAGTATATATCCGCCACCAGCTATACACACACCACTCCCTACACTTTCACCACTCGTATCGGCTGATGTAATACCCACAATGGCAGGGGTTACGCTGTCAGCGAGTTGGATAGTGTCAGAATAAGTCTGACTACTTATCAAAACTTCGTTTAACGGCTTTACTTGTGTTTGGGTAGAAATGTCCGAATTGTCCGAGCATGCAGTCAAACTAAGACACAACATACCCACCGACATAATTCTTGCTATTTTTGAATTCATAATTTGCTCCAATATGTAAAAATAAAACAACCTTTCGGTTGTCTTATTTTGTGTTATTTAAGCAAGAATATTCCACCGATATTATGTGCTGGAGCGACGGAAATTCTGATATTTTGTCCTTCAACAATCCCTATGCTATCAAGATACTCTTTGACAGTATTAAAACACACATCAGGAGTGTTGTTTTCTTCGCTTAAGTGTGCAAGTATAACTTGTTTGACCCCATATTGTGCCAGCCTTCCCACGACTTTTGCACATGTAATATTGCTCAAATGCCCGTTTGGTCCTAAGATTCGGTTTTTGAGTACATAACTATATTTTGGGTTGTTGCGAAGCATAGTTTCGTCATGATTTGATTCTAGAATAACCAACCTACTATCAAGTAGATTGTCGACAATATCGTTTGTGATATGCCCAAGGTCGGTGGCTATGCTCATTTTCTTATCACCAGACCTTAGCGAAAATCCAACACAACTTGTCGCATCGTGAGGCAGCCTAAATGGAGTAACTTCCATATCTCCTACCTCAAAGGGAGTGTCGACAAACGACACAACATGTCCGACATCAACTCGACCAATTTTTGAAAGAATACTCGTATAACTATCACAATAACAAAAAAGCAATGTGTTTTTGTATTTACGCATAAATGCACCTATGCCTTTTATGTGGTCGCTATGATCATGGGTATTTACGATAGCAGTTATGTCATTTGGATTTATGTGTAGTTTATTAAGTTTTGTTTCCAAGTCGTCCAAGGTAATACCAATGTCTATTAGGATTTTTGTCCGCTCTGTATAGACTAGTGTACAATTTCCCTTACTACTACTTGCTAGTGTACATACTCGCATAATTTTTCCTTTGTTTTCGACATATAATAACACAAAAAGACGTGTTTTGTAAAGCAACACGTCTTTATTTTTTATTCAATTGTTTCTATCACAACTTCGCCGTTAAGCCAACTATTAAAATATCCTTCCATATCAGTCTTAGTCACTATCTCGACAATGCCTATAAAGTTTTGATAAGTTACATTTTGGAATTTGTATGTATCAAAATATTCTTGCAAGACTTTTAAAAATTTGTTTTCGCCCAACAACTCATAAAGGTCATTAAATAGTAACGCGCCCTTTACATATGCTATATATACATACTCAGGTTCGGTGCTATATTCGTCCACATGCCTTAGCATTGATGTGTCGACATCTCCTAGCACCCTTGTATACAAATCTACAAATGTCACATAACTATTTGTTGTGTTTTTCATTACTTCGTCAAAACTTATGCCATAGTCTGGATTGTATTTATAGAACAGAGCCGTTGAAAAATCAGTAAGCCCTTCATCAATCCAACCGCATCTAAAAGCATTACTTCCAACAAGTCCGTACCACCACTGATGGGCTGTCTCATGAATTATGACATTTTTATAATCACTCACATCAGTCACTGCATCAGATATATAAACAAGATTTGGGTATTCCATGCCACCATGAATAAAGTTTGTTTTGACAATACTAAATGTCTTGTATGGATACTCTCCAAATTTTTCACTAAATGTACGTATTGCGTCCGTCCCCGCTTTTAGGCTATCCCTAGGAGTGGGGTCATCGTAATAATAATAGTAGACAGTAGTCTCTCCTACTTGCTCGGACACAACATCAAATTTTTTACTAAGCACACACGCAAAATCTCTTACCGCACGTGCATTTAATTTAAATTGATTAACACCATTTGTTGTACTTTTTGACAATAACTCCCCAGTACTTGCCAATTCGTAATCACTTTGTGCCGAAAACCTAACATTGTAGTTTGCGAGATTGCTATAAAACGGGTCACCGTTGCTATTATATCCATCAAGTATCCATTCGCCATTTTCATACACACACATAATAGGATAAAAATTTGCGATATTGACGGTATTTTCACCGTATCCAAATCTATGCAAAACATTTGGAAGTGTCATATTATACTCAAAATATATTGAAATTTTGTCATTTGGATAAAGTCCGTCATCAAGAGTGATTTGCAAAATATCGTCATCGCTACCCGTGTAATATACTCCATGTTCGGTGCCATCGACTGTTATTTTACTAATTGCGAAATCACAATAGCTCTCACCATTTGGATATGCCTTTTTCGTATACAACTTTCCAACAGGACTATTTTGTGCATCACGTCTAAAACTTTGGGGATAAACATGAAGATATAACTTGTCTAATATATCGTCTGACTTATTTATATATGTGGTAGTTTGTTTTGCACTGAGCTTATACTCTTCAAACTCCACATCAATATTATATTCATCGATATTCTTAGATGCTTTTTTTATTTGCTTTTCGTTTTTGCTCGAACAGCCAACAACACAAAAAGGAACGCAAACAAACAAAAATAAAAGTGCCACAATTTTCTTTTTCATAATATCCACCTTTTCATGGATATTATATTTGTGACACTTTTAAATTATGATACATATTAGTAATATTGTTTTATAATACTGCCTTCGTCATTGTTGTTTTTAGTTACAACAATACGATTGTTTATATACTCTTGCATTTTCTCTACGTGAGAGATAAATCCGACAGTAAAGTTTAGTCTTATAAGCGAATCAAATGCTTGTAATACATTTTCTATATATCCTTCGCTTAGACTTCCAAATCCTTCATCAATAAAGAAGAAATTAAATGGTCGATTGTTGTTTATAGCGATAGATTGTGAAATACCAAGCGCGAGTGAAAGCGATATGATAAAACGTTCGCCACCAGATAGTGTTTTAACACCACGCGTCACACCACCATTAAAGTTGTCAATAACATAAAACTCGCCATCATATTTTAATAGATATTTACCTTTGCTCATATTGTAGACATATTTATTACTAAAATCAGTAACCAAATACATATATTCTTCACTTACATAATCAAGCAAACTTCCGTTTTTGATAAGTGCTTCAAGTTCGAGTGCGGTATTAAGTTCGGCTTTCACTTTGTCCAAATCCTTATTTAATACTTTAACTTTTGCTAGATTTCCTTTTAAAGTCGCAAGTTCGGTTTGGTCAAGCGCAACTTTTATTGTCAAATCTTTTTCTTCTTGCTCTTTTGCTTTTATATCGGCAAGTGTATTCTCTACCATACTTTGACTAATGCCTGTATTTTTACAAAGCGCTCTTAGATTTTCCACAATTCCACTTTGCGACACTATGGAGTCTTCATATGCTTTTATCTTTTGTTTTGTAGCTTCAAGTTCTTGCTCATCAAGGTGCAAATTTATGTCATCAATCGAATCATTTACTGTCTTGATGCCAATTTTTCTAAGTTTTGTATTGATTTCTTTTAGTGTCTCTTCAAAGTTTTCCACTTGAACAAGATTTACTTCAATATTGACATTTATGTTGTTTCGCTCATCAACCACGCGTGCACGTTCTACTTCAAGCGCTGTAAGTTTTTCAGCGTTTTGTTTGTAGGTCTCTTCGTATGTCTTCAATTTGTCAACATCACCAAGTTCTTTAACGGCTATTTTATACTTTTTAATCTCAATATCGCACTCAAGCCCTTCGTTTTTGTATGCGGTGATTTGGCTTTCCTTTTCGGCAATTTGGGTCTCGCAAATGATAATGCGTTTTTTAGCATCATCAAGTATGTCTTCGATATTGTCGCACTCGCGATTAAGCTCGACGTTCTTCGCTTCAACCTTAGCTTGCAAATCGTCTATTCCGCCCATTGCTTCAAATGTTTTTAAATCGTTTTGGATATTTACAAGGTTTTTGCGTGTGCCAGCATCGTATTCGTCGATACATTCGTTCATATGCATTACTTCGCCATAAACATTGTATTGACGGACTTCGCTAAGCGAATCTGGTGTAATAATGGTCTTTATGTATGCCAAAAAGTCTAAGAAACTTTCTTGTGTCATACAATTTCGGCATTCATTTATTTTGTCCAATATGTCCATATTGTCGAAAATGCTGTTTTGCAAATTTTTGTAGTGCATTTTTTCGACTTCGACTGTCTTGCGATACTCGCCAAGTTTGGCTTTGATTTCCTTTATCTCTGCCAAAAGCGAATTGCTTTCAAGCACAATTTTGCTCTTTGTGTCGATGGCATTTTTGAGTTTTGCACTGAGCAAATTGTATTGCATTAAGGTCTCTTTGCCTTCGTTTATCTTGCTCTCAATAGCGTGATTGTCACGACTCAATTTTTCGATGTCTGATACAATTTTGTTGTACATATTGTTGTATTCGACAAGTGTTGTTTGGTCGACTTTAAGTGCATCTTTAAACTCTTTAATCGATTTTTCACAAAGTTCTTTCTTATTAAAATACAACAAATAGTCGCCATATTTTTCAGTAAACTCAACTTGTTTGCGACAATAGTTTATATCGCTTTCGTCACTTTTAAGAACTTGGAGTTGGGCCATAGCATCGGCAAGTTTTTGGTTGTTTTGATAGTCTTCGTACATAATGTCGTACGACTTTTTCTCTTTTTCCAAAGACTTTGTACATGTCGCCAAAGCCTTTTTTGTTTGGGTCAAACTCGCACTCAATAGTTTAACAGCTTCGTCACTTACTTCGCCATACATTGCGATTTTGTCTTGCAAATTAAGTTTGTTTAAGGTCACCATGTCTTTATGACGTTTGAGTTTATCATTCAAAGCCGAGCCAAAATGCTCGATATTGAAAAGTTTTGCAATAGTCTTTTTGCGGTTTGCAGGAGTATCAAGCAAAAACGCATCAAACTCGCCTTGTGGGAGTGCGATACATTTTGTAAACTCTTTTTTGCCAAACCCAACAATTTTGATTATCATCTCATTGACTTTGTCGGTCATGTCAGCAAGAACTTTGCCTGTCTTTTTATCTATAAGTATGGCTTCGCTCTTGACCCCGCTTTTTCGTAGTTTGAAGTTACGTCGTACTTCGTATACTTTTGGCTTGTCCCTGTCTTGGCATTCAAACTCAAAGATTATGTATGCTTCTTTGCTGTTTACATTTATGATATTTGCGATAGTCTCTCTGTCGCTCGTGCCATAAAGCGCAATAACGATTGCGTCCAAAATAGTAGTTTTGCCACTACCCGTCTCACCAAATATACCAAACAGATTTGTTTCGCTCAATTTGTCAAAGCAAACTTCTTGCTCGGACACATAACTATTTATACCTTTTATTTTCAAATCAATCGGCTTCATATAGATTTTCCCCCATCAACTTCAAAAATAATTCTTTCACCTCAGGTTTTGGTGCTTCGCCCTTTTTCGCAAAAACAAACTTCTCAAATATCTCGCTATTTGTAAGGTCCTTTTTGCTCTCAACATTTCTAAGTTGGCGAATTTCATCTGTGATTACACTAAGAGTAACAAGATTTGGATTACTCTTTCTAAGTTCTTTAAGTTCGTCATAACTATACGCTCTGTCACTAGTGATTACCGCTTTGATATAGTCGTCGGAATGCTCTTTACAAAATGCACCAAGCCTGTCTATGTCCTTGCCGTCATAGTTTAGAAGTTTTTTCGCTGGCAAAGATATCTTCTCGATGTTTGTTACATCATTTTTAGCATCAATATCTACGACATTAACCCACTTTTCATTTTCGTTGTTTGGTGAAAAGTTTGTATTTAGTATAGAACCCGTATAGTACACATTTCTGTCATTATTTAGGCACATGTATTTGTGGATATGTCCAAGTGCAGTGTAGTGTGCACGAGATTTATATACATTACTATCGATATATGGGAATGGCGATGATACATACAAATTGTCGTCATGTTCGACAGCCCCGCCATACGACATAATGTGTGTCATAAAAATATTTACTGTGTCGTCACCAAACTTACTCTCGCCTTCTGCCATCCAAGCCTTTATGCTGTCGTTTAGATTGTCGCTATCCTTTTTGGTCTCACGATAACGATAGTACGAAGGGTACGGCAAACAAACAACGACGGCTTCTTCGCCACTCGCTGTCTTAAATTTGATATAACCTTTGCCACACTCAGTCGCATAAATATTTCTGCCTGTATTTGGTGTAGGTATTTTAATCTCGTCATAGTACCCAACAAGGTAAATATTAAATCGGCTCGCAAAAACACTCGCATTTGAAAGTCGCTTTGGCTCGTCATGATTTCCGGCAATGGCAATAACCGCCGTGTCGCCATTATTTGAAAGCTGACTAAGTGTATTGTATAGTAGGTTTTCCGACTCGGCAGACGGAACAAGTGTGTCGTACACGTCACCCGCAATCAAAACCATATCAACTTTTTTCTCTTTGGCAATTTTGACAATCTCAGAAAGTGCAATTTTTATCTCTTCACTTCTGTCTAGGTCGTCGGTTTTTGCACCGATATGCCAGTCTGCTGTATGTAATATTCTCATCGACATCTCTCCATTTTTCTACACTATTATACCACATGCGACAAAATTCAAAAAACATAATAAGCCACTTTTTATTAGTTTTATTTACTACACAAAAAAAATTGACCTACTTTGGTCAATTTTTATACCCCACTTTCTCCAAAATACACATGCGACATCTGAGCAGTTCAAACAGCACCCACTGGTCAAGTGGCACGTTTTTGATTGTCATAAGAAACATAAGCTTATGCAAAATCTGCCACTCACATTCGCAATATCTTTCTCTGCCACACCCACAATTTGGTCGCCCAGTCGAATAATAAAAGGTGTCAAGATTGCATGGACTGTTACAACACCGCTCAATGGTCACCCGATTGTCACGAGTCATGTCAAGTAGTTTTGATTTGTCTGCCACATCTATTTGCCCCAACATACTTTCTGACATGTGCAAAAGTCCCAACAACTCCACAAGCTGTTTTTGGATAAAATAATTATTTCGCTCGACCGATTGTATCCGTGTCAAATCCCGCTTGTTTTGATCTTTTTCACTATACCCACGTCTTAACATCTCGACTATATTTTCAGGATACTTTTCTACTATGTCCTTATACTCCACACTTCACCCCGCATGACTTTATATTGTATATGCGACACTACAAAAAATGTTTCCATTCTTTTTTTAAAGACTAAATATTTACAAAAAAGACCCTACCCAAAGATAAGGTCTATTAGTTATAGATTGATATATAGTGCGGGAACAGCGCCGTAGCAGGAATCATAAATAGAATGGGTGTATAAAGAGCCATCGAAATAAACACTCCACGCATAACGACTAGCATCATAATAAGGCGAGCGAACCCAAAAACGTCCAGCTGATTGTGACTCAGAATCAGCAATAATATAATTAGCTTTTGCATAATCGGTAGAACCAAAGGAACGAGTATCGCTTAATGTATGCGATGTTGAAAAACCGTAATTGGAATTCAACATATCTTGATAACTCAGTGCAAATACATAGTCGTTTGTATTCTCACAGCAATAGGGATTTGTAGCACCACTACCTATAAAAGTAGTTGACGCAGAGTTGTTTACTTCTGTAAGTTTGATAAATGTTTTTTGATATGATGAAAATGATTTCTCATAGAAATCACCAGTAAGGAATGCACGGAGCTCACTCCATTTGTAGCTATTGGCATATACATATACTCCATTGTCTGTCAATATATTACCCGATGAATCAGTAGCATAGTAATTACCACCGCTTTGAATGTAGTGTGATTGATATGCCATACCCTGGAGTATAACGTCTGACGTAATCAGTGCTGTGCCATTTGAATTACTTAGTATTCTCCATTTGATTGGCTCTACTTTGAAATAATACTCTGTGCCAGTAACCATAGTTGTGCCATCAGATGCTTGAGCTGAGTCATTGGAATATA
>CAYSUK010000005.1:0-92255 GCA_964434265.1 uncultured Christensenella sp. | reverse complement strand
GACAAAAAAATCACCCAAAGGGTGATATGTATTGGTAGTCCCAAGGGGACTCGAAGCACAACTTAAACATTAAAATATCGCTTTATTTAGGCACTTTTTAACATTTTTATTAAACTCGCTTTCTACTCACGAGATAATCTCACTTTTATTTAGTGGGATTATTTTTTTTAGCATGGCAACTTTTATTAAATTGCCCCTACACTTGACTAATTGCCCTTGTGTGTATTTTTTTTGGTAAAAAAGAAAAAGGAGGTATTTATGATTATATTACAACTGGTACTTGTAATATTACAGATTGCAGGGGCAATCTTAGATATTATTAAAAATATCAATCACAAAAGGTAACTCCTTTTTCTAATTGGATTTTACCACACCCATGGTCAATTTGTCAAGTGCCCGCTTTTAGTCCTCCCCTAACCGGAATTATGCGTTTTCATAATACTCGACTGTATCTATGCCCTCAGGTTTCTCAGAAAGTGGACGGAAACAATCAACATATGGAGTCCATACTTCTGTTGCTTTGTACTCATCTACTAGTTCGTCTGGAACGTAGATTTTAAGATTAGATAAATTAACAGAAGTCCCCATAACAATACTTACTGGAATCAAAGCACTTTCGCTATTCAAAACTAAGTTTTCAAGATTAGTAATATTAAAACCAAAACGATTTAAATTTTGACCGTTCGTAGTACAAAGAATATTATTAAATTCAACATATTTAGAAGAAATAAAAAGATCGTAATAGTGTAAAGATGGATTATATCCGCTTAATGTACCAACAAATTCAAGCATTTTAGGCATTTTATAAATGTAATCGGAATAAAAATGATAAGAAGTTTTATTAGAAAAAGAGTAATTTAAATAAACCGATAATTTATTATTATTTGAAAAATCAAAAATGTTAGGACAATCAGAAGAATAGGCTAATTCACATGTAACACTTTCTAATTTTTCAGAATAAATAGAATTAGAAACACCAATTAAAGAAGAAGAACTATATAAACTTTTAACATTCATCAAATCTAAATCTACTATTGATAATGAAGAAAAGATATCACCATATAAATATTCAACTTCATTCAAATAGATGTTAGTTACACTTTTAGATTTAATAAAGGTACCACCTTCTAAACTTTTTACACCATCAGGAATAAACAATGTTGTTAATTCACCCTTTAAAAGTTGTTCAAATGTGTCATAATTAAGAGTTGCATTAGTATACTTTTCTTGGAGTTCGTCATATTCTTTTTGCAATTCTTGAATTTTAATTGATAATTCTTCTATCGCACTTTTTAATCTTTCAATTTCAGCGTCCTTATCTTCCATATCAAGTGTTAGTTGGATAAGTTCTTTTCGAGTAGATACTAGTACATCTGTGGTAGAATTATAGTCACTAAGTAATTGGTTATACAATACACTCTTTTCATCATACAAATCTTGTAAGTACTTCTTTTCAGTTTCAAGTGTTTGTACCTTAGTTATGTATGTATTGAGTTCGCCGTTTAGTGTGTCAAACTTATTATTTGAAGTGCTAGCAGATAATGAAGCAGAACCACCAGAGCCGGAATTTTTAGGCAATACTACCGCTAAAACACCAGCTGTTGTAAACAGGGTTATTACAATAAGTATTATTGCTATTGTTTTTTTGGTCATTTTTTACCACCACCTTTTATTTTTTCATATTCTTTTTGTAAATCCCATATCATATTTAATAATTGGGACTTTGTTTTTGTCTCAAAGTACTCAAAGTCATAGTGTTTTTTTGGATTATACACGTCTTCGACTTCTTTTAATTGCTCATCAATCGATTGTGGTTCTTCAAGTACTTTATTGTCTGACTTAGTAGAGTTTTTTAGCGATTTTACATATTCTCGAATTGATTTACATGTACTGTCACACGATATTCGCTTGTTGTCAATCGCAAACTTTATTTGTTCATTTGACATAGGTAACAATTCAAACAGTTTAGAACGATTAAAACCATATACCAATCTATCAAGCACAACAGTTTTACCATCAAGCACAACAACAAACCTAAGTGCAACATTAACCATACGATTTACCGTCTTTTCATCAAGACCATAATCTTGAATTATTCTTTCGTAGAAATACCTACCATTTTTGTTTTCATAACCGGCATAATACATGTTTGGGTTTGCATAAGGTCTAGAAAAATGTTCTTTAAGCTTTGCGAACCAATAGCAGAGTTCGATAAAGTTATCAGTATCATTATCTATGCACTTATTTATGTTTTGAATGATTGTATTAAATTCTGTTGGGTTTTGTTTATTTTCTATAACATCAAATTTCTGATTAAATACTTTTATGTCTTCCATATATACTCCTTTTATATCTTTCTAAATAGTGATATTGCAAGTAGTATTCCAATCACTATAAGTGCAATCGAAATTACAAGCAATATGATTGATAATATTTTTATTACTTTATTTGCACTACCTATCGATTTTATCGATGAAAACAATGCCGAAAGCGAACTTCCAAAAAGAAATAAAAATATAATGATAAAAATTGGGATTGTCAGAACTAAACTCAGTGAGGCTAGTCCACTTGTACTTGTCGACTCAATAAGAGAGTGACACAAAAATTCTAGAACACTCGAAATTAGCACCGATACAATCGCACTAACAAATGAAAATACTTTATTCATTAAAATATCTCCCCTAAATCAATATCATTACATGCAAGTGGAATAATACCTTTATCGATATAATCCTTTGTAGTATTATCCACACGACATTGAAGTATGTTGTGTTCACTATATACTGACCGGTTATATGAAGATTGATATAATGGGTCATTTGTAACACACTCAAAACTTTCAATCTTTTGTTTTGGATTTGTAAAACCACTACCAACTAGTTTTGTAACAACATCTGGAACATTAAGATTTTTAGAATAGAAAAACCTTTTCCTATACCCTTCTTCAAGAAATCTACTATCAAGTGACTTTTGAATATATTTTTTAACATAGCTATTACATTTTGCCCTAGACATAATGCGAGTACATGTCGTAAAACCGTAAGCAAATGTAGTTATGTTGTACACTGGCTGACCGTCGGTTTCTTTTAAAACATGTTCATACAAATGTTTTGTCCTATCAAAGTACTCTTTACTTGCAATACCATTTTTTAACGTAGCCCACGAACAGCATACCTTACCTGAATTTACAAGTCCCATATCTTTGACAGTAATTCCTTTTGCTAATATATGAAAATGATAACAACCTTTCTCATGTAATTCTGGAATACAAACATAAGCAAAATTTGGATATTTATGACTCAGATTGTCTATGTATTTTTCATAGCAATGAAATACTTTGTTTGTATCTGTTCGGTCGATTTTCTCTTTGTCAAATGTAAGTGTCCAGAACCAATCAAAATCGTTCATTTCAAGTAGCATATCAAGTAATATTCGGGTACGAGCAATACTGTTGTTTCGATTTTGTAAAACTGTTTTCTTTTTGTAGTTTTTTACTTCGCCAGTTGTGTGGTCTAATTGTAATCGTTCTCCATCTATGTCGATTGGAGAACACTTTTTTATAATTGGATTGTTTGGTCGAAGATAGTACGAGAGTAATGTTGTATCTCTATATCGTCTTTCTTTGACAAACAAATTATAAGTATTTTTGTCTTGCATAGTTTTCTCCAATACTTATATTTTTTATTTTTCTTCGGTTATGTGTGTCTATTGTCTAGTAGGCACAACGCACCGGGCTGGGTAAACCCACGCCCTAGTGCGCACCTAACATTACTACACACAACCACATCCTTGGACTCTGTCCAAACCTGCAAGGAACAAGTCCCTTGACTCTATGTATCACTCGCCGTAGGGCAACCATCCCCCGGAACTGTGTTCGGGGTTTGTTGGGTCCGAGTATACTCGCTTGTGCTATTGTCAAGGGCGGAAGTGCTGTCGCACTCGTCGATTGTTGTTTCACAACAATAGTCCGCTTTTTCCTTGACAATCTTTCTGCGCTTAATGCGAGCGAACAGCTTTGAGAAAAGTAAAGCTAGTTTGGACTTTGGTTTTTCTTTTACCGCTTTCTCTTCCCGGGATTTTAGCTTTAATTTTAGTTTGATTTGTTTATTATGTACTTTAACTTCTTTTTCAAGTTCTCTAAATTGTTTTTTCATTGAAACAAATATTATCTTATATATCTTATCGTTATACTTCTCAGGAACATAATCAGCAGTATCAAGTGTACAACTAAAAGTTTCATAATACTCATTAAAAAATTTTTTCATAAGTTTGTTTTTATAATAATCCATATCCTATCCTTTCTTCTTATTAAAATAATTTTCCGGCATTTCGTCATCAAATTCTTGTAGAAATTTGATATAACCATCAATAGACTCTTCGGTTGGAGTTGCTGAATAATAGTCTATGTCATCATCAAAATGACCGTCATAGAACTTTGGTTTACAATTTTGAGAGTCATAACACTCGAAAACATTGTAATCAGCAACAACACGTTCTTCGATATAACATTCTTTATCTTGCTTGCCACTCGCTATGTACCGGTCAAACAGGCTACTGTCCGGTATCTTACGTATTAACCACTCTAGACCAAGTATTTGACCATATTTGTCTTTTTTAATTTTTAAATCGACTATTTCTATAAACTGAGCCAAATCACGTATGTTTACATCTATAAGCATTGGTCTTTGTGTATCCAGCCATATGTCAAGGTCTAAATGACGATGTTGTTCGTACCAACGACTTTGCCAAGGCGGGAAATACAAAGACATTCTGCTGTTTAGATATTTTTGTGCTTCATTTATAAAAATTGCTTCATATCGAAAATTAAAATGCGTATCTACATAATAATTTGCAAAACCTAGCCTAAACGGATTTATACGACGATTAACCCGGGGACGATAGCCAAACCTTCGCATTGTAAGGTCAAAGTTTGACGACACACAGTGTGGTGGACAAGTCAAATGAAAACCTGTATTATTCTTGCGAACTATATCATACCGCATTTTTCTATTACGGTTTTCATCAAATGCATACAAGTTTGCTTGATGAGCTAGAAATGCTGTCTTACCAGCACCGGGCTTACCAAAAACTATATATATCAAGCCAAACTCCCCGACATACCGCCAGAACCGGGAGTAGGATTAACAACTACCGAACAAGAACATGAAACAGAAATATAACCAACATAAAAAGTATTATCGCCTAATACTACATAACTAGCAGAATTTCCGTTCAAACTACCAATATCTTGATTATTATATTTTACCCAAGCACTATGTTCATTATATTCACTTTCAGAAATAATACCGCAATCATCTATCGATAAAAACCATGCAAGGTCAGTAGAACTATCAAGGTGAACACTGCCATTACCCAACACTTTTCCGAAAGAATCCATATAGTTAGAATCTATAAAATAATCTCGTTTTAATATACTACCAGCACGATAAGTGCTTGTAGTTGGAGCAGAGCTCAAATAACCAGTATTGTCAATTACAGTTAACGTATAATTTATAATAGGCTCATAACAAGCATACAATGTAATATTATCTTTAACAACATAAGAAGACATATCAATATAACTTAAATCGTCTAACGAGAATTTATAACCCAAAAACTCATAACCGTCTATATCTTTTTGGTAATCAAAATAACTATTAGAATGTATAAAATACCTATCAAAAGTTCGAACAGGTTTATTATACGAATCAATAAAAAAATTACTTACACTAACACAAACATAATCAGAATAATAAGTATAATCAGTTTCAGAAATCTCTGCAAAATTAATATTCATACTATTTCTAGAGAAATAACTATTCCAATACTTAACTGCCGTAGAACCGCCATTTGTATACAATTTTAATGTGACAATGTTATTATCAAAAGTAAATCTCAATGATAAAGTATCTATAAACAAACTCTTTAACTCATCATCTAAAAATTCATAACCAAAATCTGCCAAAACATAATTAGAACCATAGTTTTTAATTAAGCAAGGTGTATCATTAATTAAAAGCATATATTTTTTATCAATATCAAAATTAAAGTATTCATCTTCTGTTGTGCAAACAGCTAAATACTTATCAGTATTACCATCTTTTGTCAAAACAATATTTTTAACTGTCATATTTAACTCTTTTGATACTAATTGATTATTTTGTATCAAATCTCCGAGTGCACCATATATGCCACCGAAAGCAGAATAATAATAATTTAGATTAACACCACAAAATACTGTAAAACCAATAAATACAACTACTAATACAGTCGAAACAAACCATTTAGCACTAGGATATTTAAGACAAGCAAATATCAATAGGAATACACCAATGCCAATCAAAATGTCATAAAGGACATTAAAGTCAAAAAATAATTTTAACATTATGCACCCCCTTTAAATTGTTGTATTTCATAATTAAAACCATCAAGAGAAGGCTGATAAATACCTACGGCACTAGTTTCAGTATCTACAATATTAATAACAAATTTTATTTTATCTCTATACGGATAATATTTATTTCTGGTAGTTTCAGTAAGACTTAATAAAATACCCATTTCTGTAAAAGTATCTTCAAAGTCATCTATAGTTAGAGTAATCAAAGAATTACCTACAAAGTAATCTTGATAAACAGAATCATCACTAGTCAAACCCGGCAAAACATAGTTTTGAGTACCAAGAATACAATTAAATAATGAGTCACTAGCACGTTGAGCACCATCTTCGGTAACACTCACTTTAATTACAAAATAACTTTTTACTTCTTTATATATTTTATCAAGAAGCCCAGTAGAATCTACTTTAGCATTTTCATCAATTTGTTTAGCTTCGTCAAAATATGTTTGTTTAACAACAAGTTCATATTTGGATGTATCTTCATTAAACACATAATAATCAAACAAATCTCCAAACTCAAAAACCACATATTGGTTAGTACCCGACGGCAAATCTCTTACTGCATTAAATAACAAACGATTAAAATATGTGTAATTCATATAAGCATAATAATCATAATAGTGAAAATTGACCCACAACCAGTAATTTTTGTAATGACCTTTAACATTATTTTCAATTAAATTTTTGTCAGAGGCGATTTTATACTTACTTTTAAAACGCATGAGATATGTCGAACCCGAAATATCAATTTTAAAACAAGTATCATCACTTATAGGGTTTGTTGATTTAGGAACAGTAACATAATCATCAGAAGATTGATAATTAAAAACATTCTGTGGCATATATTTACAAAACCAATTGTGATAATAATAATTAGATGTACCTGAAGATTTTTTCTTATAATGTTTTTCATAATCACCAACAGTTACAAATTTATTAAAATCACCACCAATTAAACTATTACCTTGACCACCATCAGAAGTTTCGTCTCCATAATATTGCAATCCTTGAGAATAAAAACTCGTCTTATTCTCATCTAGCAAATAATTGTACTTAACATCAAAAAGTTCAATACCATTATGTTTTGTATTAGAATGATACTTAATCTCAACAAATGGCGCTTTAGTAACACCATCGGAGAGCGTTTGAAGACCTAACTCGAATGTAGGAGAAACAACGACTTTATTGCCAGAAAAATACTTAATGTAAATATACGTGCAATCAACTACAAGACAAACAACAAATAGTATTGCCCCTAAAATAATCAAAGGAATTTTTACTTTTTTATTCATAACACCTCCATGTTATTTTTAATAAAAAACAAGCACCTATTATTAGTGCTTGTTTTTGTGTATCTAAATATTTATAAAGGTTACACTAATAACCTATCTATTAAACTTGCGGAGTTGTACCAGCAGTATCGACTACTTCTTTTGCTGTTTCTGCTGTTTTGCCAAACCAATTTGCAATTTGTTGGCCAAAACTTACGTCGTTTACACTAGAAGCAATACCGACAACTATACAGAATATAGCAATAGTAACAACTATACCTAGTACAAGACCCCATATCCAACCTTTGTTGGAACTTCTATAACGTGCCATTTACACCCCCACATTATTTATTTGTTTTCACTGGGACACATGTCTCAGGAGTGATTTTTATATTTTCGCCAAATTGCGAAATTTGATATTTTACATTTACTTTATCAAGATATTTAAGTGCGTCAAACACTTCTTTTTCTACTTGATATTGTGCCCTTGTTGCATTGGGCATGCCATTTGTTGTGTTGAAATCGTCCTCATCACAACTTACTACTTCGATAATATATTTTTCATCAGTTGCTGGCCATACCTTGCCGTTATAATCTGTTCTCTCTGCTTTTGCTTCACGATATTCTTTAAATATAACTATACCTTGCTCTTTAATTTTTCTTACAATATTTGCCATAATAATTTACCTTTACCTTTTAAAAAATTTATATAAATCAATATTACAGTCTTTAAGTAACTGAATTGTACCTACTACTTTATTCATAGGAATTACACTTTATTAAGTTGTTTAAATGCATTTTTTCGCATAGGAAAAAACACGATTGCTTATTTTGGTACGACGTCGTACCGAAAATTAAATTTTGATATTATGTATATCATCAAATAACGAGTCAAACTCGGCTTGCGTATACTTTCGTGCTATTGGTTTTTTATCAGAATATTTGCGTTTGTGAATTCCTTGCAGAAAACCCATACGAACACCCTTGTGATAACTATCTATTTCTTTCTTAGAAAACTTTTTCGCATAAGCCTGTTTCTCTTCACGAGTTCGTGGAATGTATTTCATTTAACACCTATTAGAATAGAGGTTTTTTATTCTCGGTCGATTTGCCGTCACGACCATTTACAAAGCTTTCATATACACGACTATTAGGGTTTTTAATGCCTCTCGTTACTCGGCCATAATTGTAGGCAAGTTTTTCAATTTCTGTATATTTCTTACCTTTGCCTTTGCCTTTTTTTTGGCCATAATTATTACTTCTATATGCCAATTTTACACCTCTCAAATATTATTTGTTGCGCGCACAACTGGTAGTGGCTAGAGTTTTTATACTTGTCGCCACCATCACAAGTTGGAAAAAAGGAGAACCATACCAGTACGGGACTAGTATATATAATCGAGAGAAACGTCTACAAACTCTCGGTTATACCAATCTAAATACGACACCAACTATTGTGTCTAAACTCATATACAGCATTCGGAATGTTTAGCATGTCCAATGCGTAGCTCTTCTCTGACGCACGACATAGTGTGTCATATCTATATACATTCGTTGCTGTAACTACTTGATATCTTTGTTTAACCATAATATTAAGCCCCCGACCATGTTTTTTGTTTGTGACAAAAGAAATTGATAGAATCACAGGTATAACCTAATGAGTCAACTTCTAATAGAGAATTGTTGCATACAAACTCATTAAACTTATTAAAGTCGTCAAATACAATTTTCATATTTTGATACACGACTATAATTGAGTCTACATTCTCAAAATCTAAACAATACAATAGTCTTAACAAAAGTGGTCTATATTTTTTATCAAATGATATGTACGGATAATTGTCATTAAAGTATTCAAAATCAAAACTTTTTTCCATTATTTATCTCCTTCCCATAGTTTGCAATGCTCTATGGCTTCATCTACAAGTTTTTCAAAAATATATTCTTTGTCATAATTTATATCAAAAACATCACGCTCATCATATTCGCCACCATATATAAGTTCATCAATACAAGCGATTGTTTTTTCAAGTAACAGTGAAAGAACCGGGACAGACATTTTATCAAAGTCAAGAAAATATTTCTCATAGTCCTTTGCAATTTCTTTTAATTGTGGCAAACAAACTTTGCTTTGTTCTTTGAGTTGTTTTTCTATTTCATCAAACATGTTTTATCTCCTTTCAATTCTGATATTTGGTCAAGCACATAAGTAAGAATTGGTATCATTATGTCATTGGGAACAGGCTCAACTAATGTATCATTATCAGAGTTTTGATAAAAATTGTATCTACCTAAAAGTTGTTCCAACACTTCAATCGCCTTTTGGTTTTGGGATTGTTGTAGTTGATTTATTTTTTCTGCTAAAGCATATATTTTTTCTAAGTCTTTTGCTGATTGTTCTTTACAAACTTCAAGCATATGCTCTGCTTTTGATTTCCAGATCTCGATATCTGCTTCCAATTTCTTGATTTTCTGGTCTTGCTCGTTGAGTAAATCAACCAAGTTCTCTAAATTAAGACCATTATATAACGAACCTGTTTTGTGGTCTTCTATACTGTCGTTAAAGACGGTACTAAATAATTCAAATCTCTTTTTCATTTTTTTATCTCCTTTTTATCAATTTGCTTAATTATTTATTATAATATATACCATATTGGTAAATAATGTAAAGCAATTTTAAGCAATTTGCTAAAAAAAATATTTTTTTTTGTTAATTATTGCTAGATTTTATTTTTAAATATATAATCAAACAAAAGGAGAACATTAAATGAAACTTAAAGAATTAAGAAAAGAAAAAAATCTTACACAAGAAAAAATGGCAAATTTATTAAATATGACAATAACCTGTTACAATTATTATGAGAAAGAAAAGAGAGAACCAAGCATAGAAACTCTTTGCAAATTAGCAGACTTCTACAATGTCTCACTAGACTACCTAGTAGGCAGAGAATACACAAACGACATTGGTTATCTTACAAATGACCAAAAAAATGTCGTATATGTCATTAAACAATTAAACGAAAAAAACCTAGCTTATATACTAGGTCAATCACTTAGATTATTAAACGAACAATAGGAGAAAAAATATGGGGTTATTATGCGTAGCAGCACTAACAATAGGATATTTATTTTTATTCCCAACAATAGTATGGGACATTAGTTTTACAGATTTAATTGATGTTGCAAAAGGCAAATATACAGGAGCAAGCATAGAAGCATTTTTAAAAAAATACAACTTTGTAAATCAAACTAGTGCTGACTATGCAAAGGAACTAATCACAATAACTATTGTATACACAATTATTTTTGCATTAATGGCCTTTATTATATTAAAACAAATAAAAAATAAAATAAAATTAAGTAACTCAACTGATAGTAAACTCTTAAAATTAAGTAAAAAAGCAAAAATAATAATAGCAATTATTGTATCAGTAATTTTAATATACATTTTAATAATTGGTATTATCAATTCAAATACTATACATAGTTGGGAAGAAACACAGAACAGTAAAACAAATACATATGCTACAACTACTATTTAAAAAAGATAAATAAAAGGATGTGATTTTTATGTAATAAAAAAAGGCGGTTTTTTATTATGTATAACTCACAAATCAATAATTTTATCAATAACCTTATCAGTCAAGCTGAAAATCATACTGATTGTTTGAAAAATATAATCAGTTGTCTTAAAGGGTACTTTGCTACCCCACAAGAAAGCGAAAATGAAAGTGTTAAAAGTGTCTTAAAACTACCACAAAAGGAGAAAGACACTTTGAAACTACAAAACAAAACTATTTTTAAAAACAAATATTGTAATACCTGGTATACAAGGTATCGGGAGAATGGTGTACAACACTACATAAGTGGCAAAAGTCAAAAAGAAGTTTATGCAAAACTCAAAAAACAACTCAATATACAAGAAAAAGATACCAACAAAAACATTACACTTATCAAGTGGTATGAAAAATGGGTATCTTTATTTAAAACTAATGTAAAACAAACCACTATTGTAGACTATGAGAAATCACTCAAACACATTGATAAAAGTATACTCAATAAATCACTAAAAAATATTACTGCTTTTGAAGTATTGGAGAACTTAAACAAGATAGACAAAGAACGCACACGACAAAAAGTCTATGAGTTACTCAAAGCACTTTTTGAAAAAGCCTACAATCTTGACATTATTAAAAACAATATTATCAAACAAATCGACAAGCCAAAACACAAACGTGAAGAAGGTATCGCACTTACAAAAGCCGAACAAGAGAAATTTATTGAGTACTGTAAAAATCATAAACATGGTGATGTATATCTAACAGCATTATACCAAGGACTACGCATAGGAGAAGTATTAGGAATTACAAGCAACAATATTGATTTAGAAAATAATACACTTACTATTGAGAAATCTTGGAATACACATGAGCGTAGTATTGGTTGTACAAAAAATGAAAATTCTAAAAGAGTCATGCCATTGTTTTCAAAAACTCGCACCATTCTCGAAAAATATATAAGTAAAAAAGATAAAAGGATTTTTAATGTCTCATACAGCACAATCGAAAAACCTTTATCAGAACTATGCGAAAGTATTGGAGTAAGAAAAATAACAAGCCACGACTTACGACATACTTTTATAACAAATTGTAAATTAAAGAATATTCCAGAACACGTAATTCAAACATGGGTAGGTCACAAAATAGGCAGTAAAGTTACAAGTAGTATATATACCCATGCAAACACCGAAGATATAGCCAAATATATCACACAATATAATGAGTAAAATTCTACTCAAATTCTACTCACTTGTTGACGCAAAAACAAAAAAGAGCCCTTTCGGACTCATTTTTGGCACAATATATTGTGGTCAAAGACTAAATTAAACACAATATATTGTAAATTGGTAGTCCCAAGGGGACTCGAACCCCTGTTACCACCGTGAAAGGGTGGTGTCTTAACCACTTGACCATGGGACCATATTGTTTTTGGTAGCGGCGGTGGGATTCGAACCTACGACCTTTCGGGTATGAACCGAACGCTATAACCAACTAAGCTACGCCGCCAAACAAAAAAATGGTAGCGGGGGTGGGATTTGAACCTCACGACCTTCGGGTTATGAGCCCGACGAGCTACCTAGCTGCTCCACCCCGCGACATAAACTTTCACATGAAAGCGATTATATTTTACTTAAAAAAGCATGCCTTGTCAATACATTTTTCGGTTTTATTTTAAAAAGATTAGATTTTTGAGACAACACTACATCTTACACATCGTTATATTATATGAAAAAAAGCAAATAGATTACCACTACTTGCTCTCAGATATGCTTTTATTTGTTTTACTATTGTCACGAATGCATTTTACTATATAATACCCATGCACAAAAATCAAAATACCATTTAGTATCCATATACTAAGCGAATGTATCAGAAGTCCATACACAACAAACACAATACAACCTACAACATTTATACTTCTAATGATAAGTTGATTTTTAAAAACAAAACTCACAAGTACAAACACACTCGCCATTATTCCTACAAATTCTATCCAATTCATATTTATCTCCTTTATATTAGTTTTTGACACAAAATATATGTTTTGTGACAAAACCTAATGATATGATGTCAATATCATAGATTATTTAATCACAAAACATATATTTAAATTGTTTTCATATTAAATACATTTTTCAAGTATTTTTATTATATCTTCTTTTAAGACATGTTTTTTATTTACAATAATCGCTCCATCGTTTTGAGCGACATTTGCTATTTTTTCAATGTCAGTATTTGTCACACCATAGTCAAAAAGGTGTATTCCCATGCCAGTAATTTTGTTTATTTCTTTAAGCAAGCACTCAAGAAACTCTATGCTTTTTGCACATCTGTCTTGTTTTGAAGTGTTTGCAAAAACTTCTTCACCCGCAAGATACAAAAGCAATTCGCCATACAAGTCACCCACTTTATCACTATTGTATTTCATACACTCGCAAAGAAGACAAGCCATAGCATTTCCATGCGGAACGCCTTTCACACCACCGCACGCATGACCGATAGCGTGCACAACACCCACCATGGCGTTTGAGAATGCAATACCAGCAAGTGTAGATGCAAGTGCAAGATTATATCTTCCATTAAGGTCGTTTGGATTTTTGAGCACATCAATTAGATTTTGCGAGATAAGTCTAACAGCAGTTGTTGCATAAGTGTCACTAATCGGATTTTTTTGCAAGCTTGTATACGCTTCGATAGAGTGCACCATAGCGTCCATGGCTGTGCTTGCTGTAAGTTTTGCAGGAAGCGTCGCTGTCATTCTGACATCAACAACCGCAACATCAGGTAGTAATAGCGACGAGATAAATTCCATTTTAACACCATCACTATGGTTTTTGATTACGGCAACCGCAGTGCATTCGCTACCCGTTCCGCAAGTGGTCGGAACTACCACAAAAGGAATATGTGTTCCCATTTTTATATTTTCATTACCCATGAGTGCATTTATATCACTTTTGCCTTGACCAAGCACCATGCGTACACCTTTGGCAGTGTCTATGACCGACCCGCCACCAAGAGCAATTATGCCATCACACTTTTTGTTTTTATATATCGAAACAATGTCATTAATAGTTTTTGTCGACGAGTCAGCAGGAATATCGGTAAAAATGTTTTTGATATTAACACTTTTAAGAAGGCTTACCAGTTTGTCGACCGAACCTATTTTTCTAAGCCCTTCATCGCTAAGAAGTAGCGGATTTTTACAACCTAAAAAATCAAGTTCGTACAGGATATTTTCTATTGCGCCATCACCACAAAGAATTTTTACACTGTTCACCCATTCAAAATAATTATTTGCCATTTTTGTTCTCCTTTTTGATTTTATTACACCCAAACAACAACCACATATACAGTTTTATACTGCTTACTTTTTTAGGTCGGCGATTTATAGCTTTTGTATACCACTTAGGGAAAAGATAATCCTCAGTCCGCTCCATAACACGCACGAGTATAAGGGCGAGATTTATATTGCCTTTAAGTACAATCGCGTGTTGAGTAAATGCATCTGCAATCGACACCCTTCCCAGCAAAACTTTTTTTGCAATCTTTTTGTTTTTAAACAATATTTCTAAATCGCATTTTTGGTCTTTGACCTTGACCACACGATTGTTTAACACCATAAATTGTGCATAGTTTTCATTTGGAAAAACTCCCATTTGCACTTTAAAACATGGCGGAAGGCTTTGAAGTTCGGCAGCAATATCACTATCATACTTGCCGACACCACTCATGCCTTTTATAAGGATATTAAAAATCAATTTACATAGTCCGCTTTTTCTTTCCATTATGTACTCCTGATATTATTATAACTTTTCTTGTTTGTTTTAACAAATCATTCTAAACATTTTGTTTTTTATTTAAAATAGAATATAATGATAATATAAGGAGATTATTATGATATCTACTCTTATCCCCATTATTATTTGCATTATATCTGCCGTCGTATTTATTTGCCTAGACATTAAAAAAGGCAAACTTTATGGACTTATAAGCAAAATAATCGCTTCACTATGTTTTGTTGACGCAGGAATATATGCCACATTAAAGCTTAACCCCGATTCATTTACAACAATCAATATGCAAAATCACCCAGACTGGGCATGGTTTTTGGTCGCAGGGCTCATACTCGGACTTATTGGCGATATATTTATGGACTTGAAGGAGCAAAACCTTTCTGATAAAGATTTGTATCTAAACACTGGCATGCTCAGTTTTGGCATCGGCCACTTTATGTACTTCGCAGGCCTTACACTTTGCACAAGCATAAGATGCAATATCCTTATCCCTATCGCAATCGCTGTTGTATTGGGCATAATTATTACGCTAATCATATTCACAAATTCAAACAGTTTTGGCATTAAATGGGGCGATTTTAAATGGCAAAGCTTTGAATATTCGCTAGTACTATCTGTCATGTTTGCTTATTCTATTGTCATCGCCGTGCTTGATCATACTCGCTGGATATTTGCAGTAGCTATGACACTATTCTTTATAAGCGACATATTGTTGTCTTTGATTTACTTTGCCGACCGCAAGTCAAAAACAATACGTGCTCTAAATTGGGGTACATATTATCTGGCACAAATTTTTATTGTATTGTTTATATTCCTAATATAATATCAAAACAACCCTACAGTATTGTAGGGTTGTTTTTCACTAATCAAACGACAGTAAACTAGTTTATACAAGTATTATTCTGACCTTAGTGCAACCACTGGGTCTTTTTTACTTGCGATACGTGCAGGAATAAGACCTGCGATAAATGTAAGTAGTACGCTTATAAGTACAAGCACTATTCCGCCAACTACTGGCAAACTAGCAACACCAGAAAGCCCGGCAAAGTGCTTAATTATCAAGTTTATAGGGATATTTAGTATAAGTGTAACCAGTATTCCAAGTATGCCAGACACAAGTCCTATCATAGCCGACTCGGAGACGAATACACGCTTGATATCGCGTTTTGATGCACCAATACTGCGAAGTACTCCAATCTCCTTAATACGTTCAAGCACAGAAATATAAGTAATAATACCTATCATAATGCTTGATACTATAAGCGAGATAGATACAAATGCAATAAGTACATATGTGATAGCAGTAATAATAGTACCTACACTACTCATAATAAGTCCGATATAGTCTGTATATTCTATCTCTTTACTTTCGTCATCAACTTGTGCATTGTAGTCTGATATAAATTTTTCTATTCCATCTTTCGCATCAAAACTACTAGCATAGAAATTAATACTTGCAGGAGTAAGACTAATAGCACTTGTTTTGCCTTCAGTTACTGCTCTAGACGAATTGTAATAAGTAAGCAGTTCGGAAGTAAGTTTGCTTGTATAATTTAGACCATTTGAAAGTGGACCCGAAGTCGAGTCGTTGTTTAGTCTAGCAATACCCACAATTTTGAGTGTTTTACCGATATTTGGGTCGCTAAGCAATGCATTGTATTTTTCATTGTAAGTAGCAGGGTCACTCTCTTTAAGTGTGCGTATGTCAGTAAGTATTCCGTCGATATCAACAAAATAGTCAGTGTTTAGTAGTACCTTATACTCCTTGCCTAACACCTTGTCATAGTCGATTTTGATAGTAGTCTTATTTTCACTAAACAAACTATCCATATGTTCGTACATCTCATCGCCATTTATAAGTCCAAGCGCATAAAGTATGTAGTCGTCAAGTTCGTTTTGGTCATCAAGCACAAGCACAACTTCGTCTGACTCTGTCGCCCAACGACTGCCACCTAATAAGTCATATTGGCTCTCAATTAGTTTTTGATTGTCTATCATCTCAGTAAACAAGCCAAAGTCAAAACTACGATAACTATTTATAGGGAATTTTAACTCTCCTTGAATAATATTTACAAACTCATCAATCGTAACTGATGTTTGACCTTCTGTATCAAGTTGTTGCATTTTATCTACTGGAATGTATTTACTCAAAAATGGAACAGTCGCTTCGGTCATTTGTTCAGTTTTGATAAGTGTAAAGCTATCAGCATTGTACACAGTGTCTATCTTAAATTCATTTTCAAGATAACGTCCCGCATACATAAGTATCATATCAAATAGTGCACTCGAATCAGGTTTGACAGCTGTACCATTGCTAAGTTTGACTTCGAGTAGTGGTGTTTCGCTTGTTTGGCTTCCACTGCCCATCATACTGCTCATAAACCCGCTGTTTGTGCCAAGGCTTAGGTCATATGTGTATTGAATTGCAGTGATATATGGTTCGATTTTGTCTTTGTTTGACTCAATGTACTCCTTAAACGAATCAAGGTCATTTGCACTCGCCATTTGATTGGCAGCTTTCTCAAATATGCCCGACATAGTATCGCCGGCATAAACAGCATCGTCGTCGTGTTCGGCCTTGTTCTTGACATCAAACATCGACTGCATAATAGAAAGAGCATCTGAGTTTGTACGACTGATAGTGATAGGATAATTGCTAAGTGTATCTTCTTGCGTCTTATTTATGTATGCTTGAAAACCGCTCGACAGCGACAAAATAAGTGCAATTCCGATAATGCCAATACTACCAGCAAACGAGACCAAAAATGTACGTGCTTTTTTAGTAAGTAGGTTTTTAAAACTAAGCGACAGTGCTGTGAAAAACGACATCTTTGTGCGGTCGGCTTGTTTTTTAGACTTTTTCTTATGCTTTGTGTCCACAGACTTTTCGATAGTAGTTTCCACTGGCTCAGTCTCGACTTTCTCTACTGTATATGGGTCGCTATCATCAAGCAGCCTTCCGTCCTTAAGACGAATAATACGTGACGAGTACTTTTCAGCAAGTTCGGGATTGTGTGTAACCATGATAATAAGTTTGTCTTTGGATACTTCTTTTAGTATCTCCATTATTTGCACACTAGTTTTGCTGTCAAGCGCACCCGTCGGCTCATCGGCAAGAATTATGTCAGGGTCATTTACAAGCGCACGCGCTATCGCAACACGTTGCATTTGCCCACCAGAAAGTTGATTTGGCTTATTTTTGAGTTTGCCTGATAGCCCAACCTTTTCTAGCACTTCGGTCGCACGACGTCGTCGTTCGTCCTTACCAATACCCGATAGCGTCAATGCAAGTTCGACATTTTCAAGAATATTTAGGTGCGGAATAAGATTATAACTTTGAAAAACAAATCCTATGCGATGATTTCGATATATATCCCAGTCTTTATCCTTATAATCCTTTGTGCTTATACCATTTATAACAAGGTCGCCAGAAGTGTATTTGTCAAGCCCGCCCACAATATTTAAAAGCGTCGTCTTGCCACAACCACTATGACCAAGGATAGAAACAAATTCTTTTTCCCTAAATGCAATGCTGACATCAATAAGAGCATTTACCGTCTCGTCTTGCATTACATAATCTTTACATATATTTTTAAGTTCGAGCATTTTTATCCCCCTTATTTTTACTAACAAATTCTATCACATTATATATATAATTGCAATTACAAACAACCACAACTTTTTAGACATATGTTCAAAATTGTAAATATATTTATCATTTACAAAACAAACAAATCCGTGCCAGTTATGACTCGGATTTGTCTTCATTTGTAATATCTATATTTTGTACTATATTGTTTTGGTCTTCTTGACTAAGTGTATTGTCAGATTTGTTTTTATTTTGGATATAGTCTATAAGTTCGGTTTTGATGTCAGAATCTGAAGATGGTTTTTCTGCACCAGCAAATACCTTTTTGCAATATCGATTTTCCATCTTTTCGCCGACCTTACAAAGCCTAACAATAATATATGCAGTAAGCATAATAACAAGTGTCGTAATACAGTCAAGAATATAATGTTGGCGACAGAAAAGAGTTGCTAGAAAAGTCATAATTGCACTAAACGATATAAATACTCTTACCCACCATTTGACATCTTTTTGGTCATACACACATAAAAACGAGCCTAGTGCCATCATGCAGTGACCAGATGGAAGACAACAGTTTGGGTTACCCGTTTTCCATGTCATAACCAAAAGACGATCAGCAAGCGTCTTTACTTCGTATGTATCTATTGGTTTTATCATTTCAGTAGGATAAAAATAGTAAAATAGTCCACTTATAAATGTCATAATCCAAAGTGTGACTGCTATTTCATATGTACGTTTTCTATTTACGCTTGCGCTATAAAAATATGCAAGAAGCCCTACTGGGAAAGTGAGATAATAAAAGTACACAAACCAACTCACTGTCGGAATAACTTTATCTATGGACAGCCAAGGATGATTTACTCCGGGAGTGTAGATAAGTTGGTTTCCGCCCCATGCAAGTGCTTGAAGCACCACCCAAATCAAAAACGGCAATATCGCATACGAAATGGATTTTATCCACTTAACAAATTTGTTTTCTTTTGTTTTCATATACGTCCTTTATAATGATTTTAATACATCACTCACTGTTTTCATTTCGCATTTGCCATTGTAGTTTGTCTTGAAGTGACGCATAACACTAGGCACTGTTTTGTCGTCAAGAGTCATTATTATCGCTCTTATTTCGTCTTCGCTCAACATCTTTGGCAAGTATTTTTCTATCGCTTGTTTTTGAAGTCCAATATTTTCATACTCGGTCATATTGCCGACCTTTTTGTAGTTTTCGGCTTCTTCGTCAAGTTCTTTTATTGTTTTTTGAATGATTTTAACCATATCGACATCGGTTACTTCACTGCCGTTTGCACGTGCATTTACTACCGCTTGCATATGTTTGTTTATAAGCACGCTATACACCGAACGCAAGTTTTGGTCGCGGTCTTTTAATGCTTGTATGTTTGCCTTTTTTATTTCTTCAATTATCATAATTTACTCCTACATATATTTCATTGGGTTTTTAAGTCTGTCGTCATTTATATTGTCCATAATAATACTTCGCTCTCCACATGCTATCTCGTCAAGAACAATAGCAAGTTGGGTACAATATGGCACTACAAGATTGTTTTCTTTCGCAATCTTCACAACGCGTTTGATAATGCAATCAAGTTCGGTCGGACGATTGTTTTCAAGATGACGAAGCACTGATGATACAGTGTTGTGGTTTTGATTTATGAGTCTTCTAAACATCGTCGAACGATACAAAAGTCCTGACACACTTTCTTCGACAAATTTGTAATAGTCAAAAGCAAAGTTGTAGCCACTAACTCTGTGTTTGAGCATGGCTTCGGCCACAATAATCTCTTCTTTTATAAGATTTAGATAAAGTTTTTTCCCTTCTTTTGTATTTAGAATATGTGCCAAGTTATAACCAGTAAGAGCGCCTAAACTTGATGTCATAGATGTCAAAATAAATTTGCTCCATATAAAGTCAAGCATGTCGTCTTCTACCACTGTCTCAGCCACTGTATCCATAAGTTTTTTAACAATCGGCAAGAATACTTTGGCTTTTGGATTTAGCACCCCAATATGATTTAGTCCGTCATGATTTATAATAACAAGTTTGCGGTCAACATATCTAAATGCACTCCAATCGGCTACTAGACTTACGTATCTACTACTTGGAATAACCGAGAAAAACTCTTCGAGATTTAACACGTTTTGTATTCCAACAACTATTCCGTCTTCTTTCAAATATTGGAGAGTGTCAGTAAGTGCGTCCTTGACCTTAAACGATTTTGTCATTATAAAAATAATATCTTTTTGTGATGTAAACTTATTTGAAAGCACATACGGAACAAGCACACTTTTCTCACCAAATGCACCACAAATCTCGACATTCACCATATTATCAATGACCATGTCGTCAATAAGTTTTGTCGTCATCTCAACATCATAACCAGCATTTGTCAAGCATAGTGATAATGTTCGACCCATCGAACCTGATCCAACGACACCAATTTTTAATTTTCTTTCATTCTCTGACATTACAATTTTTCCTTTACGTATTTATACAAATCTTCGTTTATTTCTTCAATAGAGCGGATTTTGCCGTCTTTAACACAGTTTATAATCTTATATCGGTTACGTTTTGCAATCTCCAAATATGCACGTTCAGCATTTAGTAAACTATTTTCGTCACTCTCAATCCCGTCCATTTTCTCTTTGCGGTTTTGTCTAAGAATCCTTGAATACTCGACTGGCATATAAAGTAACACCCTAATATCAGCTCGTGGAAGTCCAAGTAGTCCGTATTCGAGTTTTTCAAAAAACTTATACATTTTGTGACGTTCTTTCTTGTTGTTTATGCTTCCGCCCTGATGCGCCATATTTGAATCGACATATCTATCAAGTAGCACATGGCCTGTTTTTAAATGCTCTTCGACTTTATGTATGTTGTACTTTCTATCAGCTGAATAATATAGCCCTGCAACTTTAGGGTCTACCTTAGATGCACCTTCTTCAAAATACGACTCACAGTAGTTTTCCTTGCCCAAATATGGTCCAGCAATTATCTTGCCAGTAGGACTATCATAAAACGGGCATTGCGATTTATAAACAGTTATGTTTTCATCAGTAAGTTTTTTAAGTAGCAAATTACTTTGTGTCTCTTTCCCGCTACAATCTGTCCCTTCAATAACAATTAGTTTTCCGTGCATATTCTCCCCCTTCTGTATTTATTATATAACAAATATTTGATTTATTCAAACCAAAGAACAATGTTTTAAAAAAAATATAGGACTTTCGCCCTATATTAGTTTCTCCATTTCTTTAAGTGCCCAGTTAAGTTCGGCAAATATTGTGTCATATGGCGTCGATTTTAATAAATCAACTCCCGTACGTCTAAGTATTTCGTTTGGATAGTCGCTATCGCCACTTTTTAAAAATGCTAAATACTTCTCAGTTTTGCCAGCCAAAACATCGTTTGCAATACTACATGCACTAGTAATGCCAGTAGCATATTTAAACACGTAGTATGCACGATAAAAGTGGCTTATTCGATACCATTTATAACCATTTTCTTTAATGAAAGTTATGGCAGAACCCGAATATTTTTTATTTAACTCAAACCACTTATCGTTTAGCATGTCTTTTGTCACGCTCTCGCCTTTGGCTATCTTGGTGTGGAGCCAATATTCCCACTCGCTGTACATTGTTTGATTGTATAGCGTGCCGACAATGGTATTTACAAATCTGTCTAGTATAAATAATTTTTCATCTTTTTTAGTGCATGTCGAATACAAGTATTTCATAAGCAAAACTTCGTTTACCGTGCTCGCAATCTCCGCTGTAAATATATCATTGTCGCTAGTAGGATATGGTTGGTTTTGCATGCTGTACAAGTGGTGCATGGCATGGCCAAGTTCGTGCGCAAGTGTAAACATGCAGTCGATTGTGCCGACATTATTTAGCATAATATACGAGTGCACACCATATACACCCAAGTTGTATCCACCAGTGTCTTTATTTGGTGTAGGATAGACGTCAATCCAATTGTTGTCGAGTGCCGTGCGAATATTTTTAACATACTCATCTCCCATAGGTGCAAGAGCAAGCAACACCGTCTCCTTCATTGTTTCATAATCAAGTTTACGCGTCCACTTGCCGATAGGTGCATTTAGGTCGTATGTGTACATTTTATCAAAACCCAAAATCTTTTTCTTAATGGAATTGTATTTGTGTAAATACTTGAGATTTTTATTTACATTGTCGATAAGATTTGTAAATATTTCACGTGGAAGATTGTCACCATACAAAGCTTGGGACAAAGTGTCTTCATAATGGAAAATATTGCTATACGTTTCGTCAGCTTTGATACTACTAGTAAGTGTAGCCGTAATAGTTTCGCCTAGCGAATTGTATCCTTTATACACATTTAAAAAGGCTTGGCGACGTATTTCTCGATTGGAATTTTGCAAATAACCAATAAAGTTTGCCGTATTTAGTGGCAAATGTTTATCGTCTATTACAATATCATCAAATCGTATATTCACGACGTCAATATTGTCAAATATCTTACTAAACCCGCCAGCAAAACTACTAACTTTGGACATAATGAGTTCTTCACTCTCACTGAGAGTGTGTTTGCGATGACGTTTGACTTCCATTAGGTCAAGACGGTGGTCAGCAAAATCCTTGTCGGCTATAAGTTTTTCAAGGTTTTTGTCGGAAATTGTCGCAAGTTCGGAGTCTACCCATGCAAACGTTTTGTTTACGCACTCGCTTAAATATTCGACATCGTTATATAGACTTATGCTGTTTGACTTACTCATGTCTTCCGAGCGAAGCAAATATGCATAACCACATATTTTTTCAAGTCGCATTCCCATATCGTCTTGATATTTGAAAAAGTCTAGTAGTATATTTCTTTTAGAGAGTTTGCCTTTATATTTGGGTGCATCTAATAGCATGTCTTCGACTTTTTTCATATCTGCTCTTAAATCCTCAACCGTCGCATAGATGTGTGTCAAATCCCATTTGTATTTTTTATCAATAGCGTTTCGATTTTTCATATATTCTCCTTATAAGTGTAATTTTTTACGACCTTCATTTTTAATTATGCGATAACCGAGCAGCAATGTCCCCACGATTGTTAAAATAGAATAGAACATATTTATTTGATTTAATATTTTAAAAGTGTCGTATTTGCAAGCAAGAAATACAATAGACATAATCATTGAGAGCAAGTAAATAACCAAAAACGAAAGCAAAAACTGACCACGATGTTTGCGACTAATAAGCGATATCATAATAAGCACGCTTGTCGTAACAAAGGCGACCGATGGCAAAACATAGTTTATGAGCCACTTGCCGCCGCCTGCCAGCGAATTGGTTGAAATAAGAATGCCCACAATATTTAGCACCTGAAACAATATCTTCTCAAAAACACTACGACGACTCATAATTGTGTGGCCGACAAGAACCCATACATACAACACACAAAGCGCAACAAGCACACTCCATGCACTGCCCTTAGTAAGAATATTTACAAATACACATGTCCCCACACTTGCCAAACTTAAAAACAACAACACTCTTGCAAAAAAGTATGATTTTTTCTCAAAGGTTTCGTTTTTGTCTTTATGCTTATAATATGGCACAACGGGTTTTGAATTTGCTACGTTTTCAAGTTGGTTATAACAAAGCGGACAATATTTTCCGTCTTCTACATCGACTTTACATATGTGACAATGTTTCATAGCTTCTCCTCCCAAAAATTGCTCATAAGGGTGACCGCAACATCTTGTGATGACAATGTACGGAAAAACTCACGCTCGATTTTGTTTTCGACAAATGCCCTACTAAAAGTAATGTATAAGTTGTCTTTATATCCCACAACAGCCACATGTATTTTTGTCGAAAAACTTGTGCCTAAATTAAAGACAATATCTTCTATGTGTCGCGACATGCTCTCGGGCAAATTTACAAGTCCAAGATTGCTCATATTTGCCGTATGAAGATTGTCGCCGACGTGATTATATGCTATTCGCATTGCAATATCTTTTACAAATAGTGGCATTATCTTTAACACAACATTTTTCTCAGCCTTAACATTGCTATATATAATAGCATCAAGTTTATCCTTTTCCATGCCTTCATGTAGTTGGGTCTTGCAAAGTGACACACATTCGTCAAAACCCATTTCCTTTTCCCAATTGTGTGTAAGACGTGCAAACAAAGCAAAGTTTCGCATAGTCTCGCTAGGATATACTTTACGCATGTTTATAGGCACAAGTATGGTGACGTTTTTGTTTTTTACTTTTTTGTTTTTGATGCATTCTTTATATATACAATACATATAAAGTGCCGAAATATATTCGCTAATAGTAGCGTCGTATTTTTTTGCAAGTGCTTTTATTTGATTTATATTTACTTTGCCAGTAATAATTCCACAACCATCACTTTCAAATGGTGTCCCATCAGCCTTAAAAGCATTTACTTCTTTTTTTGATTTGATTTTTGGTCGGTGGAATTCTCGCAAAAAAGTATCTTCCACTTCGCCCATTGTATACGGTGAATTTTCACTAATAACCATATTTTCAGTTCTAATATCAAAACCTTTTAGTGTGAGATATTCGGCAAGTAGCGACTTGAAAAAATTTAGTCCGCCAGTCCCGTCACAAAGACAATGGAAAAAACAAACAATGATTTTGTTTTCGCGATACATCACTCTAAACAAATAATCGTTTGACTTTACATCTCCTATAAATCGCATAAAATACGCTTCTTCTGGTTCGACCTTAAATTGCTTGTTGTTTTCTTCGAGATAATACCAAAACACACCGCGTTTTAGTTTGACCTTAAACATCGGAAATCTTTCAAGCAAAATATTTACACTTTCTTCCAATATATTTGGTTCTATCTCATGATCAAGCCTTGCCGACAACGAAAACATACCACCACGTCGACTATTGCTGACTGGTGGATAAATTTTTGCTGCATTATCAAGTGGATACCAAGTTCTTTTCATATTACTCCTATATATCACTACATGTTTTGTGTCTTTTTTTCTACTTTATTACAAATCCATATCTTTGTAAATCTAATAGACTATATATCATCACTACAATGAAAATCACCACAAGTAGAGAAATTATACATCACTCTACTTAGAGTAGAGTCACACTCCACTGCCATCGAAATGTGGAATTTCTGCCGTGCCAGACGACTCTAACGACTGCATATAGCCGTCAGTAAAGCCTAGCGACTGAAAGTGTGTAAGGACGCGTTTGTACTCAATCGGTCTAAGTCTGCGAGAGATTTTGTCGAATTTTGTCGCATCAAACAGTGGTGTGTATTGACCCATAATAGACACAATTGTATTTGCCCCAAGGTTGTCTTTTATCCAATCAAGTACTTTTAGTGAGTCGTCGGTATGATTTGGCAAAACAAGGTGTCGCACTATCATGCCCTTTTTCATAATTCCGTTTTCGATGATATCATCGGGCACATTTTTTCGCATTTGGAGTATAGCTTCGCTCGCCCGCTCAAAATAGTCAGGTGTATCTGAGTACTCGCGTGCCAAATTGTCATCAGTATATTTTAAATCGGTAAGATATATATCAACATAGTCTTTAAGTCGAATTATACTATCAATACTATCATAACCATTTGTATTGTAGACAATAGGAATATTTGGTCGATATATATCAAGTGCTTTTATAATCTCATCGACATATATGGACGGACTTACAAGGTTTATGTTGTGCACGCCCTTCTCTTCAAGTTCTCTAAAGATTTCACTAAGCCTTTGCGGTGTAATGTGCTTTCCCCAATTTCCATGGCTTATACCATAGTTTTGACAAAAAACACATCGCATATTACAACCGCTAAAAAAGATTGTACCACTGCCATTCGTGCCACTGATAATAGGTTCTTCGCCACGATGAACACTAGCAAGTGCAACCACGACGTCGTCACCTATTCCACAATATCCTTGTCCCTGACCTCTAAGACTTCCGCATTTTCGCGGACAATTTTTGCATTTTCTTTCCATATCTATATACACAAATATTCTCACAACTAGGTGAGAATATTTTTACTACTTCTTTTGAGATTTTTTCGCTTGTTTTTCAGCAAGTTTGAGTGCTTTTGCTTCTTTTTTAAGACGTTTTTTGCGTTCTTTTGGACTCTCGATAGGTTCGATATCAAGTCGCTCTTCCATAAGACTTGGGTCAGCCAGCAGAGATTTCCATAGCCTTTGTGATTTTAACATATAAAATCCGTCTGCATAACGTTCATCTGTTGTGATACCTAAAGTAAGTACTTTGCCCACTTCAAGTTCTTCATCGGCATTTACACATGCTTCGAGTTTTTCTTTGCCCATACTAACAAACATGCCTGTTGTGCCAAAGTTGTATAGGTGGTGAAAAATCCAGTCGCCCTTTATCGACTTTAGGTTTGTAAAATAAAAGCTTGTGTGGAATGGGCTAATATCGATAAGTTTTTTACCAAGACAACCATATCTATCAAGCAACTTCAAAAAGCCCACACCAAGCCCTATAAGGCACGATGGGATTGCTGTGATTTTGCCTGCCGTCTTTGTCGAACCATTTTCGCGGTCGGCTTCGGTAGACTCTCGTATTGCATTGTCGATTTTTTCTTTTACATCATAGATGTTTTCTTGCCCGGTAAAACGTATTTTTGTAGTGAGTTCGGGCGATTCGTCGCTAAGACTAACCTTTGTCGATATCGACATGTATAGTCCGTTACGTTGATATATGCGGCCATTCACAACAAAGCGGTTTAGTCTTTGTCTGAGTGCATAAGTACGTACCATACTTGCCACAACAACGTGCATATAATTAAAGCGGATACCTTCTTTATCGCTCTTTTCATGTATCCATTTGTCTATATTTTCTACTCGCACAGGCATAGTATTAAAGTTCATTGCATCATTGCGAGTGTGCATAATTTGAGCACCTATTTGGTCGATAGGGTCAAGTCCTTTTACTTTGTATCCGTCACTTCTTTTTCCAAACATATTATCCTCTCATTTTCAATATACTTAATTATACAACAAATATCGCCCAAATCAAAAACGAATACTCTAAAAAATTTTTAAATCAATAAAAAATATCTCAAAAAATGAGATATTTTGAACATATTATCTAAATTTGTTGTTGTTCGACTTAGAATATTCTTCAAGTAGTTTGTTAAACTCAACGCTCCATTGTTCTTCAGTGATTATACCTTTATCTCTAAGAATGCGAAGTTTTTCCACTTCATGAGCGACAGACTCGATAGAATTGTTTCCCCTATTTTGCCATACACTTTTATTAAGTTTGATGCCTATCACACAACCTATAATTGCAGAAAAAATATTAACAGTAAACATTAACTGACAAATAGCTATATTTACAAGCACCCTTGTACTTCCAACCACAATGTATTCTTTTTTGGAAAGTGATATTTGGACAATGCCCGAATATATATTTACAACACAGCCAAGGAGCATCTCGCCTATAGTGACAAATCGCACAAAGTCGACATCACTTTTGGTTGCATTTTTTTGCAACGTGTCTCTTATTACTTTTTCAAACACATCTCTTGCATCGAAAAAATTAAACGACATACAGACACAACCAAACACCACCAAGCCCGCAAAACAAAAACTAACTATTCCTGCCGTTTTGAGCCAAACTTTATATGATTTTTTCATAGTTATCCCACAATAAGCTTATTTAAAAGTGTAATATACTCTTCTTGTGTTATAGCTTTTTCCTTTTTAAGTTCTTTTATCTGTTCGATTTTTATTTTCATTGTTTCTTTGTCAATTTTGTTTTCGACTACAAATCCATTTTCTTGGCTTCTATCGACAAGCATTGCGACATATGTCAAAATACTTGGCACAATAGAAACAAGTGTTAAGATATTTATAGTGGATACTATTGTCATAAGCAATTTGTGAGTAAGTGGTTCTTTCCCACTTCTTGATGCTTCGACATTAACTATCCCTGCGACAAAATTTAGTGCTATAGCGATAGACATAAACACAAATAGTCCGATTACTGCAAGAGTAATAATTTTGTCACCTTGTTCTGCCGACGAATAACGATAGACATCTGTCGCTATAATTTGGATTTTTAGCCATAGGTACACAATATCAAAACTAAGTGCTATTAAAAGCAGAGCGATGCAATACACAAAACTCTTAACAATATTTATAATCCCACTTATAAGTAGTAAAGTGTTTCGATTGTTTCTCATAATCATCTCCCCAATACAATTATATTATATCAGTTTTACAATTTTTGTAAAAGAAAATATCAGTTTCTAAATGCATTTTCACGGTTTATTTGGAGTATGGTATCAAAATCGTCGTCATTTGCACTAATATTTGTCGATTCTACCCCACAACGTGTACACTTATAATGAATAACTCGACCCTTTTTAGATGTTTCTTCGACATATACTGGTCTCATAAGTCCACGACAGGAGTTTTGCCTATCGCCCGGCATAACATCAACATGTAGTGAATACAGACAATATGGGCAGTGATTTCGTGATGTATATCCAAGTGGCGACACTTCTCTTCCACAATTTTCACAAACAAATCCTTGGTCATTTTTGGTAAAATTTCTCATACTACGCCTCATAATGTGCGTGGTTTTGTGCGACTGCGTGTGAGTCTATAAACGACGCAAAATCTTCTTTAAATTCTTCAAATCTATCATTTGTAAAATAACTATAAAATTCATTTGTTCCGACTATAATATGGTCTAATACTTTTACATCAATAATTTCCATAGCACAAGCAAGTGCTCGCGTAAAGCGGTCGTCTTCTGGTGATGGCACTGTTCTGCCCCTTGGGTGATTGTGCGCGACAATAATATTCCCGACTTTATAATGCACAATAAGTTCGGTAATAGTGCGGATAGAAACATTGTTTTTATTTAAAGTTCCTGTGCTTATTTTCTCCGTGAATATAATTTGGTTTTTGCTGTCGAGTCCAGTAATATAAAGTTCTTCTATGAGTTTGTCGCCAAGCAAATACTTTGCATATTCGCAAGCTTCACGCGAGTTTGATATAGTAGAAACATTATCCGCCTTCATGTGTTGGTAATAAGCAAACATATTTCGAAAATTTGCCAAATAGTGAGCGACTACTTCGCCTACACCCTTTGTGTCGGCAAGTGAAGTTTGACTGGCTTCAAGCACTGCACTTATACTGCCATATTTATTTATTAGATTGTGAGCAATAATATTTGTATCTCGTTGGGGCACGACAAAAGAAAGCATGTACTCCAAAACTTGGTGTTGGGGCATGCCATCAAGTCCACGTTTATTAACAACGTCCCGCATTCGCTTGCGATGTCCTTCATGAACGTTTTTGTTGTCGTCTTTTTCTTCAATTAGTTCTACAAAATTTTCCACGACTATATTTTACAACATATTTTAATTATTTCCAAACATAACTTTGCATTTATTGATTTGACAATATCGAAAAATATAGTTATACTTGTCTAAGTATAATGTCTAACTTACAAAAAAGTAACATAAAATATTATTAGGAGAAGAAGATGGCAGTAATAGTAGCAAGTGACAGTTCGACCGACCTTACAAAAGAATTGTATTTACAAAACAACGTAGATGTTTTGCCATTTACTATAAGTCTTGGTGAAGAGAGTTTTCGCGATGGTATTGATATCACAAACGAAATGATATATGATTATGTCTCACGTACGAAGAACCTACCAAAAACTAGTGCAATAAACACCTATCAATGTGAAGAGTTTTTCAAACAACACCAAAACCCTGACGGCATTGTTTTTATCACTATTTCAAGTAAAATAAGCAGCGCCTACAATAATGCATTGTTGGCATCAAAAAGTTTTGAAAATGTGTATGTAGTTGACTCAATGAGTTTGTCGACTGGTGGTGGACTACTTGTAATGTACGCGTCCGAACTATCCCGTCAAGGATTAAGTGCAAAAGAAATATATGAAAAACTTGAAGCGCGCAAACAATATGTTCAAGCAAGTTTTACTATTGACAAACTTGACTACTTACATAAAGGTGGCAGATGTAGTGCACTCAAAATGCTAGGTGCAAATCTACTAAAACTTCACCCACAAATCCAACTTAAAGACGGCGTAATGGGCATGAACAAAAAGTATCGTGGCAAAATGAAAGACCTTGTAAAATATTATATTGATGACACACTTGCCGAATACAACACTCCCGATACATCATATTGTTTTTTGACCCACACAAACTGCGACCCTGAAGTGGTCGAGAGTGCAATGGAACACTTAAAAAGCAAAAATATATTTAAGAAAATAATCGAAACTCATGCAGGTTCGACTGTTACATCACACTGTGGAAAAAACACTCTCGGAATACTATACTTTAATGATGGAAATACAAAATAAAAAATCGTCACTTTATAGTGGCGATTTTTTGTGTTTTCACATCAAAATATATTTTATTTAACAATACTATGAAGTTGTTTTTTAAGTTCGGCAACCGCTCTGCCACGATGTGAAACAGAGTTTTTTTCATCGTCAGTCGACATGCCGAAAGTTTTGCCAAGGTCGTCCGAATAAAACAAACAATCATATCCAAAACTGGTATCTCCTTCATACTCAGTAGTAATGTGACCGTATGTTTTGCCGTCACAGCAATATTCTTTGCCATCTTCGTCCAAAAAAGCAATCGAACAATTAAAATATGCCGAGCGATCATCGACTCCGTTTAGGTCAGCAAGGAGTTTTTGACGATTGGCTTCGTTGTCGCCATGATTACCAGCATAACGGGCACTATATATCCCCGGAGCACCACCAAGCGCATTTACACAAAGCCCGCTATCGTCTGCCAAAACCGATGCTTTGACACCCTTTTCTTTTAAGTATTTTGACACCGCACGTGCTTTAATAAGCGAGTTTTCTAAAAAAGTTGTTCCGTCTTCTACTATGTCGTCACAAAATCCAACTTCGCTCATAGGGACAATATCATACTCACAAAGTATTTCTCCATACTCTTTTATTTTATGTTTGTTGTTTGATGCAACTACTAGTTTTGGCTTAGTATTTTGTTTTTTTAGTTTTTCATAACAACAATAACATAATGCTTCATATGATTCATTTCCGCCTATCATAATTTCATCACCATCGGTCACAATTTTGCCATCGACAAAACGTGCATTTACGTTTGCCTTTTTGCCACAACGACAGACAGATTTAAGTTCGTGCAGTGAGTCAGCAATTTCGACAAGACGTTTGCTTCCTTCAAATAGTTGGGTTTTGAAATTTGTGAGCAGTCCATAACAAAGTACTGGGACATAGACCGACACTGCTTTTAGTTGTTCGATTTGTTTTGTGCTTAAAAATTGGACTTCATCGACAATAACAACACAGTTTGGTCTAAGAAAATTACGTGATTTTACAAATTCAAAAAGGTCGTCTTCACGCGTAACCGTCTCGCATTTTGCCATAAGCCCAATACGGCTTTTTACTACAATATTTTCGTCGTCCTTATCACGAGTATCTATTGCCGACTTCAAAAGCAAAACTTCATAACCTTTTTCCATGTAATTAAAACGACACATAAGTGCTTGAGCCGTCTTCGAGCTTCCCATAACACCATATTTAAAATACAATTTTGCCATATTAAATCTCCAATTTTGTATAGTATATCATATTTACCTTAAATGTCTAAACATTTAAATAAAATTATCGTTTAGAAACTCAAATCAATCACACTTTTAAAAAAGATTTTATATGATAGTAGTAAAGGCTATAATATAGGAGTTGTTATGAAAAACAAGTGTAAATGTCAAAACAAATGCGAAGAAAGTATTATATGTGTTGAGAAAATTGTGCATGGTCCAATGGGACTTAGGGGTGTTACTGGAGCCACAGGCCCAACTGGACCAACCGGGCCCACAGGCGCAACGGGTCCCGCTGCAGAATTAATAGAAGTCCGTAGCACAAAGACAATTGACCCTAGCGACAATGCTCAAGTCTTACTTACAAAAGTGGACAATACAAACTATTTAGATTTTTATATCCCGCGCGGTTTTGATGGTGTCGCGGAAGTAATCAGTGCTGGCAATGTCGAATCTATCGACCCCGACCTACCCGCCGAAGTCATAGACAGAAAAAACGAATCAGTCCACTATTTTGACTTCCGTATACCACGCGGAGTTACGGGTACACAAGGCGAACAAGGTGAACGCGGTGAAAAAGGTGACAAAGGTGAGCAAGGCGAACGTGGAGAAAAGGGTGAGCAAGGTGAAAAAGGCGAACAAGGCGAACGTGGTTTTCCAGGTGAGATTGGCATAAGTCCCGTAATTGTTATTGACGGAACAGAAACACTCGAACCCGACGAAGAAGCAGAAGTCCACGAAGATGTCGAAGGTGTAATCCACCACCTACTTTTTAGGCTACCAAGGGGCGCTACTGGTGCGCAAGGCGAACGTGGAGAAAAAGGCGAAACGGGCGGATTTGGGCCATCAGGACTTACTCCCGATTACAGCGGAACTATATACAATTCCGCCACCCAAACTCTCACCAATAATGGCACATTAGTTCTTGCTTCAAGCGAAGAATTAAGGGGAGTAACTACCCAAAACAACGGCCTTATCGCACCGCTTACCGGCACATATATGATATCATATTCGATAAACACAACTGACAATGCGAAAGCAAACGAATATGTTGGAGTAGCAATAAACGACCAAATTGTCGAGTCTTCAAAACGTCCAATTTCTCAGACATCACAATCGACTGCGATGTTTACTAAAAGGCTAAATAAAAACGATATCATATCTTTAAAATCGGTAGTAAACGAAGCACGTACTTTATCAGCCAATTCGACTCCAAGTGCGACACTAAGTATAATAATTATCGCCGTATAAAAAATACACTCCAGATGGAGTGTATTTTTGTTTATATTAATTATCGGCCAAATGAGCCACCGCCACCGATACCGCCACCAGAACCACTTACACCACCGCCGATGCCACCACCGCTATATGATGATGGAACATGCGAGAATGTTGAAAGAGTGTTTCGAAGCATGCTAAAATATGCGATATCGATCATTGTGCCAAAGTTGTCATTATACGGAATGGTCAAGTGTTCAAATTTTTCAATAAACTTTTCAGTGATACCAAAAGCATAAGCATATGGCAAAATATTGTAGAAATATTCAGGGTCATCATCGACAAGTTTTTGAAGTTTGTCGGCTTCGACCAAAAGCAAATTATTTCTAAATCCTTTAATTCGTCCTATGGTATCACGCCACTTATCGTTGTACTCGGTTGCTAAAGGCCTACATATCAGCGATACAATGAGCGGTACAGATGCCAAAAGTCGTGTCCAAATACTCAAAGCCATCATATGGCTCAAAACAATATTTACAACAACAACAGCCCCTACACCCAAGACATAGAATATCAAAACAGTCAATTTTGTTTGTTTTGATATTTTCATATCCAATGAAAAACCCAATAGTTTTGTGCCGGCAAGATAATTTAAAACCATTTCACCAAGACCAACAACTATCAAGCCAATTCCAAATGCTAAGAACCACATTTCCATAATGTACAACGTTTCTATATTGTTAAATATACATTCGACAACGGCAGCAATCACCAAAATTGCTATGCTTAAAAGTATTGTCCACCATTTAAAATTGGTACTTCGTTCCGAATTTCTTTTACCTATGCTAGTTTTTATCATTAGTTCAGATGCAGAAAAAGTTTTTGCAATCTCATCATTTTGTTTTGTAATATCGACATAATCGGTATTTTCAAATAGTTTGTTAAATGCGAGTTTTTCACTTTCACTAAGATGCTCGGGTATGTTTTGGAGTTTTCTCACTCCCTTTGGTTTTTTGTCGTCATCAAGTTCTATTTTTAAATAGCCTTTACTTGCCCAATAAACAAACATCGACGACATCTTATTTGACTGACCGTTGTATAGATAACAGCACTCAGCTGGGTTTAGTCCATCTGGTGGATAAAACTCAACAGTCTCGACACACTTTTTGCGTTTTTGTCCAAACATAACATACACTATTATAAGAACAAATACGGCGACTACCGAAACCACAATAATGATTGTGTTTACTCCACTCAATTTTGTTATGACTTCTGACAATCCTTTAAAATATCCTTCATTTAAGATTGTCTTTACCGACACACCTTCATATGCTTCTAGGTCAATAGGGGTAGCAATTTCAAATTTAACCTTGCCATTTGACAAACTTTGTTTTGCAAGGGTGATAGCATCACCACTACCCTTTTTCCCCACATAATACACCATGTCATTTGGGATATCTTCTGGCATTGTTATACTAAACGTAGCATTCTTAATAGCTACAGGATAGTCAGTGCCAAAAACATTATAGTATACATAGTCAAAGTCGCGAGTAAAGTCGTCGCCGATTTTGACAGTATATGTAATCACATAGTCTTCTGCGACACTTCCGTGCTCATTTATATCTTTATCGCCACCGAGTTCGATACAATACACACCATCTTCTTCATAAAAATCATAGAGTTTATTTGACGCAACATTTGTGATTTTTACTCCAAGTTTACGTTTGTAGTCGTCACTGACCGCCCCACGAGATATATATGTAGTGCTAGGGATTGCTCGCACAATTCCTTTATGTGTTCCGTCTACAGGCTTGCCATACACAACAGTCATGCGTTCGGTCACTTTAACATTGTTTTCATAATCATACTCTAAATCGATATGATAATCGGAAAAATAATAGTTGTTGTACTCAACTCCGTCAGCATAAGCACTACCATGAGACACAAAAATACTAGGACAAATCATTGCCCCTAGTATTAGTGCAACTATTAAGATTAGTAGACTTTTAGTCTTAAAACTTAACTTTGACATTTTCTCTTTCAGTGTTATCTGCTACTGCAAACATCTCATATTTGGTAAATTTGTGATTTTTTGCAATTATGCTATTTGGGAAAACTTGAATACTATTATTAAAATCTTTAACAACAGCATTGTAGTATTTTCTTGCGTTTGCGATATCAACTTCTACTGCCTTTAATTGGTTTTGTAGATCTGCAAAGTTTGCATCTGCTTTTAGGTTTGGATAATTTTCGGCAAGTGCAAAAATTTGGCGAAGGCCATTTGCAAAATTGTTTTCGGCTTTTACCTTTTCATCGATAGAAGTAGCACTTACGGCACTATTGCGAAGTTTGATTACTTCTGCCAAAGTGTCTTTTTCGTGTTTTGCATAACCTTTTACTGTCTCAACAAGGTTTGGAATAAGGTCGTATCTCTTTTTAAGATATACGTCCATTGTCGAAAAACCTTCTTCGACTTGATTTCTTTTTCTGATAAGGTTATTATAGGTCGACCAAATCCATAGAACAGCTAGTAGTACTACACCGCCTATAACTATACCTGCAATTCCCCAGCCGCTAAGTCCCAACAAATAATTCATAGTTTTTATCTCCTTTATTTTTATTTATTTTACTACAAAAATTTATCCACGTAAAATGATTAAGAATAAAAAAATAAAAAACTACTTTAAAAGTAGTTTTTATTATTATATGATTTATATTATTTATTATTACGTGGGGTTCCTATTATTTTTTGTCCACCCATGTATGGTCTAAGCGCTTCTGGAACATTTATTGTGCCGTCTTCATTGTAATTGTTTTCTAAAAGTGCAATAAGTGCACGGGTCGATGCAAGTACAGTGTTGTTTAACGTATGAACAAAATAGTTTTGGTCCTTGCCTTTTGCACGGATATTAAGTCTTCGTGCTTGTGCATCGCCTAGTGTCGAACACGAACCTACTTCAAAATACTTCTTTTGTCTTGGGCTCCATGCTTCGATATCACACGACTTAACTTTAAGGTCGGCAAGATCCCCACTACAACATTCAAGTTGGCGTACAGGAATATCAAGATTATTAAATATCTCAACAGTGTATTTCCACATTTTGTTATACCAATCCATACTTTCTTCTGGTCGGCAAAGCACAATCATCTCTTGTTTTTCAAATTGGTGAACACGATAAATGCCACGTTCTTCAATTCCGTGTGCGCCCACTTCTTTTCTAAAACATGGGCTATATGATGTCATAGTGATAGGAAGAGTGTCTTCTTTTATAATTTGATCTTTAAAACGACCTATCATAGAGTGTTCGCTTGTGCCAATAAGGAACAAGTCTTCGCCTTCGATTTTGTACATCATAGCGTCCATCTCAGCAAAACTCATAACTCCATTCACAACATCACTTCTGATCATGAAAGGCGGAATGCAATATATAAAACCTTTTGAAATCATGTAGTCACGTGCATAGTTTATCATCGCAGTAACAAGCCTAGCAGGGTCGCCCATAAGATAGTAAAAACCATTTCCGCTAGTACGTCCTGCACTATCTTTATCTAGTCCACTAAGTGCATTTAAGATATCGGCATGATATGGGATTTCATAACTTGGCACTTTTGGCTCGCCAAATTTTTGTACTTCGACATTCTCGCTATCATCTCTACCGATAGGAACACTACTATCAATAATGTTTGGAATAGTCATCATGATGCTTTTGATTTCAGCAACACATGCTTCTTCTTCTTTTTCTATCTCAGCAATGCGTTCGTTGTTTTTGACTACTTGTGCTTTTATCTTGTTTGCTTCGTCGACTTTTTTCTCACGCATAAGGGCACCTATCTCGCTAGAAAGTTTGTTCCTGCTAGCACGTAGTCCGTCGCCTTCTTGTTTGAGATTGCGGTTTTTGGTGTCAAGTTCGAGTACCTTATCTACAAGGCCAACTTTTTGGTCTTGAAATTTCTTTCTAATATTTTCCTTTACAAGCTCGGGATTTGTTCTTATCAAATTTATGTCTATCATATTTATCTCCTAACATTTTGAATATTATAATACATTTTTTCACTTTTTTCAATCACTTTACACATGTTTAATTTTTTATATGAAAAATAAAATGCACACTATAATGTACATTTTATTTTAATATTTTCATATAACAGTTGTTTTATTTGCTTTTTCATTTCATTACCTTTTAAATCAAACCCTGTTTGGTCAAATTTTCTATTTTATTTTTGTAAACAATTTCTGATATTGATGTACCCAAGATAAATTCTTCCACAAAACTAAGCGATGAAAACCAGTACTCTTCAGGTAAGTTTTTTAACGAAGTTTCTGTATGCCTTTCAGTCACATTACTTATGTACTCTTTAGTAAATATTTTCGCGGTTTGCGTGTCCACACATTGTGCCAAATAAAACCTATTGTTCGCAAAATTAAAACCTTTTGATAAATCAACCGACTTTTTTAAATTTAACAAGCACTCCTTGTCGTTTTTCCATTTTTTGTTATTGCAAATAATATTATGAGCATTTAGATAATAAATAATAGCTTTATTTAAATCATCTGTCTCATTTATTTTAGAATTAAGTATTTCCAACAAATTATCATAACCCATAGAATATTCTGAATTTAGATATGTGGCCACAAACAAAAGATCTAATCCTTTAATTAAATTAAGGTTTTTGCAAACTATTTCAACCGCATTATAGTAATCCGAAATCGGTGTCAATAATTCAGACATAACATACTTTTCAAGCGAATGATAATTTTTATTTGCAAGAAAGTCGTTTTTAAATTGTTCATTCAATCTTTCAATATTCATATTGTCTCCTAATATTTTGATTATTATAATACATTTTTCCACTTTTTTTCAATCACTTTACACCTTATCTTTATATTTTTCCATTATAAAATTTATTTTTGAAAAACTAGTCTAAAAAATGTCGAAAAATTGTGATTTTGTTATTGTAAAAAAAATAGTTATTATGTTATAATTAAAATACGAGGGACGAAGGTATGGAAACAAACATTTTTTTCGATGACGCAACAAAATCTATTCGCGAACTATTCGCAAACGAATTTAAGACCTTATCGTCTGGCGATGTCGACAGGCTTTTAAATATTTTTTACCGACTTGTGCGTTGGGAAGAAGAAGGCGAAAAGATAAGGCCAATGCTTCTTATGACCAACAACATAGGTGCTATTGTCAAAAACGTGCCTGATAGTGTCAAAATCCCATTTTATATCGACGAACAAAGTGTAAACTTCAACCAACGTCTAAAAGCGCTAATGTGTTTTTGCAAAAGCGGTTGGACTGTGTATATAAATTATGGAAGCGAAAACGTAGAATACGGACTTGTAAAATGTATCAATTCGCTTAAAGACCGCTCGCTCGAAGCACAAATATTTGACGAACACACAGTAGAATCATTAAAGCAAAAATCAAAACTTGTGTATCTAAATGTTTTATCAAACGGAGTAGTAAGTATCAAAGGTGTCAGAGGTACTCACCTTGATATAAATTTTTCTGTCGAAGACAAAAAGGAGTCCAAGTGGGACGACACAATCAAACGTTTTGTTAATGATAGTGTATCAAAACTAAAGACCACTCCACGCAAACTTGAAAGTATTAAAAACATACTTGAAAATATCTTCAACAACTGCTTTAAATCACTAAGCGGAACAATTTGTCTTGTTGTGGACAAAGACTTTAAAGACACCAAAGGGATATTCAGTGACGGGACATGGTTGCCCGAGCCAATAGAGTTTGGAAAACTATTTTTACAGACAAAAAGTTTTAACGAAAGCAAACTCCGTGCCTTTGCCGATGTATTTATGACCATGTTAAACTACGACGGAATTACTATTATTGACAACCAAGGTCGCATTAGAGCATATAATGTATTTATAGAGTCAAATTCTAAGGTTGTACAACACGTTGTGGGCGGTGCGCGTATTCGTGCAGCTTACACACTTCTAAACACCAGCAGTCGTCGAATTGTTGGCGTATACTTCCAATCCCACGACGGTGGTGCATTCTACAAATCGACAGCTGATGTTAGACGCGAACTTAATCGTGCTCAAAAAGAATTAGAGAAAGCACAAAATTTCAAACAAATTGAAATGACCATAAACGAAAATGTTGAGCAATCGCAAAAAAACTAAAAAATATTGTCGCAAGTACGATGGATTTGTCTCTAAATCTTTGATTGAATAAAAAAGATGTGTTATACTATATATAGAGAAATTTGAGTATGAAAAAAATTCTAAACTTTTTCGCGTCATCGCGATTTATCTTAATATTTTCACTTGTTATAAATATAGCAATTTTCGTGCTTATATCGTATTTTTTAAACTCTGTTTTTTATGGGATAGCAGCATTTATCGTATTGTTGTTTGCTAGTATATTTCTAATAAAGAGCAAGTCACAGCCACTATACAAACTCATGTGGGGACTGTTTATATTTATAGCACCGGTGTTTGGCTGTGTGTTATATCTCAGAGCAAACTGCTCGCACGGTACTCGCAAAAAACGTAAAGACTGGCAAAACATGGCTTTTCTATCTAGCAGTTATTTGCCATCAAACACTGAGCAATTTAGCAATTTGAAAAAATCGGACATGACTGCATTTAAGCAATCGCAATATATCGCAAACACAATAAACATGCCAATATATGAAAATTGTACCACAAAATATCTTCATGATGGCGAGACATACTTTAAAGAAATGTTTGACATGATAAAGAAAGCCAAAAAATATATTTTCATGGAATACTTTATCTTTAAAGAAGGTCAAATTTGGGACGAATTGTTTAATTTACTTAAAGAAAAAGCACGTGAAGGTGTAGAGATAAAAATACTCTATGACGACATGGGTTGTCTTGATAAATTTAGTGACAAAAATACTTTCAAAAAACTTGCAAACTACAATATCGAAGCTTTGCCATTTAACAAGGTAACTGGCAGATACAATTCATTTATCAATTTTCGCGACCACCGCAAAATACTAGTAGTCGACGGAATACATGCACTTACTGGCGGAATAAACATAGCCGACGAATATGCAAATATCGTAGACAAATACGGCACATGGAAAGATTGTGGAATAAAGATTTCTGGTGATGCTGTATGGAGCATGGTCGTTATGTTTATAAACAGTTGGCACTTCTCGACTAGCGCTAGACTCGAATATGAAAAATACAAGAGCGAAGAAAAAATCAAAGGCAAAGAGTGTATCCAACCATACGGAACATCTCCCCTTACATATGAGCCAGTCGCTCGAAACATCTATCTAAATCTCATAAACTCAGCACAAAAAAGTATCTATATCACAACACCATATCTTATACTTGACGAAGAAATGGTTACCGCACTCAAACTTGCAACAAAAAGCGGTGTCGAAGTAAACATTGTTTTCCCTAAAAACCCAGATAAGAAAAGTGCATTCTATCTTGCACGTGGACGATTTACCGACCTTATAAAATCGGGCATAAAGATATACGAATTTGACGGGTTTGTACATGCAAAAACTGTCATGATAGACGACCACATTGCATCGATAGGTACAGTCAATATGGATTTTAGAAGTCTATATCTACACTTTGAAAATGGTGTTATGCTTTATGATAGCCCTACACTAAACGACATCAAAAAAGATGCTACACAAGTACTTGGCAGTAGTCACCTTATCACTTTAAAAGACATGAAAAAACGTAAACTCACTGAAAAATTCTGCTCAGCAATTTTACGATTTGTCTCACCATTTTTCTAATACAAATTAAAAAAGATGTATCAATTTTGATACATCTTTTTTTGTCGTTTGATACTTATTAAGTAATTTCTACTCTTTTGTGTAAAGTAGTTTTTTCAAAATCTCAGTAGTTCGGCGACCTATCCTATCTAAGGAAAATTCTGTTCGACCATCTAGATAGTCAAGATACAATCCAGCAAGACCATTTACAGCAAAATTTAACATAACAGGGTCAATATTGTTGTTTATGAGCTGAATTTGTTTTACAAATTGAAGTTTTAGGTCGGCAAAAATTTCACGTGGGATACCTTTGATTATCTTTTTGTAAGTTTTCTCGTTTTTCTTAAAGTGCTCGACAAGAATATCCATAAAAGACTCGATATCTTCTTCAACATGGCACGACATCAGGGCTTCGGACATACGTCCTATCACTTCGGCTTTCATCTCGTCAAAAACTTCCATAATATTGTTGTAATGATTATAAAATGTCCCACGATTTATGTTTGCTAAATTTACAATTTCGGTAATTGTAATATCAGATACGTTTTGCTTTTTCTCGATAAGCGTGATAAGTGCACCTTTTATGAGTTCTTTCGACCTTTGTGCATTTCGATATTCTGCTTTCATAATATTCTCTCCTTTTGTATAATTTCTTGTCCCCTACACAAGCGTGTTACTTGTGTAGAGTCAAGATTTTATTGTTTTTCCCAACATACATAAAGTGTAATTACACCATTTGTAGCATCATTAGCATTTACTGTATAACTAGTACTTCCGCCACCATTACTACCATCATCAGGAATAGTGGTTGACCAGCCCGAACATGAGTAATCATATGTTTTAAACGATCCTTTCATTGTACATGAAGGTTTGTACTCACTACCTGACAAATCTAATGTCTCACCTTCAAGTATTCTCATAGTTTCAGGAGTAAATGAAGGATAATCCACATAATTGCTTGCATTACTTGGCCAAATTATTCTTGGCTCATAATTCCAATTTGTATCAAATACGATGTCATAATAATATCTGTCAGTATGTATCCACAATTCTTCTGTATCAAAATCACAGTTTGGCATTTTGTCATACATTGTTGTGTATTCTTCAAATGTGTTTGATATTTGATGGATATTGTCGTCGTAGATATTTATAATTTGACCGTCTGTGCCGTGTGTATTAAATCTGCTTGGGTCTGGCAAAACATCTGCAAGAACTGTTCCTTGTCTTACTTGATAAGTCTCAGTCTTTGTTCGGATTTCGCCGTTTGTGATACTATCGACATATTTGATACTAACAGTATAAACATTTGCGATATACAAAGTTAAGTCATAGTCTGGCATAGTTTCGATATAGTATCTTTCAGTAAGGTCAGCATCAAGATAATACCATGTGTCATATGTAATTTTATCATTTTCTGGCACAACAATATTGTAATCGATAAGTTGTGGTGTGCTACTTAGAACTTGGTCGCCGTCTTTTATAGTGAGTGTGCGAGCCATATCCATACTGCATATCTCCCACTTCCCGACAAGGGTCATAGGTGCTTCTGCTACAAAACTTGTAATTTGTGTGTCACCATTATACCAACCACGCCAGTCAAACACAACTTGTGCGTCATCGTATGTGCCGATATAGTTTGACTTCGAACCTACTTCGACTTGGCTACCTTCTTTTACCCACTTATATGTGGTTTGGTCGCCGTCGATATATGTGATTTGATAATATGTTGCATCAGCCCAATGTGCTTTAAGTGTAACGTCGGTTTTGATAGACAACTCATCACGTTTTAGTATTCCGTCGTACCAACCGGCAAATTCTTTACCGCTTCGCACTCCGTCAGTCTCGACAAATTGGTTTTCTATATCTGGTAAATTTAGTTTTTCACCTTTAAATAGATTGTATGTCATATATGTTTGGTCATTGTCGATAAGTGTCACTGTATATGTGTTTTCCCATATGCCATATAGTTCCATGCTATTTAATGGCATGTTTCTATGCGTCCACTCTTTGAGTTTGGTCTTATCACTATTTGCATAATAATACCAACCCTTAAACTTTCTGCCATCTGCAAGTGTCTCAGTCACACTTGGATAATTTATTAGACTTCCGACTTTGCCACTTACAGTAGTCGCCGTGTTGTCTTGGTCGTAGAATGTAATGGTAACATCTTTGTCGTTTGACTTACTAAATGTTTTGCCACCTTCGCTTACATACTCGCCAAAGGTCACGTATCCGCTATTTTCATAGTTTTGGATAAACGCATTTGCTTCTGTCATGTCGTATGTAGAATTTAGGTCGACAAGTTTGAGATTAGCTTCGTCATCTGTTGTGATTTTAATCAAGTCGCCAAGCATAATAACATTCATGTCAAGTCGATACAACATGTCTTTTCTGCCCGTCTCTCTACTATTTACTGTCGTTAGTCCAACTTCCATAGTATCAAGTTGGTCATTGTGTGCAAGTTCTTGCAAATTTAGTGTGAGCGAATGCTTATTGTCTGTTTGATTGTAGTCAAGAAGTATATTGCTATAATCAGTAGCCCCAGTGTAGTTTTGGCTTGCTGTTATGGCTTCGTCTATTGCGGCTTGAATATTGTCTGTAAAGCCCAAAATGTATTGCATGTAATAACTTAGGTTTTGTATCAAATAACTCACAGGGACTTTACTTATACGTTCGTATGTCCCAGCACTCAAATATTTTGCATCATACATTCTTAGATATGCATAACCATCTTTAAATCGCATATTGATAGTTCGCATACGATTTATAGGTGCACTATAATTTGAGTACTCGGTGTTTACACCGACATAAAGTGGATAATTTGATAGTGTAACATCTATAATTGTTTTGCCGTCGTCACCTATCACCACACCCATGTCTACTCCGACAGTCTTTTTAATAAGATTTGCCGCATTTAGTTTTACCGCACCTGTGATGTGATAACTCTTTTTGCTAGATGTGTTTATAACCGCTTTTAGAAGTTGGCTTGCACCGCTAAGATCCATGTAGTTTACTTTGTCTTGTATTTCTGGCACTGATTCAAATGGATTTAGCGAAATTGCAAGATTAAATGTTTCTGTTCCGCCTACAAATATATTGTTTAGGTCAAGCCCTACGATTGTGCCATTGTTTGTATGAAGCACAATTTCCATATCGGCCACACCATCGCCAAAGAACGAACCATCAAGCACAAGTGTAAATTGGCTGTTTGTAAGGTTTAGCGATTTTATGTATCTCAACATATTAAGCGGATTTCCCATATCGAGATTTGGCATAATATTGTTTAGATTTGACGAATCAACCTTAAAGTCGTCACTGACATCTTCCAAAAATCCTAGTATGCTTGGGTCAACTCCTAGTATTTGCAATCCAAGTACCAACACTTCTTTGAGCGCATCGCTATTCATGCGAAGTTTCATGCCATTGTAATTTACGAATATATAGTCGCGATTGTCGTCTAGGCTGTATTTGTCCCAAGATGCGACAAAGTTAACTGAGCCATTTTCATCGAGTAAGTCTACTACATTTGCTTCGCCATATGCTTTGAAGTGATTTTCAAAGTCAAATGCAAGAGTCACGGCCGCATTGTATGTAGTTTGGTCATTTTCAAATACTCTTGCAACCGCCGATATATCAAATGACTTTTTCTTAATTGTATTTAGGATATCATCAATAGTATTTGTTACAATAGTATATTTGCTGTATTGTGTCTTATCAATACTATCAAATGTAAGTGCATCAAATGATGTGCAAACAATAGTTGCACCTTTATCGCCCGCTTCAAACACAACTTTCTCGATTGTGTCGCCATAGTACACGTCAAGGTGAATATTTTCAAACACATCAGCACTTATATATTCGTCTGTAATAGTCCAATCTTTGACAAAATCAAGTTTGATATCGTCAAACGATAGGTCAGTGCTGTCTTTTATTTTTTCAATATCTATATTTAGTTCGAATGTCTTATTTAGCCATGCAATAATATCTTCATAGTCGTCAATGCTTGCATAAATTTTCATGCCTACAACGTCAAGATATATTGTGCGGTCAAAATAATACAAATTTACATTTAGTCCTTTGAATGTGAAGTTTCCATACACTCTCAAATCTTTGTCTTTGTATGTAATGCCATAGTTTATATTCAAAGTATTTACTTCATTTGCAAACACAATATCCACTGTAAGCACACCACTCATAGTCATATTTGCCATTGATTTATTAATGGCTCTAGCCACGTTTGTCAAACTTCCAATGTCAATATACTCGCCAGAGATATTGTTTGTGTGTGCGGTGGTTGGTTTTAGTGTCGCTCTAAGGTCATCATATTGTACAACTATGCTATTTACTTTGTAATTAGCAAGGTCAATACTTGCACTCACTCTTTCATACTCAACATGTAGTGTCATACCTGTATTTGATATAGTAAGTTTGTTTAAGATACTTTGCACATCGTCAAGTGTGATGTTTGTATCTGTGTCTAACATTGTGAGCGGAGTTACAAGGTCTAAATCTGGGATTGTGATATTCCATTCACTTTGTAGTAGTTCAGCAATTTTTGAATAATCTGCCAAAGCACATTGTAGTTTTAGTCCGTCATAGTCGATATAAACGACGTCTTTTACAATATCGATTTGAAGTAGTTTGTTTAGGATTGTGCTTTCAAGTCGACCCACGATGTGACCTTTCTCTAGCCCTATCCAACCATTTACTCCATACTCGCCGTACGAAGCACTTAGGTCGATATAGTACTCATCACTCTCAATATATGTTTTTACTTGGTCGACAAGGCTACTTACATTTGTATATGTAAGGTCTACATATTGATATGCATTAGTATCGATTTCTTCAAACACTGGAGCGCTATGATCAAATGTAATGTTTACATCTTCGCCATATGTAAGGCTAGTTAAAATATTGTTTGTTATTTCAAGATTAAATAAGTGTTCGGCATAACCGATTTCAAAACCATTTGATGTACCCGAAAGAGATATTTCTCTCAATATATCCAAAACATCATTCACTGTCTCTTCAATTGTTTTACCCGACAACATTTCGTCGATATCTGCATCAGGCATGTATCCTTTGATAAGGTCAAGTATATCACTTGTCGAACAAGCAAGTTTGACACCATCAAAATCAATATATATATTGCCATTTTGATATCTAATATTTATTGTTTCATTCAAAACATTAAGTACAACATTTACTTGTTTGCTTGCATGATCAAGCGAAACTACTGCACCAATCTCAACACCTTTTATGTTTGTCGACACTGTCATTGTGAGGTGTTTGTTCTCAATAATAGGAAGCACAACTTCTACTAAATCTATTACATCAACTAATTTAATATACTCGCCAGAGATATTGTTCGTGTGAGCGGTAGTTGGTTTTAATATAGCTCTAAGGTCGTCATATTGCACAACCACGCTATTTACTTTGTAATTAGCAAGGTCGATACTTGCACTTACTCTTTCATACTCGATATGTAGTGTCATGCCTGTATTCGATATAGTAAGTTTGTTTAAGATACTTTGTATGTCGTCAAATGTAATGTTTGTATCTGTGTATAACATTGTGAGTGGAGTTACAAGGTCTAAGTCTGGGATTGTGATATTCCACTCGCTTTGTAGTAGTTCAGCAATTTTTGAATAATCAGCCAAAGCACATTGTAGTTTTAGTCCGTCATAGTCGATATACACGACGTCTTTTACAATATCGATTTGAAGTAGTTTGTTTAGGATTGTGCTTTCAAGTCGACCCACGATGTGACCTTTCTTTAGCCCTATCCAACCATTTACTCCATACTCGCCGTACGAAGCGCTTAGGTCGATATAGTACTCATCACTTTCAATATATGTTTTTACTTTTTCGACAAGACTACTTACATTTGCGTATGTAAGGTCTACATATTGATATGCATTAGTGTCGATATTTTCAAATACTGGAGTACTATGGTCGAATGTAATATTTACATCTTCGCCATATGTAAGACCACTTAGTATACCATCAGCAAGAGTGAGTTTGAATGTATAAGTGTCGTATGTAATATCAAAACCATTTTGTGTTTTGATAATACTTAGTAGTGCAAGTTTGTCAAGAATATCATCGGCAGTAATATCTTCTGATTTTAAATCAGATATTTTGTCTTCAATATCAATATATCCTTTAATAAGGTCAAGTATATCTTCTGTCTTGCAAGCCAGTTTAACTCCGTCATATGCGATATATATTTTTCCGTCGATATAATCGATATTTATTGTTTGGTCAAGTACATGTATTGTAGCTTCCAATCGCATGTCAGTATAATCAAACTTGATTACACCCGACACTTCAATATTATTTATATTTATTTCAAAATTTGCTGTCAAATATTTGTTTTGAATGATAGGTTTTACGCTATTTAAAATGTCTACAATATCTTCAATATAGATATACTCTACATTTGGAATAATAACATTTTTTGCATATGTGGGTTTGATATTTACACTAAAATCTTTATATGTCATAAAGATATTTTTAATTGTGTTTAGTCCAAGTCTAACATTTAGTGTGATATCTTCATAACCGATTACAAAAGTACTGTTTGTATATGACAAAGTCACATTGTTTAGTAAGTCTTCAATTGCTTGTGCATCAAATTCTGGCAAATTTGCAAGATATTTATCAACATCTATGTTTATATCCAAAGTTTTAAATACATATGCGACCAAACCAGCCAAAGTGTCATACTCGCAAGATATTGCAAGGTCTTTTATATATACTCGACCGATTTTGTCACTCACAATTATGCGAACATCATATCCAAATGCCGATATATTAAGGTCGCATGCCAAATCATTATTGTTTAGACCGATATATCCGCTAAGTGCATACTCGCCGTACTCAAAGTCAATATCAAAATTATATTCGCCACCTTCAATATATTCTTTCACAAGACCAAATATATATTGGAGATTTTCCATTGTTACGTCAAGTGTAGTATATGCATCTACATCAATATCAACAAGTGGAGTCATGTCATTGTAAGTCAAAGTCATCTCTGCACATATATCCCCAACAACAACTGAAAGACCACTTATCTCATCGTTTGTGATTTCAAAATCTAAGTTTACACCACCAAATGCAAAGCTATATTTATTTGCTTCTACATCAAGTGTAAGTTCGTTTTCAAATGCTGATTTTAGGTCATCAACACTAATATCACCACAGTAGTTTTGCAATACATAAACCACTAGCCCCATCACATCGCTTGTAGGAGTGCATACTCTTACGTCGTCGATTTGAAGATACAAAGTGTGGTCAAAATAATCAAATTTGACAACCTTATTATATACGTTTGTATTAGCACTTACCCTATTTGTTGCTTTATCAAACATAATATTTAAGTCGTAAGTTTTGCCATCAAGCATGATATCTGCTGTTGCATTTATTCGGTCAAGGCAAACTATATTATATACAGGACGGATAAAGTCGGCAAGGTCGCCCACTTGCATATATTTTTGCTCAGGCACAACAATACTGTTTGTATTTTCTGCAAGGCTAATACTACCCGTAACACCACATATATCAAATTCTATATTAGATATTTTGTCGTTTTGATAAGTTATGTTTAGGATATTGCCATCAAACTCAAATGCGAGACCATCTTCATCACCTACTATGTTCCAGTTTTGCGAAATTGCCTTTTGCACAAGACCAAGAATAGTATCCATGTCCATATCAATATCAAAATCCGGAATCATATCATCAGGAACAAGGTCGGTCACGATATCAATTACTTTGTTTATATCGTCCATGCCGCCTTTGATTTTAATAGCACCAAAATCACCATATCCTATGCCATCTTTTAGATAGAATGCTAAGTTTTGTCCGCTGATATTTGTAAGAAGTTTTGCATCACTGCCATCTACAACAGCGTCAAAACCGAAGTTGTATTTGTCATAATTTATATTTGTGTTTATTGTATAATTTATGCCTTTAAATGTGTTTAGCCCACACTCGACAAGTCTGAAAATTGGGCTAAGGCTTGTGTCACCCACTACTTCGTCAAATACAAGCCCTTGGTTTTGCGACTCTACTCCAAGATTTAGTGAGATATCCCAGCCATCAAAACTAAGCGATGGTGCTGACACCGAAACTATATTGTATTCGCTATCAAGCACAACTGTCGCTGACAGCCCATTATAGTCAATAGAAAGTGCATAACCATTTTCCAAAGTTGACTCAGTAATATAGTCGCCAAGTGTATCAAGTATACTCATATCAAGACTGCCCATTAAGTCGTCAAGATTTAGGTCTAATTCGACACCTAATACATTTAGTATTCCAAAAATACCCTCAAATCCATCATTTAAATCAAGCACAAATGTACGATTATCAAGTGTCAAGTACAACTTGTCAGTATACATTACTTGCACATCAACAACTGTCCCATTATAACCTACAGAAAGATTTGCTTTTGCTTCGACTCCGGAAAATTCTTCGTATATTTTTAATTGGACATCGCCTGTGATATTTATGTTTGTGTCGCCGTTTTGAATAGTAAGTCCGAGCGAAGTCGTCATGTCTTCGACGGTCATGATATTTGATACCATATTTCCAAGAAGCGAACTTTGCACAGTCTCATTGTCGTCAAGTGAAGGAGGCGTGAAAGAATATGTCGAGCTATTTACCGACACCACAACAAAAGCCACTGCAAATGTGACAAACACATAACAGCCTACATAACTAAGCATTCGCCATAGCGAAAACTTTTTCTTAGGTTTGGTCTTTTTGACTTTCTCCTTTTTCATAGTTGCTCCTTTATATTATTAGATAAGTGGGTTTTTCCATGTCCCGTCATAACTAAATGTCTCAGTAAGTGCACCTGAACATTTTGTGTATCCTAGCACTGCAATAGACACCGAGTACGATTCTTTGTAGTCTATACGTACAAAATTCCAATCAGGTGTAATCTCAAATGTGATAGTCGAACTATCCATACGTGGAAAATTGTCGCTACCACTGGTTGTACGAATCTCGTACATATAATTCATAACCGAAAAATATGTATCAGTCACAATAGTGCATTCATAGTTTCCATTTGCAAGTTTTTTAGGTGTCGATGACTTTGCACCGAGTGTGGATTTTGTTCCTATAACATAACCTATAAATGCGGTCGGATTTGAGCCATATTTCTCTTTATATTCGTCAAGCGTCCATACCTTGCTTGGTTCGGTCTTCCATGTCGCAGAGTAAGACGATGTAATATTGCTTCCCTTATAATAATTTACAGACTCATCGCCTACTTTATATAATGTGCGGTCAGCGACTTTTACAAACTTACTACTACTTACTTTTTCACTCATTACATAGCCGTCTTTTAATACTTTAAAACTATGTAATCCTTGTGTAACTCCCGCTGCTGTAATTTTACCCGTTACTTCTTTGTAGATATAGTCTTTTTGATTTAGATAATACTCGGCCAAAATAAAGTTTTCGACACTTGTAAGATTTGCAGGGGTCTTGCCTTTTGCTTTTTTCAAAGTGGCCGACACATCATTGCCACGAACTTGTTCTTCAGTCTCAGTCACCGCAAGTACAGCCCCTGTGTAGTTTTTAACATAGTAGTTGCCCGCAAAAAAACCAGTCAGTGATGCAAATATCACGATGATTGCAAGATTTATAAAATATCTCTTTTTGCTCATAACTACTCCTTTTATTTTTGTATTTTGTTTTGGTCCTTAGAAATGGTCGCTTGGGACACAATTCCATTCTTTTCTTGTTTTTCCTTTTTCGAGCACAATTTCCAAAGCAACCTTAGCGGAAGTGATGTAATACGGGCAAGTTGGCGTGCACTCACTTTTGTAACATCGACCACTTCTTTTATTACACTTTCAAGTTTGTTTGGATTAAGCTTGTTTATCTGTGTGACTTTTATATTGTGTTTTTGAAGTATGTACGCACTGACTTGTTCGTCAGTAAGTTTTCCAACACTTATTTTGTAGTTTGCTTTCTCAATTGGTTTTTTAAGTTCTTGTCGCCATTGGAGACGAGTAAAACGTTCTTTTACAAAACTACTATCCACAAACATATCCTTAAAGTAATTTGCTTTGCACGAAGTATAACCTTCCATATTTTCTAGTTTGAATACTTGCTTAATAGCAGTGATTGTGTCGTCATTTGTGTTTATAGGTTCGCTTAGATATCTATCAAAAAACACCTTCCCCATATGCAATGTCTTTTTATTATACAGCCTTGCAAATAGTCCCGTGCTACGTCGCATAAAATCAGACAACGTCCCGTCCTTTTCTTGCACAACCATATAACAGTCTTTGTTTGAAAAAGCATAAGCTAGCACACTACACATGTCGGCACTTGTGTACTTAAACAAACAACACAAAAAAGTATGCCGTAAATCAGCATCTTCAAAACAATCAGTTTTGCCACGTAACACAACAGTATATGTGCCAAGTGAACTAATTTTACGTGCTTGTCTTGCCATGTCTCTCCTTTTCCAAAACATATTTTTACATTGTATATTTTACACCAATAATGATATCTAGTCAACACATATTTTTAAATATGTCCCTTTTGCAACAATATTTTTTATATACGTGTCCCTTTTGCAACCGTCCCTTTATTTATACCTATTTAAGTGTTGTGCAAAATATGACGATAAGTGTCAAACATACAAGACTGCACATATATAATATTGGAGGTAAACATGATACGAAAAGCTGTTATATTATGTGGTGGGTGGGGGACGAGATTTTTACCAACAACCAAAGCCATCTCTAAAGAACTTTTACCACTTTACGATACACCTATACTTCAAATATTGGTCGACGACCTAATCAAAAATGGGATTACGGAAATAGCATTTGTAATACGTCCCGACAAAACAGATATAATAAAATACTTTACAAAAAATATTGCTTTTGAAAGTGTCGCCGACGACTTACAACTAGCAAAACTTCAAAACTACAAAAAAGCAAATTTTTGCTTTATATCACAAAACTCATCACGTGGAACTGGCGATGCAATTAGTTATGCCAGGCAGTGGGTCGGCGATGAAAAATTTTTAATGTTAAACGGTGACGAAATAATAAACAACAACCCATCATTAATTACACAGATGTTAAAAGCATTTTACAAATTTCATTCAACACTACTTGCCGTCAAAGAAGTAGAAAAAAATGAAGTAAATAAGTATGGAATAGTAGAAATTGGAGAAAATTGTCGCATAATGTCGATAATTGAGAAGCCAAGACCAGAGCAAGCACCAAGCAATCTTGCCAGTCTTGGTGTATTTCTTCTAGAACCCAGCATCTTTAATTATATTCGTCAATCTCACGACATGCCCATAACCGATGCTGTCGAAATGTATGTTAAAAACAATTATATGTTTGCCGTAAAAATCAAAGGTGAGCGATATGACCTAGGAACTCCGCTAGGTTATGTGATGAGCAATCTAAGTTTTGCACTCGGTCAAAATCAGACAAAGGATATTGTAAATAAAAAACTAAATGACTTAGGTTATTTTAAAAAGTAATTAAAAAACATCAATATTTAATTGTCTAACTTAAATTTATTTAATATAATAAAGACATGATATACGAAGATAAAAAATGGAAAAATAAAGTTGCATTTGACAACAATGTTTACAAAGAAATTAAGAGATATGGTTTTCATCTTGACGAAGACAGTAAAAAAATACTCGACAAAGAAATCGAGTTTTATCGTCACAATTTTTCTATCTTGCAAGTAATGGAGACTTTTGACAATTTGTCAGAGAATGACAAATCTCACTTTAAAGATGTTGTGACCAAACGCATAAATGGTGTTTTGTTTTGTCCGACGCCACTCAAACAATATTTTGTCGATATTATAAACACAAAATATGCCGACGATAAAGAATTTTTCATGTATTTATTGACGACAGCAACTACTAAAAAATGCCAAAACGTCACTATCCCACTATACAAAACCATTCTCGGCAAATATTATAGTGCGGTCAAACGCGAAATAATAAAATACTCCAAACGCAGTTTTGAAAATATCTCACTTTCAAGTAATAAAAATGCCGAAGACACAATAAATCGACTTGAAAACAATATTCAAAATGACCGATTATTGCAAGGAATATGGGGTGAAAAAGACGACACAAAATATATTGTGTCATATGAAAAAACAAGTGGATTTGGACGACTTAGTTCGCACCATTTTAATGGCACACCTGTAGACTTTGTTACTCTACATACACTAGGCGACAATATCGAATACCAATATTATCGCAATGCTTATCCTGGCAAAGCACATTTTTTCAATAGTGTTTTTCAAAACCAAACACGAAATTTTGACACTGGGTCACGATGGGTACTAAATGGTTGGGCGATGTTTAGTAGTCTTCACGCACGAAAAAGTATTTATACTAAAAATGCCAAGATACTTTCTGCAAACATATTAAAACCACTACTTACAATAAAAAATTATAACACCGCTATCGAACAATGTTATATTTACATGCTTACAAAAATGCCAAAAGAACAAGCCTTCAACAATCTACTCTACCTTACACAAAAAATAGGCACAATAGAAAGTTATGTGCTAGGCGGAATTGCGACCGAACTTATAATACAAAATGGCTGGGCGACCAGTCCTATGGATTTGTTACGTAAATATCGCAAAGTAAATCTTGGAGATTTCTTCGCACTTTATTGCAAATCTCATGACAAATAAAAACAAGTCTCTATGAAAGTAGAGACTTGTTTTTTATATTTTGACATATAAAAAGCCAAGACAATGTCTTGACTTTTATACAATATTAATTTGCCGAGCTACCTGCAAAATCCATTTTATTGATATAATCATAAAGATCAGCTTGGTGAGCAAGAGTGTTTACTCTGTAAAGGCTTGATGTCGAATCGTTTAGTACATAAACAGCTACATCAGCAAAGTTTTTACTATTATTTAGTTGCATAATAATTTTGTTGTACTCTACTGTTTTTTCTTTCGCTGTCAAAACATTTTCGCCATTCCATTTTAAAGTTTGCTTCTCGCTAAATTTAAATGAAATACAAATATTTTCAGCATAAATATCGCTTACACTTTTAGATGTAGACAATTTGTCAAAACTCTCATCAAAACCAGTTGCTCCTTGGAACAATGCACTTAGTACATTGTCTTTCAACGAATCTTTGTGAAGGGAAACAATTTTGTCAATTGTTGTTTTGTCACTATAACTACTAAAAGTATTGTACGAACTGCCGTTTTTGAAAATCTCAACAGACTCAATTTTATCATAGTCTCCAAGTGCATCTACGGCATCAAAAGTATGTGTTTTTACACATGCAAGTGTGATTGTCGCACCCACTAGAAGTGCAACCAATACAATAGAAATGATTGATATTACTTTTTTCATATTTTTCCTCTTTTTACTTACTCATAATAACCAATATATTTGTCTTTGTCAAACTATTTTTGGTCGTCTGTCTTATCTTCTTTTTTAGTTTCTTCTAAATCGGCCTTATTTTCGATACTTTCTGTCTTGGTATCTGTCTCAGCCTTTTTTTCAGTCTCTACTTTTTTCTTTTTAGTTTTGTTCTCAGCTTTTGCATCAAATTCTTCTCTAAGTTTTTGACCTTGCTCTTTTATTTTGTCATATTCGTTTTTGGATATAACACCAGCATTATTGAGTGCTTCAGCTGCTTGCTCTTTAAGTTGTTGAATCTTAAGTGCATTTACTTCTTCTTGCTCACGTTTTTTCTTGTCTTCTTGTTTTTTACGACTCTTTTCTTCTTTGTCGATACGTTTGACAATTTCTTTATAGTCGATACCTGCAAGAACCTCATCTACTTCTTTTGTGTATATAGTTTCTTTTTCCAAAAGCAAGTTTGCAAGATTGTCTAGAGCGTCTTTATTGTCACTCAATATTTTGTATGCTCGTGCATAGTTTTCGTCGACAATACGTTTGATTTCGCTATCTATAAGCGATGCTGTTGCTTCGCTATAATTGTTTTGTGTTTGATAATCACGACCGATAAATACTTCGTTTTTACTACCAAAACTCAAAAATCCTAGTTTTTCGCTCATACCCCATTCGGTTACCATTTTGCGAGCGATTTCTGTAGCTTTACTAATATCACTACTTGCTCCTGCAGTAATATCCCCAAACGCAATTTGTTCGGCTATACGTCCGCCCATCATCATGGATATGCGATTGTTTAGTTTTGAAAGTGAATAATGCTCGTCGTCATCACTTGGACGTGTGCTTGTGTATCCACCAGCCATTCCACGTGGAATAATAGAAACTTCGTGTACATTTTCACCACAATCAAGTTTCTTAGCGATAATAGCATGTCCTGCTTCGTGATATGCTGTGAGTTTTTTGTCGTTTTCAGTAACTAGTCGGCTCTTCTTTTGTGGCCCCATCAATACTTTATTTATGCCTTCAGTAATCTCTGTCATGCCGATTGTAGACTTGCCGTTTCGAGCTGATAGTATTGCAGCTTCGTTTAGCACGTTTTCAATATCTGCACCAGTAAATCCGCTTGTAAGTCTAGCGATATCTTTAAAGTCTACGCTAGGGTCAATAGGTTTGTTTTTGGCATGTATTTTTAGTATGCCTTCACGTCCCCTAACATCTGGAATGTTTACATATATTTGTCTATCAAATCTGCCCGGACGAAGTAGCGCTGGGTCTAGTACGTCTGCTCTATTTGTTGCCGCAAGTACAATTACGCCTTCGTTTGCTTCAAATCCGTCCATCTCAACCAAAAGTTGGTTTAGTGTTTGTTCACGTTCGTCATTTCCGCCACCAAGGCCTGCACCACGTTGACGTCCGACAGCATCTATCTCGTCGATAAACACAATACATGGTGCGTTACGTTTTGCTGTCTCAAACAAGTCTCTTACTCTGCCAGCACCTACACCAACGTATAGTTCGACAAAGTCACTACCGGTGATAGATAGGAAAGGCACGTTGCTTTCGCCAGCAACTGCTTTTGCAAGCAATGTTTTACCTGTTCCTGGTGGGCCAACAAGTAGTATGCCCTTAGGGATACGTGCACCAAGCGCTTTAAATTTGCCTGGGTTTTTCAAAAACTCCACTATTTCTTGAACTTCTTCTTTTTCTTCGTCAGCACCAGCAATATTGTTAAAACGGATATTGCTCTTCTCGACCAAGCGCGCTTTGCTCTTATTAAATGCTCCGACGCCGTTTCCTTTTGAAGAAAACATTTTGTAAATCAAAATGCCTATAATTATCATTATAACTATGCTTACATATGGCGCAATAGTTTCGATAAACGAAGCGGTAGGATTTTTATATTCGAGCACAACTTTTACTGTAGTTGTGGGAGCGGCATTGTAGTCGTTTATAAACTCAAGTTGGCTCCATGCAGTGTACTCAAAATAATAATCTGCTTCACTAGGAAAATCGTCTTTATCTATTTCGGTGTCTTTCATAAGCATATATGCCTTGCCACCTTCTGCATAGATATTTGTTACGCGACCACTCTCGACATAATCTTTAGCTGTCGTATATGAGATTTTCTCAGCACTAACACCTGTGCTTGCAAGATAAAATATAAGTATAAGTATAGCAAGTATAGCAAGCCATACTCCATAATGTTTTGCTGTATTTTTCTTTTTATTGTCCAATTTCTACCTCCAATAAATACTAAGGGTATTCTATCACAAATAAAGTTGGGTTACAACTTTTTTAGTGACTTTGTTATATAATATATTTATTTTATAGTAAAAATAAACTTTAAAATTAGTCACAACCCCAAAAAATGTCGCAAATTAGAAGATAAAACTAACAAAGCGCCATTTTATATTTTTCAGCAAGCACAAATGCACCCACAATAATGTCACTCATTTTGGTTATAAGTCCAAGTCGTACACTCGACAAAAAAGTCAGTGCATTTACACCCTTTGGACAAACCACACCTAGCATACTACAATCTCCGACATATGTTCCGTCACCAAATTCCGCCCCCGCATATACTCCCTTTTTGGTCATTTTTATTTGCCCAACTTCTTCGATTTCCCCAAGAAGCGAGTCGATGACAAGGACTTTTGAATTTGGGTGCAAGGTTCGTATTTTTAGATATTCTTCCTTAATATTTTTTTGAGTGATTGGATTATTGAGTTCACCACAAACATATGTGTTTGTAATGTTAAGTCGTTTTAATCGCTCACCCACAATTACTCCCAGCATATCTCCCACAATTTTGTCGCTACCTATACACATAACAATTATTGGCGAAGTTGAGTTTAGATGCATGTTTGCAATTTTGAGAGCGAGATTTTTAATGATATTTTTGTCAGACATAACCACCACCTTATTGTTTTTTATATTTGACATTACCGAATAAACTCATACTTTTATGGTTAAATATTATTAAAATGTTGCTTTTAATAAATGACAAATTTTATTGATTGTGATATATTATTATAAATAATACGCACGGAGGCTATTATGTGGGTTGATATTATATTTTTTGCAATCATTATCATATTCGCGCTGATTGGACTTTGGAAAGGGCTTTTTGAGTCGCTGATTTCACTTATTTCGACAGCGGTATGTGTGGCTATTTCTATATATCTCGCCAAGCCTTGTGCTTCGTTTATAAACAACACAATCGGATTGGATACTCCAAAAATGTTTGATGGTCTTATTGGTAAATTTACTGAAGAACAACAATTTTCGTTGTTTAATATGACCTTTAAGCGAAGTGAAATTGCCGGATTTTTATCAATGATTTTTGCAGGAATTGTTGTGTTTATCTTACTCAAACTTGCAATCTACTTACTTGCAAAAATATTTGACAGTATCACAAACGGAAACACTGTTCTAAACGGACTAAATCGTGTTCTTGGAATGTTGTTTGGAATAATTAAAGGCGGAATAATAGTAATCGTGACACTAGCAATCTGCACAGTATTTGCTCGTTTTACAAATGTTGAAACTTACATCAAACAATCGACTGTTACAAACTGGGTCTACAACTATGTTGATGACTTTACAGAAAACCAACTTAAAGACATAGACATTCAAGAAATTATACAAGATGTTATTAAAAAATCTGACGTAAATAAAGAAATTCCAGACGATACAAATACTACTCCAAGCACTCAAACAAAGACTACAACCGAATAAATTAATATGTTTTGAAGAAAAAATAAAGCAACCTTAAGTTGCTTTATTTTTTTACCTTAAATACGATTTATCATATCATAAATGCGATCTAAATCATCACTATTATAATAATCAATAATAATACGACCTTTTTTCTCATTGCCTAGAAGGCTAACTTTTGTTCTGAATTTATGTTGCATAATTTCCAAAAATTCTTGCATCTCATCAGTCATAGAAGTTTTTTGTGACTTTTTCAACTTTGGATTTGTAACATCTCTTACAGCCTTTTCCATATCTCTGACCGTAATTTTACGATTTACCGCTTGTTCGGCAAGTTTAACTTGGACACGTGGGTCATCAATAACAACCAGACTTCTTGCATGTCCAGCACTAAGTTTTCCGCTTTCTATCATCTTTATTACTTCGGGTTGAAGCGACAATAATCTTACATAGTTTGCAACCACTGGACGGCTTTTACCTAGTTTGTCAGCCAAAACCTCTTGAGTCCAGCCATAAAGAGTAAGAAGTTCTTTCATTGCACGTGCAGTCTCAATAGGATTTAAGTCTTCTCTTTGAATATTTTCAAGGAGTGCAATTTCCTTTACTTGGTTGTCAGTATAATCACGAACAATCGCAGGTATTACTTTAAGCCCAGCTAGTTTACTTGCTCTAAAACGACGTTCGCCCGCAACAATTATGTATCTATCACCGTTCTTTTTAAGAATAATAGGTTGGATTACTCCATATTCTTTTATAGATGTTGCAAGTTCCTTTATTGCAGTAGGGTCAAAATTTTTACGTGGTTGGTCAGGATTGTTGTCAATAAGCGAAATCGCTATTTCCGTTACGTTATTGTTAATATTATCTGACTTTTTGTCAGAAACTTCTGCTTTTTTGTCAATAAGTTCACCTTTTTTATTAATTAATACATTTTCTTCATCATTATCAAAAATACCCAATAATGAGCCGAGCCCACGGCCCAAACCTTTATTTGCTGCCATATTATTCCCCCTTTATATTCCTTTTTAAAAATTCTTCTGTTAGATTTTTATATGCTATTCCACCTGTGCTTTTTGGGTCATAACTAGAAATTGGCATTCCAAAGCTTGGAGCTTCAGCAAGTCTAACATTACGTGGAATAATTGTCTTATACACTTTCTCTTTAAAGTATTTATTTATATCGTCAGCTACTGATTGGTCAAGATTACTACGACCGTCTTTCATTGTAAGTACTACACCTTCTACATCAACATCAGGATTTAAATGCTTTTTAACAAGTTTTAAAGTATACATCAATACACTTAATCCTTCTAGTGCAAAATAATGACATTGGATAGGAATAATCACACTATCACTAGCAGTAAGAGCATTTACTGTAATAAGTCCAAGCGATGGCGGACAATCCAAACATATATAATCATAGTTATCTTTTATTTTAGATATGGCTTTACGTAGGACTTTTTCGCGATTTGGAATCTCAACCAAATCAATTTCAGCACCTGCCAAATCAACATCTGAAGGAATAATATCAAGATTTTTAAACTGTGTTTTTAATATTACATCTTTAATATCATCTTCATTTACAATTACACTGTATATTGTTTTATGTTTGTCTTCTTTGTTTATTCCAAAGCTACTACTAGCATTACCTTGTGGATCCATATCAATTACTAAAACCTTTTTGCCCATTTCAGCAAGATATGCAGATAGATTAACACACGTAGTTGTTTTCCCTACCCCGCCTTTTTGATTTATAAATGATATAACTTTATTCATAAGCCCTCCATTCTTGTATTTTATTAAAAGTTGTTATTTAGTTGTATTTTTATTATATATTATAATAAAAAAATCTCAAAATCTATTTTGATATGTTTTTAAAATATCTTTTAAATCAGATTAAAAACATACGATATCACACTCATTATGAGATATTAAGTATAACTTTACTTACACACTTATAATGTTTCACGTGAAACATTAGTTTAATGGGTTATTTCTAGGTTTGTTTTGTCCACGTGGATACTTTAATAATGTAGAACTATTCTTCCCATAAACAAGAAAATATCTAGTATAATCACCTTCAGCCACATAAATCTTATCTGTTTTAATCAAGCTACAATCAAGCAATCTACAAGTGTTTGTCGTATTATTAATTTCTTCTAAATATCTATCACCTTTATACAACACTAATTGACCACTAATCTTACAAAATGGCACACAATACTCAAGCAATGTAGTAAGCGGAGCAACAGCACGTGCTATTACATAGTCAAAATTTTCCCTATATTTAGGTCCTTTTGCCAAATCTTCGCATCTAGCATGTAATATTTCAATTTCTTTTAATCCTAGTTTATTGATTACCATTTGCATAAATCTAGTCTTCTTTTCTACGCTATCAATTACTACAAATTTTAAATCAGGTCTAATAATCTTTAATGCAATTGACGGAAATCCAGCCCCACCACCAATATCAAGTACCGTACTATTAGGTTTAAATTGTTTATATGGTAAAACACTATCTAAAAAATGTTTTAACCAAACTCCTTCTTTATCTGTTATCGCTGTAAGATTATACTTTTCATTTTCTTCAATTAAAATATTATAATATGTATCAAACATTAAATATTGTTCTTCGCTTAAATGAATGTCATATTTATTAAAAAGTTCTAAAAAATTCATCATTATCTCCTATATGCATAGTATATCACAAACCATCACCGAAACAAAACAATTTAGTATTACATTGTTTCACGTGAAACAATGTAATTATACACAACACTACTAAAGAATAGACTTGATAATAATCCTTAATCAAAACAACCTTAAAAATGTTTCACGTGAAACATTTAACTCTAAAAACACAAAGACACCTAATAGACATATTTTACAATTAATATCAAACACAATTAAAAGACAACTCACGCAAATCATTATAATAATACTGTTTCACGTGAAACATTAGGAATTTAAATAATACACAATTAAGAATACTTGGCAATTTAAAAGATACCATTAAAACAAGTATAAAAAAACAAAATAGTTTGTTTCACGCGAAACAATCTGTTGCGATTAAGCTAATTATTATAAAAATCATTTATATGTAGAAATACAATACCTATCAAATAACATTTCAAATGTTTCACGTGAAACATTTGAAATACACTACATATATTTTATAAGATTACATATCCTTTTTGTTTCACGTGAAACTTTAAGAACAAAAAATACAGCATTTAAAATTAATAACAATAATTAATTGTTTCACGTGAAACAATTATGCTTATATTAATTATTAAAATACAAAAAATGGCTTTATAAAGCCATTTTTTGTTAGTTATTTTTACTTTTAACATACACTAATAGCACTGCAATATCAGCAGGACTTACACCAGAAATACGACTAGCTTGTCCAATACTAAGTGGTTTGATTTGGTTTAGTTTTTGTTGAGCTTCTATTCTAAGCCCTTTAATTTTACTATAATCAATATCTACATCAAGCTTTACATTCTCATTTTTAAGGCTTTGTTCGATTTGTTTTTCTTGACGAGCCAAATACCCTTCATATTTAGACATAATCTCAACTTGATTTAATACATCACTTGGATATTTTGCAAAATCAGGATAATACTTAATAATATTAGTAAAGTTTATATTGTGACGCTTTAATGCATCAAATATAGTCAATCCGTTTTGTACAAAGGTTTCACCTACTTCTTTAAATAGTTTGGCAAGTGGCGACTTTTCACCTTGTATTATTTTACTTTCGTTTAGTAATGATGTTATTTTATCAATCTTGCTTTTATATATTAAATAACGTTTTTTGTCAATATGTCCATACTTTCTGCCAATATCTGTAAGTCTAATGTCAGCATTGTCTTGTCTAAGCCAAAGTCGATACTCTGCACGCGACGTCATCATTCGGTATGGTTCGTTTGTTCCTTTTGTTACAAGGTCATCAATAAGTACGCCAATATATGCGTCGCTACGTTTTAAAATAAGTGGTTGGAGACCCAATATATATTGCCCTGCATTTATACCAGCGATAAGACCTTGAGCTCCTGCTTCTTCATATCCGCTTGTTCCGTTTATTTGACCAGCAGTAAAAATTCCATGCACATTTTTATATTCAAGAGAAGGATAAAGTTGGGTACTATCGATACAGTCATACTCTATAGCATAAGCATCACGCATTATGTGAGCGTTCTCAAGTCCAATAACCGAATGAACCATATCATATTGAATATCGACTGGCATACTAGTACTAAAACCTTGTACATACATTTCTTTTGTACTAAGGGCTTCCGGTTCTAAAAACAATTGATGTCTATCTTTATCAGCAAATCGCACAACTTTAGTTTCGATACTCGGGCAATATCTTGGACCTTCAGAATTTATAATACCCGAATACATAGGCGCTTTGTCAAGATTGTCGAGTATGATTTTATGTGTCTTAGGTGTTGTGTATGTAAGCCAACAATCGGCTACATTACGTGGTTTTTTCTTTGTAACAAAGGAAAAAGTTTGAATATTGTCTTCACCTTTTTGCACTTCAATTTTACTATAATCTACACTGTCGCTATGAATACGTACTGGAGTCCCTGTCTTAAAACGATTTATTTTAAAACCAAGTTTGATAAGTGATTTTGTAAGTTCAGTAGCATTTGCAAAGCCATTTGGACCTTCATCTTTGATATGAGTACCCACAATAACACGACTATTAAGATAAACACCGGTACAAACAACAACTGCTTTACAAGTATATTCTTCTCCACGAGTCGTCTTTAATCCCACAACGTAGCCATTTTCGACTAATATTTCACTTGCTTCGCCTTGTTTTATATCAAGGTTTTTTTGTTTCTCAAGTACTTCTTTCATATACGAATGATACTTAATTTTGTCAGTTTGAGCACGCAAACTTTGAACAGCAGCACCTTTAGACGAGTTTAACATACGTCTTTGAATGGTTGCTTTATCAGCAATAATACCCATTTCACCACCAAGCGCATCAATTTCGCTTACAAGTTGGCCTTTTGCTGTGCCACCAATAGATGGGTTGCACGCCAAAAAAGCAATGCTATCCAAATTTAACGTGAGTAGTAATGTTTTTATTCCTTTTCTAGCAAGAGCAAGGCATGCCTCACAACCAGCATGCCCACTACCCACCACTATTGCATCATAATTAGTAAATTTCATTTTATTCCTCGTATTTATCAAGTATTACATTCGACTCATTAAATAGTTTTAAAGAGAATTCGTCAGGATAACCTTCGCCATACACAACACGACTGATTCCCGCATTGATTATAAGGCGAGTACACATCGAACAAGGTTGGTGGGTACAATAAAGTGTGGCCCCATCTACACTAATTCCAAGTTTTGCAGCTTGTATGAGAGCATTTTGTTCGGCATGCACAGCATAACAATACTCAGCACGAGTACCAGATTGTACACCATCACGCATACGAATACACTCGCCACGTTCGGCACAACTTTTTATTCCGCTTGGAGCACCATTATAACCAGTCGTAAGAATACGTTTGTTTTTAACAATAATCGCCCCTACATGTCTATCGTCCTTTATACACGAACTCCACGAACCAACAAGTCGTGTCATATCCATAAATCTTTTATCCCATTTATCCATAGTTATTTCCCTACACAAAAGTTTTTAAATATCGAATTTATTATTTCTTCATTATTGGTTTCACCAGTTATTTCACCTAAAGTCAACCACAAATTGTTTAAGTCAATAGAGATGAGTTCTACACTATTTCCATTATCTATTCCACTTAAAATATCTTTGCAAATCTTTTGAGCACGACACAAAATAGAGTAGTGTCGAGTCGATGTAATAACAACATTGCTATTAATAATATTTTCATCAACTATCTTATCGTATATAGTTTTTTTCACATTATCTATATTAGTTTTGTTTGTAGCACTTACACGCAAAACATCGGTGAATTTGTAATTATCTAATACGATATTGTCAGAAAGGTCTATTTTATTGACAACAACTAACACTTTTTTATTTTTTACAAGTTTAATTATTTCTTCATCTTCTGACGACAATTTTTGACTTCCGTCAAGTACTAATAATATAAGGTCGGCAGATTTGATACTACTTTTTGCTTTTTCAATTCCTATTTTTTCTACCTTGTCATCACTCTCTCTAACCCCGGCAGTGTCAGTCAAAACAAACTTAACACCATTATACACATAAGTCTCTTCAAGGGTGTCACGTGTTGTACCCTGAATATCAGTGACTATTGCACGGTCATAATTTAGTAGGGCATTCATCAGCGAACTCTTGCCGACATTGGGCCTACCAAGTATAACCACGCGACAACCGTTTTTGATTTGCATACCCGTGCTGTGAGTATCTATAAGTGTAGTAATTTGATTTAGTATATCTTCGACTTGACCACGAACTTTTTTAGTAGTAATCTCTTCGATATCATGTTCGGGATAATCAAACACAACTTCAAGAAACGCGATAGTATCCGTAAGTTCTTTTTGAATTCTGGAAACAACTGTATGAAGATTTCCTTCCATTAGGTTGTATCCCGCTTTAAGTTCGGAATCACTCTCAGCAGATATTACGTCCATCACACCTTCTGCTTCGTCAAGAGAAATTTTACCATTTAAAAATGCTCGTTTTGTAAATTCACCACCATCAGCAAGTCGACAGCCATGAGAGAGTAGAGTAGTAAGTATCTCTTTGGTAATAGCAACACCGCCGTGGCATTGAAACTCAACCAAATCTTCACCTGTATACGAATATGGTGCTTTAAAATATACACATAGACATTTTTCAGTATAATCTTTAAGTTTGAAAGAACCAAAATACATATATCTAGGAGTAAATTCCATCACATTGGTTTTACACGAAAAAACTTGCGATGCAATTTTAAGTGCATCAACACCGCTCATACGTACTATTGAGATTCCGCCAACACCAATAGGTGTCGATATTGCTACTATTGTGTCTTCCATACGATATATTATATCACAACAAAACAAAATTGGAATATCTTTTTATATTATTTTTCAAAATAGCTTTCAAAAGAAAAAGACCCCTTATAGGGTCTTTATATTAATCTACATAATCTATTACAAGATATCTGTGAGGCTCTGTTCCTTCACTGTGAGTGTCGATATGTGGCATTTCAGCAAGGTGAGTGTGTATAATGCGACGGTCATAACTTGTCATAGGTTCGAGTTTGAGACTACGACGATTTTTAATTACTTTTTCAGCAAGGCGAGTAGCCATGTCCTTCAAAGTATTTTCACGTTTAGAACGATACTCTTCGATATCAAGATATACCTTACGTTCGTAGCCGTCTATTTGGTCTTTTACATATTGGTTTAGAAGCATTTGGATAGCGTCCATGCCTTCACCGTGATAACCTATAAGGCTACCCATTTTTGCACCAGACACAACTACATGAACGTATTTGTCTACTTCTTCTACACTAAGATTGTATTCAAGTCCTGCCGCATTTAGTAGTCCTTCCATATATTTGCGCGCAACTTCAAGTGTAAGTTTGTTTTGCTCAGCATCATATGCTGGCTCTTTACGTTGTTTTACAACTTTCTTTTCTTTCTTAGGACGTGAAGTAGGGAGTTCGGTCGGAACATGTTCTTCGCCGTCAGCATAAACAGTCATTTCAATCTTAACTTTCTTAAGCATGCTGTTTTCTTCCAAAACTTTTACGTCTACGTTTTCTTTGCTAGTGCCTAGCATTATAAGTCCTTTCTCAATGGCTTTTTCCACCGATGTGGACACAACTTCTATCTTTCTCATAATATTCTCCTTATCTACTGTACGAAACTTTGTTTTTGTCTTTTTTGTTTTTTGATTTTTTGTCGTTTATAACATCTAACAAAAGTGTAGTTAGTGGGGTAGTAAGCATAGTAAACAATGCACCCGCTAAGATATATATACCAAATGATGCTGTGTAGAATAATGTAAATACACCCATAATGATTGGCATAATAATATTCATAGATTGGCTAGGGTCGCCACTGTTTTTAATATATGGTATGCCCTTTTTCTTGTTTCTAAGTCTTGTAACAAGACGTGTTAGATAAGTTGTACCGATATTTGCAAGCACTGTAAGCACTGCAAGTATCAAATAACCATTCCAACCATCATATTCAGATTGGATAGGGTCGATAATTTTGTTGTAGTCTTCTTTTGTAAGTTCTTCTTTGTCGGTTTTTGTTTGGGAAATGTATGTGTCATAATCAAGCACAACACTTGACCAGTTGTCGGCACGCCAAATGCTTTTTATCCATAAAAAGCCTGTTTTTATCTCGCCGTATTCTTTTACAACAGCTTTTTCAGCAAGACTTACACAATACTCTTCTTTTTGTTCATCGTCTCCCACATACTCTTCTATTGCTGTACTGTATGTGGTGTTGTAAGTAGTTTGGAGTTGGGTAAACTCTTTATATATTTTGTAATTACTCATGTTTCTAAGTGCACTAAATAGCGTCATAAAGATAACAAGTGTAAGTACAAGGTAGGCAAGCATGCCAAAACATGTTCCATACAAATTAAAGTTTTCTCTTTTGTATAACTCCATAGTTTTTTGATTTAGGAGTTGTTTGTTGTTTGCATAACGTTTGTTTATTTTGTCGAGTTCGGGTTTCATTTCTGCTTGTTTTCTAGCATTGCGTGAACTCAAACTTTTGTTTAGTAGGTCAAACGGTAAAATGACAAGTTTTATAAGTATTGTAAGCACAATAATCGCAACTGCATAATTTCCGATGCCACCTTCAAGCCAGTTTATTATACTAGCCCAAAGCCCTGTTGGTGCTTTTACTTCAAGTAAAAAATTTAAAACACCCATTTATTTCCTCCTTTTATGTTTATTGGGACAAAGTCCACACCACCTTTATGGAAAGGAGTACAACGACATATTCGTCGACTACCTAGATATATACCCTTTATTATGCCCCATTCTTTTATAGCATCTAGCATATAAGTCGAACAAGTAGGGTAGTATATACAGGATTTTGGGATAAGTGGTGATATTAAAAATTTATATAAATATATTAAAGCATAACAGACAAGCCTTAACGGATAGAAAAGTATGTATAAGACTTTATTCATTCTCAATCCAAGACTTTGATTTTTTGAGTATGTACATCACTTGCTCAGTAAGAGTATTGAAGTCAAGTTCGCAAATACCTTCTTTCGCAACTAACACATAATTATGTTTTTGGTCGATATAATTAATGTTTGTGCGTATAATTTCGCTTAGACGACGCTTGAGTAAATTACGCTTGTATGCCTTGCCCACTTTTTTACTTATCGAAAAACCTATTCGCATATGATTTCGAGCGGTAGGAACTGCATACAACACTAAAAAGTTGCTGTATGTCACAACACCTTTTTTGTAAATATACCCATATTCTTTTCGTTTTGAAAGCCTGTTTGATTTGTTTAACATATAAATACCTTGTTTGTATACAAATTAAGTGCCTAGGTTTTAGGCACTTAAAGTGTTACTATTTTGAATTGTTTGTAGGTGTAAGAGATTTTCTGCCACGATTTCTTCTACGAGCAAGAACGTTTCTGCCACCTTTGGTTTGCATTCTCTTTCTAAAACCATGAACTTTTATTCTGTGTCTTTTTTTAGGTTGATAAGTTCTTTTCATATATTTTGCCCTTCCTTTTTATTATTAAACGATTTTTCCATAGAAAAAATCGCCAATTACTACATTAGCGATTTAATTATATATAAAACTTGCCAACAAGTCAACATTTTTTAAGAAAATAATTTTTATTAGCCCTTATAAGTTCTTTCCATGACGGCATCTTTATTATCTTTCTTTACTACATTTAATATTTTTGCTCTTTTAGAAGATAATTGGGTTTTGGTCTCAGTAACAATTTTTGTATCAACTTTTCTCGACGCAATATACTTTTCAGATGCATTTAGTAGTCTTACACCATTTAAAATGTCTTTTATATCATCATAACGTTTGTTTAAAAATTCATGAGTGGATACACTGTCATCATTGCGATCAAGATTTAATTTTATAAGCGTCTTTTTAAAATCATTATCTTCCATGCTTCGAGAATACTCAATAATGTTTGACATCACATTTAAGATAGGGTCGTTGTATCCTTCCCAATTTTCACCATAAGCATTACTTATTAAAGGTTTTAAATCATCAAATCCTTCTGCTACTGTCTTTTTTGTACCGTCAATATTTCTCAAAACATTGTAAAACACTTTACTATATTGCCAGTTTTTCTCGTTTAGCATTTTGTACGATGACACAAAATCTATTGTTTCAAATTCGACATCACGACTTACAGGGACAAAACCTTTCTTGCGATATATTCTTTTCCCAGATTCACCCATTGCATTTAGATGTATGTATCTAAATCCTTCGTTTTTAGAAATCTCAAATATTTCATCAAGCACACGACTTGCAAAACCTTTTTTGCGTTCTGTGTGGTCAGGAGTATAAAGACTACTTATGTGTCGCACACCATTTTCACAATCTTCGACAGATGCAAGACTAAGCAATTTGTGTCTAGCCGTATCCACCAAAACATACTCTGTAGGATTTATTTTGTCACCATCTTCTAAAAAACCTTCTCGCTCCATAATAAGTTGGTTGTATTCGGCGATAGATATATAACTTCTAAGTTGTTTTAAATGTTCGTAGTTTTTAATTACAAATATTTGTAGATTTTGCTCTTTATTAGAATTGAGACTTTTCATATACTTTCTCCTGTTTGATATTATTTGTTGGGTTAAGATTGATTTGTTGGGTCAATCGTGTTTGGTTGTTGATACATTTTTGTCTTTGTAGTTGACGTTGTTTTTGTAGTCGGTTTTGTTTTTGCATTCTTTTTATCTCATCATCAAATTTTTTAGATGTTTTTAATAAATTTACACCTTCCAAAACATTGTTTAAATGAGCTTTTTCTTTTGTTCTTTCTGGAAAGAATGTCTCAAATAAAGCCATCTTTTCTTTGTAATCACTTTTCTTTACTATAGGCTTATCAAATACTTTGCAAAATGCTTTGATTGTTGAATTTGTTTTGTAAAGACGATTTGCAAACTTATCCCATTTAACAAAAACTTCTACTGGATTTGTTTTTTTGTCGCCATACTCATTTTCTTTTATTACACCATATTCAAACATATTATCATATTGTTTTAATTTAATTATGTTTTTCATGGCTTGACTTGGACTTATATATTGATTTGAATTGTTTAATGCTTCATTTATAAGCACACTACATGCCCAGTCGTTTTCATCGAGATATTTGTACATCATGACCGACATTTTATTTGGGTGCGAAACATTTACAAAACCTTTCTTGTAGTATAAATAACGTGGATTGCTACCCAATGCCATAAGGTGAATTTTGCGATAACCTTCTCTTCTTGCGTAGTCACTAATATAATCCAACATACGGCTTGCATAACCCTTTGCCATATTTTTTGCAAGTGGTGTTTGGATAAAGTCAATATAAAGACAATCTTTCTTTACTATATTTGAATTACTTTCATGATCACTTTCTATAAATGCATAATTTAACAGTTTGTTTTGTTGTTTGTCCACAAGTAGAAATAATTTAGCATTATCTATTTTATCTGAAAAGTGAAAATAAAAACGTGCTGATTTGTCAGCATCTTCCATCGCTTTATCTTGCTCAAAATTATCACGTAAATTTATATAGTCGTCATAAGTATTACAAACATACAAATCAAGGTTGTTTTTATTCATATCCATCTCCTATATAAATAGTATAACACATAATTTTTACAATGTAAATACCGCCTTGCAAGCAAAAAAAGAAGATATTTTTCATATCTTCTTTTCTAATAGTTTTGTATTATACAATACGTACTGGAAGTATTAAGAACAAAAACTCGTCGCTTTCATTTGATGTGATAATACATGGGCCAACTGACGATACAAAACTTAGTTTTAAAAACTCATCGTTTACCGAACGCAACGCTTCGCTAAAATAACGTGCATTAAATGCGATTGTAAGGTCGTTACCTGTAAGTGATATAGTAATATTCTCTTTAATGTCTCCTAGGTCACTCTTACTTGACAAAACCATAACTTTATCTGTTATGTCAAACTTTATCATGTTGTTTTTATCTATCCTTGATAGAAGTGAAGCACGCTCAATCGCATCTTCAAGTTGTTCTTTGTTTAGGATAAGTGTAGTATTAAAGTTTTGTGGAATAATTTGACGATAGTTTAGATAGTCACCATCGAGTAGGCGAGTAGTAATTTTTGTGGCGTTTAGGTCTATCATAAGGTGATTCTTTTGAACAAATACTCTTACAAGTTCGTCGCTGTCTTCAAGTAATTTTGATATTTCGCTAAGACTACGTGCAGGAACAATTATATTGAAGTCGCTAGTAGTATTTACAATATTCTTTTTTGAAAGTGCAAGTCTGTATCCGTCAAGTGCAACCGCTCTTATCTCATTGCCAGATACTTCAAGTTTGACACCTTTAAGTATTGGTCGGCTATCTTCGACAGCAACAGCAAATATACTCTTTGATATAAGTGCTTTAAAGTCTTTTTGACTTATTTCAAAATAGTCGTTAAAGTCAGGTTGTTTGATAGTAGGAAATTCAAGTGGATTTAGACATTGAATTTTACCCACACTATCGGTGTATTTTATATTTAAAAGGTTTTTATCTGATAAGTTAAGTTCGATTTGTTCGTTGCTTAGTTTTTTCACATACTCAGCAAATAGCTTGCCCGGAACTACAGTTTGGCCTTCGATTTTTACTTCGGCTCTGATGGTCTTTTCAATAGATAATTCAAGGTCAGTTGCACTTAGTGTAAGATGATCTTCATCAGCTGTAAGTTTTATTCCTTCCAAAATAGGATTTGTAGTACGATTGCTAGTTCCTTTACTTACTTTAAGTAGTGCATCACTAAGTTCTAATCCTTCACATACGAGTTTCATATTTTCTTCCCCTAATTTCAATTTTAATTTTATATTATTAAATAGTTATTATAATTATTATGTGCTGTGCAAATGTGCATAACTTTCTTTAGACACTATATATTGTGTCATATTTTGCCTAAACTTGTCAAATTTAATCAATATATTGTTTTTTGATTTGTGGACAAGTCTGTGTATAAATCGAAAAAGTTTTGCACATATCCCCAATTATAAGCGATTTGCCATGTTTTTGATGTCGCTTACTATTATTTTTATGCGGTTGTTTTCTTTTATACCTTGGGTTATTTTCTCACGAGCGTGTATAACTGTTGTGTGGTCACGGCCACCAAATAGTTCGCCAATAGATGTAAGTGGTAGGTCAAGCATTTCACAAATGATATACATACATATTTGACGTGGCTCAACTATTTCTTTGTTTTTCTTTTTGCCTACAAGGTCGTCTTTAGATATTGAGAAGTATTTGCAAACACAATCTATTATGCGTTCGGCTGTAAGGTCGGCTTTGTTGTGGTCAACATGGTCTTTAAGTGCTTCTTCTACATCTTCAAGTGTTGCTTTTTCCTTGCCAAGTAGTTCGGAGTAAAAACATACTTTTGATAGTACACCTTCCATCTCTCTTATGTTTGTGTCACAATTTTCAGCAATATATGTAAGAACTTCGTCGTCGACGTTGTGATTATCTTGTTGGGCTTTCTTTTGTAATATTGCAAGCCTTGTTTCAAAGTCTGGCGATTGTATGTCTTGGATAAGCCCCATACTAAAGCGGCTTCTAAGTCTCTCTTCAAGTGTTGCAATCTCTTTTGGTGGTCGGTCACTTGCAATTATAATTTGCTTGTTGTTTTGATAAAGGTCATTAAATGTATCAAAAAACTGTTCTTGTGTGCTTGTGCGATTTGAAATAAATTGTATATCGTCAATAATGAGCACATCAAGATTGCGATACTTTTCTCTAAATTGACTATTTGTATAATCTTTACCCGAGCGAAGCGAACCTATATAGTCGTTTGTAAAGTTGTTGCAAGTAACATACAATACTTTAAGTTCGGGACGGTTTTGACGGATATAATTTCCGATTGATTGTAGTAGGTGTGTTTTTCCAAGTCCAACACCACCATAGATAAATAGTGGGTTTATCTTGCTAAACGGATTTTCAGCGACTCCGCGACATGCTGCATAAACATATTTGTTGCTGTTTCCCACAACAAACGAGTCAAAAGTGTATTTTGGATTAAACTTGCAAAGTTCGTTGTTTTCATCGATTACTTCACTTTGAGTGTTGCCTTCAAGTTTTTGTGTCTCGTATTTTTCACGTTCGTCAGGGGCAAACACTACAAAATCTTTTATCTCATCACTTATGCTTTTAAGTGCTGTAAGTATTTGAGTGCTGTGTAGTTTTATAATACGTGTCTTGGCAGTCTCGCTTGTTGTGCTTAGATAAAATACACCATTTTTAAAGTCGACAGGTGCAAGCGAGTTTATCCAAAGGTCAAAGGACACTGCAGTCACTTCTTTTTCTAGTATGCCTAAGGCTTTGTTCCAAGTTTCGTCTAATCGTATCATAATTTCTCCTTTTCATTATGTTATCAAAAAATAATTTGTTTGTCTACCCCTACAGCACTTTTATGTTGCCATTTTCCACTTCAAATTTGTTTGCTTTGACATCAAATGGAAATGCCGTACAAGTAATTATTGTTTGGATATTTTGAATTTTGTTTAGAAGCTTTAATTGACGTCGCTCATCAAGTTCGCTAAGTACATCGTCAAGCAGAAGTACAGGATACTCGCCAAAATTGTCGTTAAATACTTCAAGCTCGGCAAGTTTGAGTGCGAGTGCAACGGTACGTTGTTGGCCTTGCGAGCCAAAATGTCGCACATCTATGCCGTTTAGTAGTATCTTAATGTCGTCTCTGTGTGGCCCAACCGTCGTATATCCAAGGCTCAAATCCTTTTCAAACGAACTTACATATCCGTCCAAAAGCATTTGTTTTAATTGGTCTTCACTTTCTCCGACAAAACCAGTATAGGTAAGTTCGAGTGATTCGCGACTGTCAGTCAGATACTCTTGACATGCCGATGCGTATTTTTTCAGACTCTCTATAAGCCCGAGTCTAGATTTGATTATTTTACAACCCACACTTGCAAGTTGTTCATTCCAGATGCTTATGGTGTCTGATATCACTTTTGGATTACTATATGACGATTTGAGTAGTTTGTTACGTTGGTTTAGAATAAGATTGTATTTGTTTAGATTGTAAAAATAATTTTTGTCAAATTGCGACAAATCTATATCCATAAAACGTCGTCTCTCATCAGGACTCTCTTTTACAAGTTTCATCTCGTCTGGTGAAAAATACACCGCATTGAGTTCACCCATAAGTTCGCCCATACGTTTTATAGGAAAACCATTTATCTTGATGGCCTTGTTTTGATTATTGAATAGATATACTTCTATTTTTTTGTCGCCAGTACATTTTGTGAGTTCGAGTGTAATTTTACTAAATGATGCATTCCATTTTATGAGTTCTTTATCTTTTGATGTACGTGGACTACGACCTATTGCGCACAAAAAAACCCCTTCAAGCATATTAGTCTTGCCTTGTGCATTTTTACCCACAAGCACATTCACATGGTCGCCGAAGTATATTTGTTGGTTTTGATAGTTGCGATAATTGTTAAGTTCGAGACTGCGTATTTTCATATTTTACCTTCGTGATTATATTATAACATATTTTTTTGCTAAATATAAATCATTTTTGCTACACTATAAAAATATTTAGCCCTTGACCTTAAGTGTTTTTTGTGCTAAACTGAAAATATGAAAAATAGTTATGTTTTAATCAGTAAGCCAAACGAGAAATTACTCTTTGACGACATATTTAGAGATAGCCAAAACGGTGGCAAATATTCCAAAACAATCGTCGATAAAATGGAAGAATTATCACACACCGGCAAAACTCAATTCTGGAGTGGTTCGGAGAACCAATTTTTGTATATGGCACTAGGATATATAGGCGTGCATATTGTTTGTAATGGCAAATGCCATAGCTACAATAAGTTTACAAAAACTTGGAATATTGAAGAACAAACAAAACCTGTAAAATATATGTCGCTAAAAAATTTTAGCAAACTTAATATTTACAATAATAAATATATGTTTGAAAAAGTTTCGTCTACATTTTTAGGCGATAGATACGAAGTTACACACGTTACAAAAGACACGTGTCCAGTCGTAGATTATATCAAAAATCGCGACAATCAAAGACAAAGAAAACAAAAAGTTTCAAAAGATTTGTTTAATGATTATATCAAAAAACATAATGCCAAACAAAAAACAGAAAATGATGTCGTAAGATGACATCATTTTTTTTGTCGAGAAGTGATGCAAATTATATTATTGTATATTATATAATATATATATTTATTATATAAATTTAATTATTTTATATAAATTAGTTTGTTATATTAAATAAATGTGTTATAATTATGCTATCAAAATGGGGCTAAACCCATAATATAAAGGTGAAATTTATGGCAGAAGAACACGTTTTAACAAAATCAGTAAAATATGACGAAGCGGACATACAAGTCCTAGAAGGGCTCGAACCCGTCCGCAAAAGACCAGGTATGTATATTGGTAGTACCGACGAGCGTGGTTTGCACCACTGTGTGTATGAGATAGTCGACAACTCTGTCGATGAAGCGCTTGCGGGATATTGTACCAAGATAGTAGTGCGACTAAATAGAGATGGCAGTTGTACAGTAATCGACAATGGCCGTGGTATTCCTTGCGGTATTCATAAGACCGAGAAAAAGAGTGCTGTCGAAGTCGTTTTGACAAAACTTCATGCTGGCGGCAAATTTGGTGGCGAAGGCTACAAAATCTCAGGCGGACTACATGGTGTAGGTCTTAGTTGTGTAAATGCGCTTAGTGAGTGGCTAGAAGTAGTTGTACACCAATCGGGTAAGATTCACGAACAACTTTTCCGTCGTGGTATTCCACAATATTCACTAAAAGTGACTGGTGACACTGAGACTACTGGTACAACAGTTACATTTATGCCGGACGACGAGATATTTGAAACACTCGAATTTGACTACAACACTCTAAAAGCACGTTTTAGAGAGATGGCGTTTTTGAATAAAGGTATCAGTATTACTCTTGAAGACCTTCGTGGTGAAGAACCTGTAAAAGAAGTATTCTGTTTTGAAGGTGGAATAGTTGAGTTTGTCGATTATCTAAACAAAAACAAAGACAAACTTTTCCCAGAACCTGTTTATGTCGACGTTGTAAACAAAGACAATGAAGTCGAAGTTGCATTCCAATACAACAATGGCTACAACGAGATTATAAATAGCTATGCCAACAACATAAACACCGAAGAAGGTGGTACACACCTAAACGGTTTTAAAAATGCACTTACAAAGATAATAAACGACTATGGCAAAAACAATCGTATTTTGAAAGACAGTGAAAAACTTAGCGGTGACGACGTAAGAGAAGGACTTACCGCTATTGTTAGTGTCAAGCTTAAAGAGCCACAATTTGAAGGTCAAACAAAGACCAAACTTGGCAATAGTGAGATGCGTAAGATAGTTGAAGATGCGATGCAAGAGAAGTTTGGTGAGTATCTAGAAGAAAATCCAGCGATTGGTCGCGAACTTGTATTAAAATGTATCACAGCCAAACGTGCTCGTGATGCTGCACGACTTGCTCGAGACAATACACGTCGTAAAGGAATTTTGGAAAGCACAACACTTCCTGGCAAACTTGCCGATTGTACAAACAAAAACCGCGAAGACAGCGAGATATATATTGTCGAGGGAGATAGTGCGGGTGGTACTGCAAAACAAGGCAGAGACCGTCGTTTTCAAGCGATTTTGCCACTAAGGGGTAAAATACTAAACGTTGAGAAAGCGAGCCTACACCGCATACTTGAGAGTGGTACAATAAAAGACATGATTACAGCCTTTGGTTGTGGTGTAAATAGCGAATATAATGAAGACAAACTTCGTTATGACAAAATCATTATTATGACCGATGCCGATGTCGACGGAAGCCATATAAGAATACTTCTTCTTACATTCATGTTCCGTTTTATGCAACCGCTTATTGAGAAGGGTCACGTATATATTGCCCAACCACCACTATACAAAGTAGACTACAATAAAAAGACATACTATTTCTATTCTGACGAAGAACTAAACAGTCATATGGACGCATGGGGACGACCAAAAGTAACCCAACAACGTTATAAAGGTCTTGGTGAGATGACTAGTGACCAACTTTGGGACACAACAATGGACCCAGCGCACCGCATACTACTACGTGTAACTATGGAAGATGCAATAGAAGCTGACGAGATAATTGCAAAACTTATGGGAGAAGACCCAGACATTAGACGTTCGTTTATCGAACAAAATGCAAATCTTGTAAAGGACCTTGATGTATAATGAATAGAAAAGAGTGTTATCAAAAATTTTTGGACGCATGGGGCAATGAAGCACAATGCAACATGTGTATTGAAGAGATGGCAGAACTCACAAAAGAACTTTGCAAGTTAAAACGAGTAAGTATTTCAAAATACAAGACTGAAGAAGTACTAAATAATATCAGAGAAGAACTTGCCGATGTACTTAATATGACTGACCAACTCAAACTGATTTTTGGTGAAGAAGAGATAGAAAAAATCAGAGACGAAAAGTTGTTGCGTACTCTAAAAAGATTGGAAGATAGGTGATAAATTATGGATAATAATGAAATAAAAGATATTATGAAAGAACTTGACCCTAGTAAAGTGGTTGATGTCAAACTTAAAGAAGAAATGGAAAAAAGTTTTATTGCCTATGCTATGGCGGTAAACGTTAGTCGTGCTATTCCAGACGTACGAGATGGATTAAAACCAGTACACCGCCGTATACTTTACAGTATGGGTGAGATGAACTTGTTTAGCGGTAGTCCATATAAAAAGTGTGCACGTATCGTCGGTGATACCATGGGTAAATATCACCCACACGGCGACTCTGCCATCTATGATGCATTGGTGCGTCTTGCACAAGACTTCTCCATAAACTGCCCACTTGTAGACGGCCACGGAAACTTTGGTAGTGTCGATGGCGACTCTCCAGCTGCTATGCGTTATACCGAAGCACGTCTTAGCAAGATAAGTAAAGAGATGCTCGCTGATATCGATAAAGAAGTGGTTGACTTTTATCCAAACTTTGACGATACAGAAATGCAACCTACTGTTCTTCCTGCACGTTTTCCAAACTTGCTTGTAAATGGTAGTGATGGTATCGCTGTTGGTATGGCGACAAATATTCCACCACACAACCTAAGTGAAGTTTGTGATGGTGTAATTGCGCTTATAGAAAACCGCGACATTGATATTGACGAACTTTGCAAAATTATCCCAGGCCCAGATTTCCCTACTCGCGGTATTATTATGGGTAGAAATGGTATCAGACAAATGTATCATACTGGTAAAGGTAGTTTTCTTATCCGTTCTAAAGCTGAGATTGAAGAATATGCAAATGGCACTCGTACACGTATTGTTGTGACCGAGATACCATATCAAGTAAACAAAGCAAAACTCATTATGCAAATCGCCGACATGGTTAAAAACAAAAAGATAGAAGGCATATCTGATATCAAAGAAGAAAGTGACCGTGAAGGAATGCGTATTGTTATCGAAGTCAAACGTGATGCAAATGCGCAAGTTGTGTTAAATACATTGTACAAACACACTATGTTGCAAGTGTCTTTTGGTGCGATAAACTTGGCACTTATAAATGGTGTTCCTAAAATTCTAAACCTTAAAGAAATATTGTCGGCATATCTTGATTTCCAAAAAGAAATCATAGTTCGTCGTACAAAGTTTGACCTTGATAAAGCCGAACAACGTGCTCACATACTACAAGGTTTGGTTATTGCACAAGCAAACATCGACGAAGTCATCAGAGTAATCAAACTTTCAGACGACAAAAACGATGCTATTGCAAAACTTATAAAATTATTTGAACTCACAGAAAAACAAGCAGCAGCTATCCTTGATATGAGACTCCAACGTCTTACTGGGCTAGAAGTTGAGAAATTAAAACAAGAACTTTCATCTGTCGAACTTGCAATCAAAGAGTACAAAGAGATTTTGGCAGACGAAAACAAAGTTTATGCTATTATCAAACGTGACCTTAGCGACATCAAAAACAATTATGGTGTGCCACGTAAGAGTCAAATTAGTATTGATTATGGCGATATTGATATTGAAGACCTTATTGAGAAAGAAGATGTAGTAATATCGCTTACTCATGGCGGATATATCAAACGTATGCCTGTCGACGAGTATAGAAGCCAACACCGTGGCGGAAAAGGCGTAGTAGGACACAAAACAAAAGAAGAAGACTTTGTCGAGAGCATATTTGTAAGTAATACACACGAAGAAATAATGTGTTTCAGTAATAAAGGTAAAGTATACACACTTAAAGGTTATGAAATACCAGAAGCACAAAAAGCGGGCAAAGGTCGTGCATTTGTAAATCTACTACCTATCGACCAAGACGAACGTATTACTACACTACTATCTACAAGCGACCGCGCTGATGCAAAATATCTGCTTATGGCCACAAAAGAAGGTCTTATCAAACGTACTCGCATCGAAGAGTTTGACAATATCCGTAGAAATGGTAAGATTGCTATCAGCCTAAATGATGGCGACGAACTTATAAACACATACTTTACAAATGGCGAAAATGAAGTGCTTATGGCAAGCAACAACGGCAAATGTATCCGCTTTAATGAATCAGATGTACGTATATCTGGACGTGGAAGTATGGGTGTTAGATCGATAAGACTAGATGAAGACGAATATATTGTCGATATGACGGTAGTCAAAAATGATTGTGATATGCTTACAGTTTCTGAGTATGGTTTTGGTAAACGTACTAGTCAAGACGAGTATCGTGTTCAAAATCGTAACGGAAAAGGTGTAAAAGCCGGCATATTTAACGAACAAACAGGTAATCTTGTAAACTTAAAACAAATTAGTGACGAAAATGACGTCATAATGATTACTGACGATGGTCAAACAATTAGAGTAAAAGCGACAGAAATTACTCGCATTAGCAGAAACACTAAAGGTGTTAAGATTATGAAACTACACGGCAAATCGAAGATTGTAAACGTTGCGGTTGTGCTTAGTGAAGAAGAGGAAGAAGCTATCGCTGAAGAACTTCCAGAGTCTACAGTTTCTATGAATGGTCTTGATATCGAAAATGTAGAAGCAGTCGAAAACATTGACGAACAAACTACTGAAAATGACGAGATATAGTCTGACTCAGATAAACAAAAAATAAAACCACAAAATTTGTGGTTTTATTTTTTTACTATTATTTTATAATGCGATGCTTGTGGAATAGCCAAGGGTGTTGGACTTCTTTTCCAGCAAGTGCAAAAGGTATCATAACAAGTCGTGTAAGAACAGAAATAACAATAAGCACTGTTCCTGCTGTAAGACTTGCAAGTAGTAGAAGTGTGTATATTTCGTTTGTACTCTTAATAAACCAGCCTACACAAAATAATCCTGCGCCGAGTATATCCAACAAAAACAATTCTACCCCTTCGTTTGCGTGCCAACGTACATATGCGTTTTTGCCTTTAAATAGAAGTGGAATAAAGAATATTATGTATGCAAGCCATGCTACCCCTTTCCCTTCTTTGATTTCTTCGTTTGTTGATACTGGGTCGTGGCCTTTTCTGCGACCTTTCTTTTCATTAATTACGTACTTGGGTTCTTCTTGTGGTACAGACATGTCACCACTGTCGGTAATAAATTGGTTTATGTCGACTGTGTCAGTTTGGTTTACCGAATACATAGGTGCTTGAATTTGGTCTGCAGTAGTTTGTGCTTGATATTCTTCACTGCGATAGTCAGGTACGTACTCGTCTCTATTGTTGTTTCCAAGTAGTTCGTTTTGATTGTTGTTGTCTAAATCTTGCAAACTTATACCAAAACTTTGAGGTTGTTCGAAATTGTTTTGTTGGACTGGTGTTTCAATATTTGTTGTATCCACACTAAATGTAGTTGTCGGTTTTATTGCATCGTCAGACACAACAAACGATGTTTTGCTAAGTGGAGACATATTTTGTGCATCTTGAACATTGTTGCTATTTGAAACGGGCATGTCATACATGTCGGAGTTTGGTTTTTCTTCGACAGAACTTTCTTCCTTCAAATATGAATTTTGAAGGGCGTTAATTTCGTTTTTCTTTTGGTTTTTAAGTTTGGTAAGTAATGCAAGCGATGCTTTTAGCGAATCATTTTCCATATTCACATTATCCTTTTCAAAATAGTCATTGTCATTGACAAGTATCCCGCCACTAACTAGCGGATTTAGTTTGTTTTTGTTTTCCATTTTTATATTCCTCGCCACTATAGTTAGCTTGTGTTATTTTATTATAAATAAAACTAGCAAAAAAGTAAAACGTTTTTCTTTTATTTCATATATTATGTATGTTATATTACATATATTTATGGTGTGTAATTTGGGTAATAGATATTATACAAGCGTCCAAAATATTGTTTTGCAATAAAACAAACGACAAAAATAGTTATGAAATTATAAATTTTTTCATATATTTTTTAAAAAGGTATTGACAGAGAAACATGATTAAATTAAAATATGTTTACTGACTTTTAAAAAGGGGGGATTATGGATAAAAAGTCTAAAAATAGTACTGTTGAAGAATTTGAAAAGTATCATTCTGAGAAGTCCGATAATTCTGCCCGAAAACAAGTAAAAGACAAAAGCCAAAAGAAAAATGTGTTGCAAAAAATAAAAGATTATCTTTTGCAAAAAGATTTTGTAAGTGAAGATGATAAAACTGTGACGCCAATAATTAAAAATCGTTGGCATAATATAGATAGACGCGAATTTGGATATACTCCACATGACTTCTATGACCCACATTTTGAAGAATATTATGGCTGGAGTACAAACAAATATGAAGATAAATATGAGTACTATCGCTATATGCAAAATAAAAACAACAAAGACAAAAACAAAGAAGATGAAGATGTTATAGAACTATAAAAAAGACTCGAGAGAGTCTTTTTTTATGCAAATCTTATAAAAATTTTAGCGGTCAATATTATAAATACAAGCGCGAGTAGATAATAAGAGAAGTAGGATAGTTTGCTTTTTTTCATAACATTGCTCATAAGTGCCAAACTTAGATATCCTACAATTGCTGTAATAACAAATGCTAGTATTATCAAAACTGGACTTATAGCTATGCTTGACGATGGCGGAAAAATAATTTCATAAAGTAGCGATGCGATAATTATGGGAATGCTCATTAAAAATGAAAACTTTGTAGCCGTTTCTTTATCAAGTCCCAATATAAGTCCAGCTGAGATAGTAGTTCCACTACGACTTATGGCTGGGAAACATGCTACACCTTGCGCTAGTCCTAGTATTATGCTTTTGCCAAAACTAATAGGCATATTGCAAATGTCTGGAAGTGTAGTTGTTTTATGATATGGGTTTATATTGTTTCGACTAGGTTCGATATTGTTGTTTTTTATTTTCTCATAATCTATATTTGTTTGTCTAGATTTTATGTTTTTATCACTCTCGGGCGGTATAATAAAAAGTGATGTTTCTGTAATATACTTATTACTTTTTGTCTTTTTACTACCACTTTCTGACAAAAAGTCGGCTATTCCTAATAATAGTGCGGTTATGATAAAACCGAATAAAATATAATCTCCACCAAAAGAATTGTCTAAAAATGTTTTGAATATAAGCACAAATATCACTGTCGGAATTGTGGCTGTAAGTAATAATTTGTTTGTTTTACAAAATGGGTGGCGTATAAGATTTAGTATATCTTTGCGATAATATATTATTACTGATATTAGTGTAGCGAGATGTAAGATAATGCTGAGCAATTGAGTTTCGCCGTTTATATGAAAAAGTTTGTATACAAGTATTAGGTGACCACTGCTACTCACTGGTAAAAATTCGGTCACACCTTGAACTATTGAGATTACAATAATAAATAGAAAGAGCATATCATAGGCCTTTTTAATTATGTTATTATAAAATATGGTCAAATATACCCTAAAAAATACTTTTACAAAAACTTTTTGTGTAGTATAATACTAAAGTAAAAAGGAAGTAATTATGAAATTAGGAATTGTAGGATTGCCAAATGTCGGAAAAAGTACATTGTTTAATGCAATCACCAAAAATCATATCCCAAGCGAAAACTATCCGTTTTGTACGATCGAACCAAACACAGGTGTAGTTGCTGTACCTGACGAAAGACTTAAAGTGCTTGCCGATATGTATCACACAAAAAAAATCACACCTGCCACTATTGAGTTTGTAGATATCGCGGGACTTGTGAAAGGTGCATCGAAAGGCGAAGGTCTTGGAAACAAATTTTTGAGTCATATTCGTGAAGTTGATGCAATCGTGCATGTTGTGCGTTGTTTTGAGAATAGTAAAATTATTCACGTTGATGGCGATATCGACCCTATTAGAGACATTGAAGAGATAAATCTCGAACTTGTTTTGTCGGATTTGGAGAGTGTGACTAAAAGGCTCGAACGTGTCGAACGTGGAGTAAAAGCAGGCGACAAAACGGCTGTTGCGGAAAAAACACTTTTGCAAAAAATCAAAGCCTTGCTTGAAGGTGGCAAAGCTGTCAGAAGCATGGATGTGACACCAGAAGAAAGCGAAATGATAAAAGGATTTTTCCTTATCACTAGCAAGCCAGTAATCTATTGTGCAAATATTTCTGAAATCCAACAAGGTCTAAATGAAGACGATATCGTAAATGTTGCGAAAGTCAAAAATTATGCACAAAAAGAAAACAGTCAAGTTGTAGTTATTAGTGCAAAGCTTGAAGAAGAACTCAGCCAACTTACCGACGAAGAACTTGAGATGTTTAAAGCCGAACTTGGTATCACAAATCTTGGACTAAGCAAACTTATTGTGGCTAGTTATGACTTGCTTGGGCTTATAAGTTATCTCACAGCTGGCGAACCAGAAGTAAGAGCATGGACAATAAAGAAAGGAACAAAAGCACCACAAGCAGCGGGCAAAATTCATACCGATTTTGAAAAAGGCTTTATCAAAGCCGAAGTAATTGCATATGACGAACTCATTAGCGAAGGGAATATGGTTACCGCAAAAGAACATGGCAAAGTCCGCATAGAAGGTAAAGAATATGTCGTAAAAGACGGCGATGTAATGTTGTTTAGATTTAATGTATAAGGAGAATAATATGAAAAAGAAAAACGAAATCAAAGACGAAAAATGTAACTGCACACATGACGAAGATTGTACATGTGGTGACGATTGTGATTGCGCACACGAAGCCATTTTCGAGACTGAAAATGACCTTAATGTAGCCATTATCAAAAACAATAAAGACCTACTACTAAACGAAGATTGTTGTACTTGTATAAACATTATGCTTTCAAATGACGGCCGCATACTTACAAGCTTTTTAGGTTGTCACAATCCATATATTGTGGAACAACTTGAAAAGGCACAAAAGATGTATTTTAAAAGCCTTAAAAAAGCACTAAAACAACAATATTTAAGTGATGACGAATGCGACTGTGGTTGTGGTTGTGGCGACGACTGCCATTGTGATGATGATTGCGATTGCGGTTGTAATGACGGCAAAGAATGTACATGCGGCGATAACTGCGGTTGTGGTGATAAAAAAGCCAAAAAGCACAAAAAGTCAAAATGCAACTGTTCACCAGACTGCACATGTGGCTGCCAAGACGGCAAAGAATGCACATGTGAAGGAAATTGTACATGCGGTGAAAATTGCAACTGCGAAGCTGGCACACCAAACGACTGCGGTTGTGGTGGCAAGAAAAATAAAAATAAAAAGTAATATCATGGACAGCACAGTGTTTTATTGTGCTGTTTTTTAGTTAAAACGTCATATTTTTTATGATTTGATTGCACATTTGTTCGATATTTGATATAATGTGTGTGGAGAAAATGTATGTTAAGGACACTGAAAATAAAGAACATTGCACTCATTGATGAGTGTACGATTGACTTTGAAAATGGTTTTAATGTGTTGACCGGCGAGACTGGTGCGGGCAAATCGATTATTATTGACTCGATAAACTTTGTGCTTGGCAGTCGCTCGGATAGGTCGCTTATAAAATACGGCACTGATACTGCAAAAGTCGAAGCAGTGTTTGAAGTTGATGACAGTATAAAATGGGTGTTTGATGACTTGGGTCTTGATTTTGAGCCGACTCTTATTGTCACACGTGTTTTCACAATAAGTGGCAAAAACGAGTGCCGTCTAAATGGCGAGATTATCACTCTAAACATGCTCAAAAAAATCATGTCGCAAGTGGTCGATGTTTTTGGACAAAACGACCATGCACTACTTCTTGACGAAGTCACACATCTATCACTACTTGATGGTTTTGGAAATAAAGAACTGGAATCTCAAAAACAAAACTTGCTAGCGCTTTTAGATAAATTAAAAGACGTAAACTCTCGAATCAAATCAGTCGGCGGAAGCGGAGAAAATAGAGAACGCACAAAAGATTTGCTTGCATATCAAATAAACGAAATCGAAGACGCAAATCTAATTCGTGGCGAAGAAGACACACTTATTGACCGCAAGAATGTGCTTGTAAATGCTGAGAAAATAAGCGGTGTGCTTAGCGAAGTCTTAAATTATCTTGACGGTGACTACGGTGTGCTTACAAATGTTAAGCTGTCGTCCAATATGCTTTCGTCTCTTGACAAATATTCACACGATTATGCCGAGTTGTCTGAGCGACTAAGTGGACTCAAATACGATTTGGAAGATGTAGTAGATACTGTAAAAGACCAATTTGAGAGTCTCGAATATGATGAGACTGAACTAAACAATATTGAAGAGAGACTTGACCAAATATCTCTACTCAAACGTAAATATGGCAAAACAATCGACGAAATATTTGCGTTTTTAGAGAGTGCTAAAACCCAACTTGACAACATAAACAATGCTGAAGGCAAACTTATAGAGTGGGAAAAAGAAAAGAGTGATATATTAAAAGATATCTATGAGTGCTGTAAAAATATTACCGCACTTAGAATAGATGCTTCAAAACTGTTTAAGCAAAGAATTGAGACCGAACTCAAAGAATTAGGCATGAAAAATGCACGTTTTGAAGTGCAATTTGAAAACAATTATACACTTGATAATATTGAAAATGAAGTAACTCCTTGCGGTGGTGATAGTATCACGCTTATGTTCTCGGCAAACTTAGGTGTCGAAGTACGGCCAATCGCCAAGATAATATCTGGCGGTGAGATGAGTCGATTTATGTTGGGCTTTAAGTGTGCATTAAATGAGAAAACACACAAGACATACATATTTGATGAGATTGACACTGGTATTGGTGGCGATAGCGGAATGGTTGTTGCTAAAAAGATGAGTAGTATTGCCCGCACAAACCAAGTACTTTGTGTAACACACTTGGCACAAATTGCATCGTTTAGCGATTATGGTTATAAGATAGAAAAATACGAAGCCGATGGCAAAACATATTCGAGTATCCATCGCATGAATGACGACGAAAAAGTCCAAGAAGTAGCCCGCATGATAGGTGCAAATGAAAACAGAGAGTTTGCGCTACTCCACGCAAAACAACTCATATCCGATGCTAAAGGAATAAAATGCCAATAATACTAACGAATAAATATATTAAAATTATAAAAACTACCAAATGAGGTAGTTTTTTATGTATATGAGAAAAAGTCTTAAATATATATTGTTTGTTTTTGTATTGGCTTTTTTTCTTATGTTTTGTTTTACCTTTCCATATGAGATATTTGTGGGCAGTGACGAAATCGTTTTGACACAATCGGAGTGGGAAAAACTCTTGCAAAATAAGTTTGTGACTGTCGAAACCCCGCTCGCGTCTGCATACAGCGACGACACAAAAATCGACGAATATGTTTTAAAATATCGACTATTTAATCTTTCAAATATTACTTCGCTTAGAGTAAAAGTACTTGACGACAATATGGTTTTTCTTGGTGGAAACGTGCTTGGTTTTTCACTAAAAAGTAAGGGTGTAGTGGTTGTGGGTTCAAATATAATAATCACAAAAGAAGGCAAGTCAAACCCAATTAAAGATGCTGGAATAATTTCTGGTGACCGAATTGTAAAAATAGATGGAACTGACATAAATTGCGTGTCAGATATAAGTGATTTGCTCTTAAAATGTACTGGTGAAGATATGGAAGTTGAGTACATAAGAAATGGTGAAACTTGTATTACAAATGTAAGTCCCGCTTTTGATACTCTGACCAAGTCATACAAACTCGGACTATGGATAAAGGAAGATGCCTTAGGGGTCGGGACACTAACATATGTATTGCCAGATTCGCTTCGTTTTGGTTCGCTTGGTCACGCCATAAACAATGGCAACAGCAATGATATACTCGATATTAGTGGCGGTAATATATATGAGTGCAGTGTAATCGGAGTCAAGAAAGGCAAGAGCGGAACACCGGGCGAACTCGTCGGAATGTTTAGTCAGACCGACTCACTTGGTGATATCGATAAAAACACCGAGTATGGAGTGTTTGGCAATTATTATGATATCGACCAAGTGTCGCAAAAACGTAAAATTGAGATAGGTGGAAAAGCGAGTGCACGGCCGGGCAAGGCGACGATAATATCGTGCATAAACGGCGAGTCTGTCGGTGAGTATGAGATTGAGATTATAAAAACAAACTATCAGTCAAATGGTGGAGATAAAGGGCTTGTTTTTCGTGTGACCGACAAAACTCTACTTGACAAAACTGGTGGCATTGTACAAGGCATGAGCGGAAGTCCAATAATCCAAAACGGCAAACTTATAGGAGCTGTCACACATGTTTTTGTAAATGACCCTTCAAAAGGGACGGGACTGTATGTAGACTATATGCTAGGAAAATAATAGTTTTTGTCGTAAATTGTCGCAAAAGTAATAAAAATGACGTAATAAATATATAAATGTCGTAAAAAGTATGTAAGTGTCGTAAAAATAATAAAAAAGTCGAAAAGAGTATGTAAGTGTCGTGATATGTTGTAAATTTAGATAAAATGTATATTCATTTTTTTGTCATTATCATAATATATTATGATATGAGAGAATATACAAGATATCGAAATTCGTATCGATTTAGCAGTGAAATAAATACTTTTTTTCGACTGTACAAAAAAATAATGTTTGTGCTGATATTTTTTGCAATATTAGGACTTGTCGCGGGCGTTATGACAGCATCGGCAAATTCGAGCGGGCTTGCACTCGATAATATCCCTGACGATATCTTAGTTTCGTTTGTGTCGGGTGATAGGGGGAGTTTTGGAACTTTCTTTGCGTATGCACTTAAATATCTTATTGTTATTGCATTAATTGTATTTTTAAATACAAACACATTTTTTGCTATTGTAAACATGTGTTATATTTTTGTTTTTGCTTATCAAATCGGATTTGGACTCTATGCCATAATATCTATTTATTCATTGGCGGGTATATTAAATGGAATAGTAGTTGTTTTGCCATTCAAACTACTACTTTTGTTGTGCCTTATACTCATTAGCACCCTTGCCATAAATAAAAATCGTTTGATAAGCAAATACGGTTGTGTGCCATATTGTGGAAATCTCAAAAATATTTATTGGTGCCTTGTGGGTTTGTTTTATGTAATATTGTTTGTTTGGTGTATGATTTTGCCAATAATAAAGTTAACAATTATTGTTAATTGATAGATAAAAAAATAATTTTGTGTTAAACTTATCATATATAGGAGGGTCTAGCTATGAGAACATTTTTAATTGTAGTTGATTCGTTTGGAGTAGGCGAGTTGCCTGACGCTTTCAAATATTGTGATGAAGGTAGCAATACATTTTTAAATATTTACAATTCGACAAGGCTTAGTTTGCCAAATTTTGCACGTTTGGGACTGTATGATATTGATGGAATAGATTTGCCACACAAAGAAAAAGTGATAGCAAACTATTGTAAGATATCTGAAAAAACTCCAGCAAAGGATTCGACTGCTGGACATTATGAAATAGCTGGGATTGTGACACGTCACCCAAATCCTACATATCCAAATGGTTTCCCAAAAGATGTCATTGCTCGCTTGGAGAAAAAGTGTGGCTGTGAGTTTTTAGGAAATTGTGTTGCGAGCGGAACTGAGATAATTAAAAAACTCGGAGCCGAACATTTGAAGACTGGCAAACCAATACTATACACTTCGGCTGATTCAGTGCTTCAAATTGCCGCACACACAGATATTTTTCCGCTAGAAAAACTATATAATATATGTGAAATTGCACGTAAAGAAATGTGTGGAAAACACAATGTTGGACGTGTTATTGCAAGACCATTTGCTGGCGCTGTTGGCGAGTTTTATCGCACACCAGACCGACGCGACTATGCACTTTTGCCACCTAAAAAGAGTATGAATGATACACTTTCACAAAATGGCTTTGAAGTAATAGGTGTCGGCAAGGTGTATGACCTATTTGCAGGCCAAGGTGTGACTGAAGATAATCACACAAAAACAAATGCCGATGGCATGAAAAAACTACTCGAACTTACAGACAGAGACTTTGACGGATTGTGTTTTGCAAATCTTTGCGACACAGACCAACTTTATGGTCATCGTAACGATGTCGTAGGTTATGCAAAAGCACTTATGGAGATAGATGCATTTTTGCCAAAATTTATGCAAAAACTAAGAGATGACGACGTGCTTATTGTTACGGCCGACCATGGTTGTGACCCTACTACTCCAAGCACTGACCATAGTCGTGAATATATCCCTTGCATGATATATGGCAAACAATTTTTGTCAGGTCAAAATCTTGGCACACTACATGGTTTTGACAATATTGCAGATTTTATACTCAAATGCTATGGGCTTAAAAAACAAAGTATTATTTATTCGAAAATAACTAAAGAAAACTAGGAGAATATTATGCCAACACCACATATTTCAGCAAAACCAAATGAGATAGCGCCACTTGTCGTTATGTCAGGAGACCCACTTCGTGCAAAATTTATTGCAGAAACATTTTTGACCGATGCAAAAAAAGTTAATTCTGTCCGCAACATGTTTGCTTTTACAGGTAAGTATAAAGGAAAACTTGTTACTGTTATGGGGCATGGAATGGGCATGGGCTCTGCTTGTATTTATTTTCACGAACTTTTTGAGTTTTATAATGTCCAAAAAATAATAAGGGTAGGTAGCTGTGGTGCTCTTAAAGAAGGCCTTGGATTGTTTGATACAATTATTGTCAAATCGGCAATGACCGATAGCAATATTGGCCGACTTCTTGGTGTCAAATCTCGTCACTTGCCATGTAGTGAAGATATGCTTGTAAATGCAATTAAAAACAGTAATATTGAAAATGACCCTACTGTAAAAGTCGGTGACATATACACAACAGATGTTTTTTACAATCCTAATGATACACCAAACAACAAATTTAGAAAAAAAGGTGCGTATGCAGTTGAGATGGAGTCCTATGGACTTTATGCCGAAGCATTAAGGACTGGCAAACAAGCACTTTCAATAGTGACTGTGTCTGATATTATTGGCCAAACAAAAGCCACAACTTCAGCCGAACGTGAAAAGAGTTTTACAAAGATGATGAATCTTGCACTTGACACAATAATAATGTAAAAACTTTGATATTTTGCCATATTGTGATATACTAATGATAGGGAGAGATTATGAAGAAAAGTACAATAGCAAAAATACTTATGTGTATAATGTTTCCATCTGTCTTGATGTTTGGCGGTTGTGTGGGTGATGGTGACAACAGTGGATTGAGTATTGATCCAAAACTTGATGAGATTATCCAAAACACTCAAGACGACCCTGACTACTACAAAAAATTTACATATACGTATTATAACAGCAAGGGAAAGAAAATAAGTGCAAGTGCTTTTAGCGAAGCATATGTTTTTGTTGACCCCGGTAAAGATGGCAGTTATTATGACTATAAGACGGGTTCGTCTGTCGGTTTTGCCGAACTTGCGACTCGCGAACTTACTACTCTCTCAAGCAATATTGCATATAGACTTATGGCAGTGTATGGTGATGATACTGTTGGGTCGTCAAAAACAATAGAAGAAAATATAAAAGTAATAGAAACTGGCGAAACTAAAACAAGTCAGTACAAAATCAAATTAAACAAAACCGATAGTATTGGAGTGTTTGAAGATGCTGATAAAAACACATATACTTCAAATTATGTAAACAATATATATCGTTTTGATGACATGTATACTTTATCATTACTTAGTGTAAATGATGGCAGTCAAATGTCAGACGATACAAATTTTGCTTATTTTTCCGAGATGTTCAGCCTTAAAAATGCTATTAGTGGTGGCGGTTTTAATGTTGAGTTTAATCCAGCAAACACAAATTGGTTTAGTAAAGATAATACAAATTTAAATAGTGATAGACAATGGATAATCAATAATGGTGGAATAACAAGTATTGATGCATTGTCTGAATATATATATGGCAAATTATTGTCGATAAAAACAGGTGGCTCAAATGATATTTATTCGATTGACCATTTGGGATTTACAACAAGCCAAATTGCCAGCATTAAGAGCATAATTCTAAGTGACGTAATTGGTTCGGGAAATGTAAGTTACGATTTGGCTGCACTCAATAATATTAAAACAAATTCTAGCGACTCTGTATTCGAACAAGGCGAGCGTGTTAATATATCTGAATTTTATGGTCAAACAATGATAAGTGGAAGTTCTGCTTTCATGTCAGCATTAAGTATTTTTGATAGTGAAAAAGCAAACAATATTGATGCAGCAAAAGAAAGTTTTATGTCAAACTATGCATATCAAATGTATGTAAATATGTTTGGATATAAAGCATATAATGTGGTTGTTGATAAGATAGTAGATTTAGCGCTAAATAGTAACGAATATGATCCCGATGACCAACTTATTAATAGTACAACAAATCCATTATACTTTTTGTATCCGCGAGTAGCCGTAATGATTGTGCCGGGCATATATCTTGGTGGTGAAAGTGAAGAAGATGACGACTATCTAGAAGAAGATGAAGACGAATACGATTTTGACGAAATTGCTGACAAGTCGGGGTATGATGAAAATTACGAACCTGTTACAACATTGGAACCATATTTGCCATCTTGGAAAATAATATCCATTGTGTACAAACCTGACGAAGTTTATGGAATTAATAATGTCACTGAAGAACGTATCGATGGTGTCGTTGTGTCAGATATAGATATTGCATTTGTAGGTGAAGAAGGGTATACTTCTATTATAGAAAGTAGTGTATCATATGTTGCAAAAGGTAATCAAGTTTTGAGCGGGAACACGGCTCGAGTTCAAGATGTTTTGGTAGATGATATTTGTCCAGATATGTCATCATCTTCGTATCCAGACAATCATTATTTGACTTTGTTTGACATAACAAAGACAGAAAAAGACCAACTTACAAATTATGTTTTGGGCAAATATAACGGCTTTGATTTTACAGAAGAAGCTAAAAATGCAAATTCTGGGTTGTCTATATATCGTGTCGGAACAGCAGATAGCACTGTGTATTACAATCGTGTTGATGGACTTCCATATAGTAGTTCATTCATGAAATACGTTGAAGATGGCGATGGTAATCTAAATTTGGATATGAGTACATGTCTTGGAACAAACTATGTAAAAATAGATGTTAATTTTCTACAAATAGAAGACGAACAAGGTAATGATGTTTTGGATATGGTTAAACGCACAAATTTGGGCATTATATCTATCGAACCACAAACAGCTAGTTAATAAAAAAAATACATTCGATTGAATGTATTTTTTTGTTGTCATCTCGTAGAGTTGTGACTGTGCTTTCTACGGGAGATAGAGAGAAGGCAAACAGCCAAGAGTGATGAACATA
>CAYSUK010000004.1:0-108230 GCA_964434265.1 uncultured Christensenella sp. | reverse complement strand
ATGCCATCTCCCAAGCATATCTCAATACCGGTTTCAAAGCCATAGGCTTTGAAATCCTCCAACACATAAAACCCACAAACCGCATGTTTCTCTCCTTCCTTGTCGACAAACTCAGCACTGACAAGCGGATATATGTGATGGACGACGTGGAAGAATAAGTGAAATATATTTACTTTGATATGTTTGAAATATAATATAAATACCAAAGATGTAAATCTTTTGCCCACGATATATGTCGTGGGACTTTTTTTTCGATATTTTATTTTGTATTTTAATCAATTAAAGACAATCTATTATTAGGAAATAATTGATTGTTGTGTTAAAATAATAAAAAAGTTTTGTATTTAGAGTAAAATATATGGATAAAAATATAGTTATACAAATTGCCACAAGTGCTGATTGTGAAGAATTGGCAAGGTTAAAACTCAAAATTTGGAATACGACATATTGTGAAATTTATCCCAAAGAACAATTTGACAACTATAATTTTGATGAGCAAAAATCAAAATTTGAGAAGCGTGTTAATGACAAAAATGGCGTATTTTACATCGCCAGAGATATCACTAAAAAACAAATAATTGGGTACTGTTATGCGGGATTTTCACAACGTGCATATAAAAGCGATGTGCCAGAAATCATATTATTGTACATATTAAAAGACTATCAAGGTCGTGGCATAGGTCGTCGCCTTTTTGAAAAATGTAAAGATTATTTTAAGCAAATAGGCATAGCACAGTTTGTTGTTAGTTGTAATAAATACAACTATTCTGCCCAAACTTTTTACAAAAAAATGGGCGGGCAAATTGTACACATTGACGACGACAATCTCGACAAATCACTGCCGCAAGTAAAATTATGGTATGAGATATAGATTAAAAACGGGGTTTTGAAATAAAACCATATAAGGAGATTTGTATATGCAAGCCGAACTTAAAAAATATATACTCTCGGACATAAAGTCAAAATACAAAACATTTGATAAAGGTCACAATATCTCGCACTATAATTTTGTGACGAAAAATTGTGTAAATTATGGCAAACAACTCATTAGTCAAGGAATAGAAATTGATCTTGACATTGCATATATTGTGGGCGCATATCATGATATTGGCATAATGTATGGCAGAGAAAACCATGCTTTGTCGTCTGGTAAAATCGTAAGGCAAGACAAAATGTTGAATAGGTTTTATCCGAAAGAAACGATTGAAATCATAGCACAAGCAGTGGAAGACCACTCGTCACATCTTGACCATGAACCACGTAACATATATGGCAAAATTGTAGGCGATGCTGACAGAAATAATACTAAATATTTGGTTTTTTCAAGACCGATAAAGTATGCACTTAAAAACGAACCCAAAACAATGATAAAACAAGAACATATTGAAAGGGTGTATGATTTTGTAAATAAGAAATTTGGACGAAATGGTTATGTAAAATACTGGTTGAATATCCCTGATACTAAAAAAGAACAGGACGAAGTGTGGGATTTGCTCGACAACAAAGAACTCTGCATGCAATACATATCAGGGCTTTTTGATGAAATAACAAAAGGTAAAAAGACTTATTAAAAATACAAAATAAAAGCCGAGACAACTCTCGGCTTTTGTTTTGTATATCATATAACTTTGTATTGGTTAAAAAGAAATTGTAATATGGGAATAAACACATCTTTTTCTAATAGTTTTTCTAAGTCCAATTATACTACAAAAATTTAAATGGTAGAATGGACCCAATCTTTTTCGCCACAATTTATACAGCGATAGCAAACATCTTCTGATGAATAAGTTTCTGTTTTGTAATAGCCTTCTTCGTATTTTTTGGTTTCCAATGTTCCGACTTTATTGCCGCTCTCATCTTTAACATCGTATTTGTCGTATTTGTATCCGCCCGGAACATAAGTTTCGTGACTACTCGAATAAATTTTCGAATCGATTTTTTCTTTACCATAACAACCGCATTTTTTGCACATGCCACTACCTTTGCATAAAGCGATAAAAGGGAACAACATAAGCAAAAAGGTTCCATATCCTATTGTGCATACCATTGTCGCAATGTGCATATCCTTCATAAATGCAGCAACAATACCAGCGACAATAGCTACTGGCCAAGCGATATTGAATAGGGTGTAAGTAAATATACTATATCCTTTCATATATTTACCTTTTTGTTTGGACAAAACCCCGATAATAAGACACCCAAGAACAATGGGACCTGCAATTAAAATACCGGCACTTAACCACGAGTGGAAGCAGCTTAGAACAATATAAACGACTATTTGAATTGCATTAAATAGCCCTGATGTGCATTCTGCAAACTTGGCATTCCACCAATCATAGTCCCAAAATAACACAACGCATGCACCATACGCTATTACAGCAAGTAATGTAAGTATAATCATTAAAGTTTGCTTAGACCTACTGTATTTGTGCTGTTTTTTATTTTTATTGATATTTTTATTTTCCATGATATCTCCTTAAATCTCAAAATGTCTTTCATTTCAAAGTTATTATATCAATATCTATGCAAATTGTAAAGTATTTAGTATGCTTTGTTGCAGGGTGTAAGATAGGGCATTTCTGAGAGTGTTTGATTTTTAGTTGTTTAAAAATTTTTATCGTCTTCTTTTTGTTTTTGTAAAAAAACCAAACGCAAGAGTAAATCCTAGATGAAAAATTTAGATTGTTATATATATCTTTATGTTACAAAAATTGTTCACATTTGCTATTTAAATAATTTATAAACTTGCAAATTCATAACCATGGAAATTTTGAAGAGTGCGTTAATTCTAAAATTTCTTTGATTGTTAAGAATTTTATTTAAAGTAGAGATTCCTATTCTACACAACTTGCAAAAATGTTTTTTCGACAGTTTATTTTTATGTAAATAACTTTTAATTAAGTCTGTGTTTATATTATTTCCCATATCCCATATTTTCTCCTTTTAGGGATTATATCATCCCTATATAGGGATTGTCAAGACATTATCCCTAATTTGGGATATAATTAGAAAAAAGGAAAAAATTATGGAAATATTTGCACAAAGATTAAAAGAGTTAAGGATTGAAAAAGGCTTATCTATTCAAGGATTGGCAAAAAAAGTAAAAATAGGTTCTTCTTCAATTTGTCGTTGGGAAAACCAACAAGCAGATGTAAAAGGGTCTCAACTAATTATTCTTGCAAGATTTTTTAATGTTACAATAGATTATCTTATGGGTTTGGAAGATTAAGTAAAATCAAAATTCTACTCACTTTCTACTCACAAACAAAAATAGGTGGTCTTTTGACCACCTATCACTACAACATATTGTGTTTGATTTTGAAATCGACCACAACATATTGACTTTTGGCGCAGAGTTAGGGATTCGAACCCCAGGAAGCTTTCACTTCAACGGTTTTCAAGACCGCCGCTTTCGACCGCTCAGCCAACTCTGCATATAATATTAAGTTTTGCAACGAGCGGTCGAAAGCAAGTTTCGTCCTAAGCCCGTCATGTTAGCCTGTCAGGTCAAAATGACATTTAGTCATTTCTTTCCGCACAGCCAACTCTGCATATAATATTAAGTTTTGCGACGAGCGGTCGAAAGCAAGTTTCGTCCTAGGCCCGTCAAGTTAGCCCGTCAGGTCGAAATGACATTTAGTCATTTCTTTCCTAAGTCCGTCAGGATAGTGTGTCAAGCAAATGTCCACTGGACATTTGTTCCACTCAGCCAACTTTCAATAAAAATACTTTTGTGTATTCTTAAAGAGTGATTAAATCAACTATCCACAAGAACACCATCATCAGCAATTTTTATTTGCGACAATAGGATAACAAGAAATTTGTCCTTTGTCAAGGGTTTGAAAACAATAAACTAATTTTATTTTAAAAATTTTATTTGATTTGATTATTGATATGTGGATTACGAAAGGTGTGATTATTTTAATTTGTTATATACTTATTTGTTGTGACTTTATCTTTGTTATAAAAAACGAGCAATATTATATAAAAATATATTATATTTGCTCGTTTTTCATTTTTTATTTTGTAAATGGTTTTTTAAATAACAATATATACATTTTGTCATATTTTGTTTAGTATTTGACAATAAGTATGTATCACTTGTCAAAAACTATTTACCAATTTTGTTCGTAAGTTTTCGATTTCTCATCATTCCGCCGACACAATAAATAATAATTGTGAGAATATTTATTGCATAACTCATAGCGACTTGAAGATAGAATATATCTTGTAAGTCTGTAGGGATTGCACCTTTTACAGCGACAGCACCGTACACTGCAAAGGACATTGCAACAGTAAATATTGTAAGCCCAATAAGTATGAGCCCTGATACAAACTTGTAATTTCCGATGTAGTTGCATATTAGGTCAAATACAACCAGACCTACAAGAAGTCCGCACAATATTTCATAGCAAATCATTGCCCAAGTATACACTCTGTCAGATTGTAGTCCGAAAATAAAGAACACAATATATGCTAGCATGAGTAGAATCATGCCGTAGTATGCTATGTATTGCAAAATTTTTTTACCGCTTTCTGTCATGTCTGCCTCCTTTTTGTTTTATGTTTTGGATTTGTGCTAAAATTATACAATTTGTGAACTTCCAATATTTGGCGAGTATAAAAATAAAAAGGCAAAATGTATTTACTTTTATAAAAATTTAGTTATAATATATTGAGTAAAAAACAGGAGGTAATAATATGGGTGAAGTTTTACTTGACGCACTCATTGACTCGCTAAAAGTTTTGCCCGTATTATTTGCGGTGTATTTGCTTATTGAGTGGGTCGAACAATATTCGTCGCACAAACTCAACAACGAACGACTACTCAAAAACAAGTTTGCACCCCTTTGCGGTGGTGCGATAGGGCTTATCCCACAATGTGGTTTTTCAGTTGTTGCAACCGACCTTTACAATAAAAGCCGTATTAGTGCTGGCACACTTATTGCCGTGTATGTTGCAACATCTGATGAAGCAATTCCGATCATGCTTGGCGATAAAAACGGGCTCAAAATGTTGTTGCCATTGCTTGTACTAAAACTTGTTTTTGCAGTCATACTTGGATATTTGGTCGACTTATACATAACTCGCATTAGAAAAAATCCAGTTACAAGCAAGACACAAGTTAGAAAATCGACTGTGTATGGCGAAATGTATCTAAGTGGGGATACAAAACGTGACATAAACGCCAATATGGAAGAACATTATTTGCTTGCCGATATCCACATGGAAGCCGATGTTCATCATAAAGGCTGTTGTGGTCACTCTCTCGAAGAAAGTGACGAGAAGTTGTGGAAAAAATATTTTCTTCATCCACTTCTACACTCACTCAAAATATTTGCCTTTATACTTGTTGTAAATATTGTTATGGGACTAATCATATATTTTGTGGGCGAGCAAAATATTGCAAACTTTTTGTCGACAGGTAAATGGGTCCAACCGCTTGTGACGGCACTTGTTGGGCTTATCCCAAATTGTGCATCGTCGGTTATATTGACCCAACTTTATTTGTCAAGTGGTCTTATGTTTGGAGCGCTATTTACAGGGCTTTGTGTCAATGCCGGCATCGCATATGCTGTACTATTTAGGGGAAACGAACGTAAAAGCGGACTCAAAATTGTGTCAGTCATAACTATTGCTTCTATTGCTGTCGGATATTTACTATTGTTGTTGTAAGGAGAAAAAATGAAACTACTTTTACATAGCTGTTGTGCGCCATGTAGTAGTGGTGTACTCGATACACTTAAAGACTACGACATTACAGTATATTTTTATAATCCAAATATTTACCCTGCTGAAGAATACGACCTTCGTGCCAAAGAACAAATGAAGTTTTTGGACACTATGGGCATCAAATATGTGATAGAAGAACACCATGCTGATGAGTTTTATGCTATCGCACAAGGTCTCGAATCCGAAAAGGAAGGCGGAGCACGTTGTATCGAGTGCTTTCGACTACGTCTAAGCCACACATATGAGTATGCAAAAACCCACGGTTTTGACGCATACACAACCACTCTTAGTGTAAGCCCATACAAAAACTACGACAATATAGTCCGCATAGGCAATATGTATTCTGACGACAAAACAAAGTTTTTGCCATTCAACTTTAAAAAGAAAGATGGCTATCTAAAAAGTATTCAAAACTCAAAAAAATATGGCCTGTATAGACAAAACTATTGCGGTTGTGAGTTCTCAATGCGAAAAAATCTGTCCGAATAATGTCTTACATCAAAACAAACTTGCTAAAAATGTTTTGTATAAATAAGGTTTTAAGATATAATATAATCGTATAGGGGGAAAGAAAATGTTTGTAAAAGACTACGAAAACAATTTCTCTTGCTATCTTCCAGAAGAATTTAGCGAAATTAAAAAAGAAAACTACGAAGCTTGGGGCGTGGCACAAGGCACATTGCACTACTTTGTTATATTAGATGACGAAGGCGAAGTTGAAAAAGCCGTGTCGATAAACAAGATGAGACCGACCGATACACGTGAAGAATGGGAAAAACTTGTAGAAGATAGCGTCAAAGAATTTGAGGACTTTGGTTTTCAAATAAACGAACTTGAAGACTTAAAACTAACCGATAGTATGACAGTCAAACGTCTCACATACTTAGGTGACGTGAATGACTATTATGTCACATACTTTGCTCATTTAAAAGATATAAACATTTGCTCGACAATCTCGATTGCATATGACTATGACGAAGAAGAAACAATACTTGCAGTAATGTATTCTTCGATCGAAGAGATATAATAAAGACCCTAGCGGGTCTTTTTTCTTTTCAAAAAACAAAAGTTTTTGTGCCCTGATATGCTTAGAGTACAACGTAGGTTTGGGGCAAGTTCGCCTTTATAAAATATTTTGAGTGAGTGCTCGTCGCCACGGCTGTCGATATATGTTATGTTGTAAAAGGTGTAGCCTAGTATATTTAGAAAGGGATTGATGTAAAAAAGGTCGCTGTTTATATACACAATGCCAATAAGAATGAGTATGAGCACAAATACTATCGCCATACTCACTCGCTCAATCTCAAATGTTAGCGAAAATAGCACAAACAAGGAAAAATACCCTAAAAAGTGTTGGTCAGTTATGTTTTCAAAACTCTTTATGGTGACGATAGATGTTTTGTTTTTTGGACTGTTTGTGCACAAGTATAGCCCTACACAACCGCTTATTATAAGCATGCTAAGTAGCACAACCATTGTCGTGTTTAGAATATTGAAAGTGAGATTGTGATTGAGTATCTCGACAAGTATTTTTATAAGGAGTAGAAGATACATTGGCACAAACGAACTTAGATACAACATTATTTTTTCCATATGTATAGTATTTACAATTTAATAGAGCATATTCGGTGGACAAGGCTTAAATTTGTAAGGGCTTGAAATTAATGACAAAATGTGATATACTATATTTATAAACATAAATGGAGAAATTGTATGCAAAATAAAAGTACAAAAAATGGAAAAATAATAGATATAGTAAATGAAAATGGCGTGTCAAAAACTGTAATTGAATTTGAAGACTTTGATAGTTTGGAAAAAGGCATTCGTAAAATGCTAAGCTTTAGTGGTTATGAAGACTGTTCGTTTTATATTCACCAACATGTAAACCGTGAAAAATTAAAAAACAAACCAGCTAGAGAAATAGGAAGTGTTAATAGTATCTTTAGGGGCGGTTTTTCATTTAATTCATATAAAGGTTTGGGCCAAACTGCCTGCCGAATGGGTGTAAAAGACTTGTATGTAGGAACAAACAACTTGCATGATGAGAAATGGAATAAAATAAACACAAAAAGAGATGAAATAAGACAAGACAAAAATAAAAACTTTGCCGACCTATTGACTTTTGATGCCATAAACTACGATTATGAAGGATATATGTCAGACGAAAATTGTGTCACTATAATAGCCATTCCAAAATATATAAACCTTGATAAAAATAAAAAAGTACAATTTGGTTTGGATTATGATTATACGGAAGGGTGCTATTATGAAAAGTCAGAGATTCCTTATGTTGAGATGCAAGAAAATAGTCTTTTGTCAAATATCATGTCTGAAAAGTATAAAGACAGAAGTGCCGCATTTGTAAAAAAGTATTGTGAAAATATTGCAAAAGGAATGGGTGTGCCTGTATCAGATGTTGAAACTTTGGCCATGAAAGATTTATTCAGGCTCGACATAAATAAATTTTTCGAATCAAATAAATATCTATCCGACGAAGTTTTGGATAAAGCATTTGAAGAGTCGTATTTGAAAGATGGCAAGGTGTTTTTTGAAAATGATTTTAAGACGTCTTTGAAGGATAGTTTGGATTTTGAAATTAGGAGAACAATTTTTCCATCACACCAAAAGCCTTTCTCGACATTAGTCGAAGAAACTGCCAATCATATTATTAGGACTCAACAAGGTGAAGCTGAAGCAAATAAACATTTTGTTTTGGGAACTATTGCTTTTGGTTCGGAAGAGTACGGATTTAAACCATTGATAGTGTCAAACAATGCATTTTATGCTTATATGGATAAAGAAAGTCAAAACGACTTTTTTGGCACATTTAAAACAGGTGCTATAAAATTTGCAGACATTGACCTTGAAAAAGATAGCCAAGAAGATATAGATAGAAAGGTCGAAAACAAGACTAAAGAATCATATAAAGGGAAAGACCAAAAAGGTGCATTTCGCGAAGGCTCGTATCTTTCAGACTTTGATTTTGACTAATATAAAAACACTGCTAGATGGCAGTGTTTTTTAGTGCTTTAAGCATTTGACAATATGTGATTCAGTCTGATACAATGTAGAAGTATTAACATTATTTTTACAATTTACATAACAAATATAAGGGAGAATAATATGGAAGAAAATAAAAACAACCAAAACTTTTTTGCAGACCATCTGCCAGCAATAATATCACTTGGAGTATTTGTGTTTGCTGTTATTTCATACATATGCGTTTTAGCTGGATCGTATAATGCAAGCAAATGGCTTAGTTTTATAGGCTTGCTATGTGCGTTTACTGGCATTTGCTGGAAAATGATACTACAAATGATAGATAAAAAATTTAGTTTTGATATCGACTTTATGGTTTGCCTTGTAAGCCTTGCAGTCGCTATATTCTAGTAAAAAACACAACTCATATTGAGTTGTGTTTTTGTTTATAATATTGTTATGATAAATACGCCTATGACTGCTAGCAAAACTACAACGATAGAAAATACAAGGTTTATGATGCCGATAGGTTTTTTATTAAGTTTGAGTTGGAGAATGGTGGAAGTGAAGGCAAGTATCCCGACACCTATTGCCCAAAGAATAAGACCTATAGCACAACCTATAAAAATTATTCCAAGCAGTATTCCATTTTGATTTAGAAAATTAAATGCGAGCATAGCACTTCCGACTGCTAGTGCAATCAGAATCAAAAACAAAATATTGTAGCGAGTTGCTTTTTTACCCATAACCACACTTACTTCTCTGGATTCGGGATTTTGTTTGATTTCTTTATAGGTTGTTTTGAGATTTCCAGCTTTGCCTATAAAATTTATAACATTTATTATACTTTCTAGTTTCATTTTTTCTCCTATATTATCGTGAGTTTCTGTTGCTTCGTTTTGCTAGTTTGTGCAAGGCTTCGTTGTGAGTAAGATAATCGTCTTGTGCTTCTTGTGAAAGTGTGTCAAACCATGTTTTGTCTTTTTTACGTTCGAGTATAAGTGAGACGGCATATATCGTAAATACAATAATCCCTATGAGCAATATGCAAAATGCGATTATTCCATTTCTGTTTGAAAGGAAGTCTTTTATAAGTCCAAAAATCAAAACAGCAAGCAGAATTGTTGCTATACAAATTGCAGCTTTTATCATGCTCTTTACTTTGTATCCGACAGCAATTTCTTGTCGTGGTGCGTAGGCGAGTTCGTGTAAGGTTTTTGCACGATTTGCAAGTAGCCAAACAATAACAATAGGGATAAGCATCATCAAAATAAGCACGATTAGTACAACAAGTGCTGATGCCGTAATAAGTCCTGAGAAGCCCAACGTTTTTGATACGGCTTCTTCTGAAACAGTTCCGCCAATCAAACCTATCACTTGACCAAATGATGTAAAGTATTTTACTTTTATAAATAGCCAAATTGCAAGTCCGACTACGGATACTATGCCAATCAAACATGCCCACATACTCAAAAGCATAAGTTTGCGTGGGGTACTAGGCTTTTCAAGAGGATATTTGCATTTTGGAATAGTGACCCCGTATTGAATGCCTTTTTTACGTAATTTTTGCACACGTTTGTAGGACGACTTGCCATAACCCTCTCGTTCGATGGTGTCTTCATCGATAGTTTTTATATCGTCAATTTGTTTGTCGACTTGATTTGGAGTTTGTTCGATGTTATCCATAACGTCTCCTTGACATAATACTATGTCCTAAATATTTATTTTATTATTGCAAAACGGCATTTTTGTGTCAAGTAAAAAAACACAACACCAAGCGGTGTTGTTTGTTTTTTACACATATTCGTTTATTTGTAGCCGTACACTTCCACGTTCGGCACGACATAGTGGACATGTTTTCCAAGGCTCTGTTCCTGTATGTTCGTAGCCACAATCGGCGCACTTCCACTTGACAGGCTTGTTTGACTTATACAATGTGTCTGTACTAAATTGTTTGTATAGTTGGGCAAAAAGTTTGTTGTGTAACACTTCGACAGATATTATATCTTCATAGAGTTTGGCGACATCTTCAAAACCTTCTTCACGAGCTGTTCGGGCGTATTCGGGGTATATGCGGTGTGCTTCGTATTTTTCGTCTTCGGCGGCTATACGTAGGTTTTCTTCTAAGTCCCACTTTTCCTTAAATGGATATCCGCTTTCAATGTCAATATTTTCGATTTCATCCTTTACGTGCTCTTGAATAAGTGTGTAAAACATTCGGGCATGATTAAACTCGTTGTACACTACCTTGTCTACAAGGTCGGCGATATTTTTATATCCTTGTTTTCTTGCACCGTACTCGATAAATTTGTACCTAATGTAGGCTTGGCACTCGCCAGCATATGATTTGGCGAGATTTTCATAAGTTTTGCTGTCTTTTAATTGCATATTTCTTCTCCTTTTAAATATTTGTATTGTGCCCAAGTCGACATGCTTTAATACAAAAATGCGAGAAGAAATAAAAAACCACACTTGCTCGGTGTGGCTTTTATGTAATTATTAGTTTTCGTCCGATGGAGTAGTAGATGGTTTGACTTCGACCATGTTTGAGCCACGGAATGTAACATACTTACTGTAAAAATATTCAAGTACAAAATTTAGCACCATGGTTATTGCTTCGACAAGTAGACTGTTCCAACCCACATTTACAAGTGCTTGCCCGCCAAAAACTGTTGCGGGAGTGAAAGGAACATAGAAAAGAAATGCGAGCAACATAGATTTTGGAACATTTGCAGAACTCTTAAAGGTAAACTTACGATTAAAAGTAAAATTCCATATCACACTAAGGGCAAGGGCGATAAGGTGTGATGGCCAAAATGTCCAATTCACAACTTGACTAAGTAGAGTAAATGTAACAAATTGTATAACCCCGGCGCTTATTGAGAACAACACAAATTTAAGCAGTCTAAACCACTCCGCACGGCGAGTGTGATAAGGCACTTGCTCGTCGATGTCGAGTTTTTGTATGTCAGGACTAGTTTTGTTTGTTATGTCGTCATTGTCTTCTGTTTGGAGTATGATAAGATTGTCGCTATCTTTCATTTTGTTTTCTTTCATGAGACCACCTTCATAATGTTTTTAAAATATTAACACAAATTTGATTTGTTGTCATTCAAATTGATTGTTTTTCCTAAAATGGCTATGTAAAAGTGGTTTTAAACCCATCAAAATGCCAGTTTGGGTATATTTTTTCTAATAATATATAAAATATATATTAAATTACAAACATAAAAAATAATAATTCGACAAATTTTCCAATAAAATGCCACACTTAATTGTTTAGATATTAGAACTTTTACAAAGGAGAAAACATGCAGTATCTTATTTTTGCAATTTCCATAACACTTTTGGTCGCTGCCTTTTTTGTATTTAATAAATTTTTTAATAATCACAAAGACCTTATTTTGAAAATATTGAGCGGTGTACTAGCCGTCATATTTTTTGTTCGTTATTTACTTCCAGGTGAGTCTTTGCTTAATGGTGTGTTAAAACTAAACTATAACAACATTTTCTCATCAGCATTTTTGTGTGCAGTTGTTACAATATTGGATTGGTTGGCAAATATGTCACACGTAATATTGCTGTTGGTTCCTTTCTTTAAATATAGAGTGCTCAAAAACTACGCAAAGACATTTTCGCTTGCAGTCGGATTGCTTAAAGTAGGATTTTTGAATCAATACATTTTCGCAAGCACAGGTACATACAGCCTTACTTGGACGGGTGCGCTTATTGCAGTCGAGATTGCTATCGGACTTGCAATGAGTATTTATTATCTATGCGCAGATGGGTATTTCAAAATCAAGAAGTCAGAACTTGTTGAGATGGCTGTAGTTTTGCCATTCTTTTTGTTTGCTTCTATCCAACCATATACCCCAAGCGTGCTTTTCGGCAATATTGGCTTTGTGTCGGTTAAGTCTTTCGAACTTCCACATCGACTATATTTGTATCTAAGTTTTATATTCTTCTTTGTGACATATTTCACATTCCGCAAAAAAGAAAAAGACTATTGCCGAATGATACTATTGTTTATCTCGCTCGGCACACTTATTGCATATTGTGGCAAATATGACTTTACAATATTTATCCGTCCTACATCTTGGCCTATTCACCTATGCAATACTGTCATGTTTATCATACCTATTTGCCTAATGGTTAAGGCGGACAAAATATTTTATTTTACAATGTTTATAAATGTAATCGGCGCTCTTCTTGCTATGTTTATGCCAAACTACGACGAGAGACTTCGCATATTTAGTCCGACAGTAGTTAGATTTTGGATAAACCACATTATGGCGTTTGCAATGCCGGTACTCACCATATTCCTAAGAGTGTACGAACGACCAAAACTTCGCCAATTTATATACTCAATGATTGGATTTTTAATGTATTTCTTGCTAGTTCTTGTCATAAACGCATGGTTTACAAACTACGATGCAGGTGTCGACTTCTTCTTCGTAAACTCCGACTTCATTGCTGAAAAACTTGGCACATGGGCAGAAAATTTGCGAGACATAACGGCGACGATATACATAAAAGACCTCAAACTGGTGTTCTACCCCGTATACCAAGTATTGTTCTTCTTGGTGTATGTGGTGTTTGGACTAGCGATGTGGTTTGTGTACGTTGGACTATTCCAAGTCGAAGACTTCTACATTTCGCTTAGAGCAAAAGCAAAACAAATAAAACAAGACGAAATTATACTTTGTAAAATATACAACAAAAAGGAGATATCGGACTGTATGAACGAAAACAGTAAAGAAAAACTCGTAGTAAGCGGTGTTTATAAAAAATACGGCAACAACAAGCATTATGCCGTCGAAGACATAAACTTTGAAGTAAACGCTGGCGAAATCCTAGGCTTCCTAGGGCCAAACGGAGCAGGTAAATCGACTATTATCAAATGTATTGTCGGTATCCAACCCGCTACAAAAGGTAGTATTGAAGTAAACGGCTACGATATAGCAAAACAACCAGTCGAGACCAAAATGCAATTTGGTTTTGTGCCTGACCACTATGCCTTGTACGAAAACCTTACCGGTCGTGAGTACGTAAACTACATAGCCGACTTGTATGACGTAAGTAAAGAAGATAGGGACGAGCGAATTGAGCGACTTATAACCCAACTTAACCTTGTCGACTCATTCGATAGCCCAATCAAAACATACAGCCATGGTATGAAACAAAAAATAACAATCATCTCGTCATTTGTGCATGACCCAAAACTATGCATACTAGACGAACCACTTACAGGTCTTGACCCAATCAGTATTTTCCAACTTAAAGAGTGTATGCGTGACCATGCACGACGTGGAAACATTGTATTCTTTTCCAGCCACATTATAGATATTGTTGAGAAACTATGCGACCGCATAATCATTCTAAACAATCACCATATTGTAGCAAATGTTACATTAAAAGAACTTGCCGATAAAAACATTGGCCTTGAAAAATTCTATCTCCAAACTATCGGTCAAGACATCGAAGAGATGGAGAAACAAGTCAAAGAAAAAATAGCTACAAAAGCACCAAAAAGAAAATCAAAACAAAATATTTAGAGGAGAAACATGAAAAAGTTTAAGACGCTATTCTTAATGCAAATGCGTGAAAAAACCGACTTGTCGTTTTTGAAAGACAAGAAGAAAACACTTTTCAAAGTGGTTTTTAGCCTGCTTTACTTTGTGGTACTTGTCGCAATGTGTTACCTAATATTGTACCTTGCCCAATTGTTCCACTTGTTTTCGCCCCTAAACCACATTCCGCTTACCGTAATGGCTGTTGTGCTGTTTGTTATGATTGTCTTTAATCTGATAAGCTGTACAATGACACTGACAAACTCGCTGTACTTTTCCAAGGACAACCAAGTGCTTATCACTTTCCCGGCAAGCCCAAATACTTTGTTTTTGTCAAAGATTTTCGTGCATTTTACATACGAACTTAAAAAGACCTTTACATTTATTGTGCCAGTGTTCTTGGCATATGGCATAATATCAAGCATCAGTTTTGTATTTTACATCTGGATGCCAATAATGATGATACTTCTTTCTGCATTTATTGTATTTTTAGCAGGACTACTTTCTATCCCTATGATATATGTAAAAACATTCTTTGATAGATATAGTTTTGTCCGCATTATACTTACCCTAATTGTACTAGGCTTTGTAGTGTGGGGCGTAATCGCTATCGTAAATGCAATACCAGAAAACATCGACCTTATAAGAAGTTGGGCAAAGGTATCAAAAGCCATTGACACTTTCCTAACTTGGTTTAGTACTCATTTCTCGATTGTGTACGCACTATGTATGTGTATTTGTGGAATATTTAAAAACTTCCAAATGATATTCTTCACCAAATATACATGGATAGTATCGCTTATCCTTATAGGTGTCGTAGGTGTACTATTTGTCCTAAACTACTACATCTCACGTCCTATATATCTCAAAATCATCTCGACCAAATTTGAGTACAATAAGTCGAAAAAGATAAATCGTCCAAATCATCTATTTAAGTCAAAATACTCGACACTTGTATACGAGAGTGTGAAAGATTTAAGAAACACAACACTTGTCCGCACAACACTTACACTACTAGTAGTTGCACCGATTGCGGTACTTACCCTAAACAAAATCTATGCCGCTATAAATACTGCACTATTTGGTACACACTTGACTGTTGCATTTAATATACTTATCATTCTGCTATTTGTGCTATCACACAATATAAGTGCAAGTAGTGTGTATAGTAGAGACGGCGAGAGCCTATACATGCTCAAAACTTTGCCGTCCAGACCGCACTTACTTCTTCTGTCAAGACTAGGTTATTATGCCGTCACAACAATAGTATTACTAAGCGTAATATTTGGTGTGTATCTAAGTTTTGCAGGCCTTGCATGGACAGACGCAGTACTTATGTTTTTGGCTATACTTATGTACGCTTTTATCCACATTCTTGCCAGTGCCGAAATTGATTTTTTGCACCCACAATCAGCACTCTTCCGCACAGAAGGTCTCGCTAGTAAAAACCCAAATGAAGTCAAATCTATACTACTTGCATTTGGCATGAGTTTTCTACTATTTGGACTAGCTCTGTTCTTCTATATCAAAGACCCAGCAAATCTATGGCTCAAACTCTTCCTTGTCATCGCTGCCGTCTTTGCTTACAAACTATACCTTTTCTGTTACAAAGCAAAAGTGCTATTTAAGGAGGTGTTGTAATGAAGAAATCAGTAATATTTATAATTTCAGTCATCTACCTTCTTTCCATTTTTATCGTAACACTCTTTGGTATGAAAATAAAAGTCGACCAATTTGAAATATATATGTCAGACTTGCAAATAACAAACTATGACAAGATAGACAAAAAGGGTAATAAAGTAACAACAGTTTATATGGACGAAAATGTGGGTGTAGCAACATTTTTAGTGGAGTATGAGTACAAACCTGAAAATGCTTCATATCCAGACAAAATAAAATTTTTATTGAGAAACAATATAAAAATAGTAGACGGGCAAGAAGTGAATATTGCGACAATAACTGATTACGGGATGGTTGCATTTACACGAGTAGGAACGGTTACTGTTAAGGTGTATGCGGCCGATGGTTCTAATAAGGAAGATTATATTTCTATTTCTTGTCGAAAGAAAATAACAACATAGGTTATACATTGTCAACGACAATTTATAATAAATATTAAAAAAGGAGAAAAAAATGAAAAAACTTAAATCATTCATTTGTATGTTGGTGCTTATGTGTAGTGCAATTTGCCTATACGCATGTAAAGGTAACGACGACAAAGCTACTTTGACAAGTGCTGCCACAAACTTGAAAGAATTTTACTATATTACGGAGTCTATCGACTGGACAGACGTAAAAGTAACTGCAAAATATAGTAATAAGACTACAAAGATACTTTCAAAAGGCGAATTTGATATCCCTGTCGAAGATGCAAAACCAGATACCGAATGGGTACTTGATACAGGTGAACTAAAAGACGAAACTGCAGGTGAACTTACTGCAAAAGAGTACAATCTTACTCTTTATATTGTGGGTAACGAAACTTCATATCCATTTACTGTTACTGTAGATGAAAATGAAAGTCGTGCTTTCGAATTAGATAAATTTGATTTACCTTCAAATATTCAATTATTTAATGAAAACACAACTATAAATGCAAATGGATTTTTAAAAGATTCTACTAATGCAAAATATTATGTAGGAAATGACAATCCATTTGTTGTTACACCAGACTATACTCTATTTAAAATAGGCACAGAAGAAGACTCTACTATCGAAATCAAACTTGATGTGGAAGTGTATGAGGGTAGTACAAAAGTGGGAGATGATGTATATACGTATGCTGATGGAGCAATTCAATTTGCAGATACAGTAGAAGATCGTGCTTTTACTATCAAAATCAAACCTACATATTTTGAAAAGAATCGTGATGGAGATGATATAATACCGCTTTCATTTGATGTAACAGTACAAGATGGATACAATGCCTACAATGCATATGATCTAGGAATGATGTCTATTGCACCAGAAGGTGTAAACTATGATAATTATAGACGTACTGATTCGAGTAGGGCAATATATTGCGACTATGACGAAACTACAGATACAAAAACCTATAGTGAAAAGAAAAATGATGATATTTGGAGAGCTTTTCTTACAAAAAATGGATACAGTGATTTAAAATATATTAAAAATATTTTTATCCAAAATGATATTGAAATAAATAAAGATAATCTTCCAGAAGACTTCTTTATTTTAAGTCAAGAAAGTAGTGATGGATTTGCAACAGGCAAACTCCGTGACTGGTCGTTTATTTATTCACATATCATGCAAGATGATTTCATTATGGAAGGTAACTATTTCACAATAGATGCTAGTTTGTTACCTGTAAATGGTAGTAAAGATACTACTATATATACTCAAAATAGTGTAGTAAATTCATTTGGACATTCAAAACTTTTTAATTTCTTAGGTATGAGTGTACAAACTAATAATGATGCAGGAAGTAATGATAAAACTGCATATATACAAAATATAAATGCAATTGGAAATACTAATGGTATAATCGCTGGTAATGCAAGTGATTATGATGAAGAAAAAGAAGGTGTAGATGCTTCAAAAGACATTGCAATGGCAGCAGGTGCAATTATGATATTCCAAAATGCTAGTTGTAGTGCTGTTATAGATAATATAAACATATATTCTGCCATGATTGGTTTGTTTACAGAAATGACAGATAATACAGATACTTATGCTGCAGGCACTACTACCGCATCTACAAATGCTATTCGTCAAACAACGACAATGTCTTATGCAAATATTGCAAATTGTTTTAATTCAGCAATATTTAGTTGGGGTGGCGCAGGTGGTATAGATATTACACACTCGTCATTTAAAAACTTTGGCGGCCCAGCTATATTCCTTACTGGACGAAATGTTAAAGAAGAAGGTAAAGAATATATCCAACACGCTGATTGTACTTATGATGATACAGTAGAAATTGAAAACTGGATAGGTGGTGGCGAAGCGTGGTTTGCAATAAATAATGCAACTCCTATAGTTACAACACTAAAAAGCCTAGATTTATTATTTAATTATTATGGAAAGACTTTCCAAAACAACCAACAAAAGGTTAATCTAAAAGTTTTGGTTATGGACTATAAGTATTTGAAAGCGACAAATAAAGAGTTGTTGTCAAAAGTTAATCAATATGACTTTTTAGATGAACGGATTGAATATGTTAACAGATTAGGTGCTCCTTTTGTATGGACAAATGGTAATGCTGGGGATAATCCAAAACTACCTGAGAATATGTGTTATATTTATACAACCGATAAAAATAATCCTTCAGCATATAGCATTAAAAATCTAGATGGTAATACGAGAACTACTCCACTTACAGGTGATGAAGTATGTATATCTTATCCTATTTCTAGTACAGCATCAGCTGGTATTGTAATGGAAATGCAAGATAAAACTCCACAAGCGTAATCTTACAAAAAAAGAAATGACATTATGTCATTTCTTTTTTTGTACCTATCGGAAATCTTTCGTGATATAAAAACGTATAAAAACTTCCGATATCGGAAATAAATATCCCATATTGTATTGACAAACTTCCGATATCGGAATATAATATATAAAAAGTGAGGTTGTAAATGAAATATTTGTCAGTAGTAGAAATTGCAAAAAAATGGAAAATATCCGATCGAATGGTGCGAAATTATTGTGCTAATGGAAGGGTAGAAGGTGCTTTTTTGGTGGGTAAAACATGGAATATTCCAGAAGATGCTGTAAGGCCGGTTAGAGTAAGAATGTCTCAGTCTTGCGATAACACATTACTTAGGATATTGAAAGAACAAAAAGATAGTAGGTTGAGTGGTGGTATTTATCACAAAACACAAATCGAGCTTACCTACAATTCAAATCATATTGAAGGCAGTACATTGACTCATGACCAAACGAGATATATATTTGAGACAAACACAATAGGGATAGAGAATGGAGTGGTAGATGTAGATGATGTTGTAGAAACTTCAAATCACTTTAAGTGTGTAGATTATATTATTGAAAATGCAACAAAACAACTTTCAGAAGACATGATCAAACATCTTCATTTTATACTCAAAAACGGAACAAGCGATAGCAGAAAGGATTGGTTTTGTGTAGGAGAGTATAAAAAACTTCCAAATGAAGTTGGCGGAATGCATACATGTAGCCCTGAAAATGTAAAAAGTGAAATTAAAAAACTATTAAATGAGTATAATTCAATAGAGAAAAAGACATTTTATCAAATATTGGAGTTTCATAAAAAGTTTGAATCCATTCACCCTTTCCAAGACGGGAATGGACGTGTCGGTAGGCTTATTATGTTTAAAGAGTGTTTGGCAAATAATATTGTTCCATTTATTATTGATGAAAATCACAAATTGTTTTATTATCGTGGACTTAAAGAATGGGAAAACGAAAAAGGATATCTTGTTGATACATGTCTTTCTTGTCAAGATAAATATAAAGCATGGTTGGATTACTTTAAAATAGAGTATAATGAATAGCAAAAAAAGAAATGACATTGTGTCATTTCTTTTTTTGTGTATTATATTTAGCCTATGGCTATGTTATTCAAAACTTACAAAATGTGGTATTGTAGGACGGGTAAGTGGGTCTGTATCTTCTTCGTCGGTGTATTTGAAGACACAATCGTATTGGGTGTAGCCATCGACGAGTGAAAAGTTGTCGTAGTCGGGTTTGAAGTGGGCAAGAATGCATGCGGAGTTTAGGTTGCTGCTAGCGATGCCACGATTTTGGTTTTTAATTGTTATTTTGCTGACCTTGTCGGAGTAGAGCGACTTAAACATGTTTAAGAAAGTAGCAAAATCGCTATCCATATAGTCGTCGTCGGTGATAATTGTGAGTGTGAGTGAGTCCGATTTGATAGCATTTGCTAGTGCAAGACCAATCACCTTGTCGTGAGCAATTAGTAAGTATGCTTGCTCCGATGGTGTCATAGGTAATATGTTTGTCACGACGAATGAGCGAGAGTGCTTGTATGATTTGTTTTGTTCGTCTAGAAAGAATGGTGGATTTTGCGGTTTGACTTTGCCCATATATATTTCTTGAAAGTACATAAGGTCTTCGGGTTCGAGTTTTTCGATATTAAAGTCGTCAGATGTCGCCGACCCGGTTAATTTGTTTTCGGCATAGCTGAAAAATGGGTAGAAGTATTTTTGAGCAAACTTTGTAGGTCTTCCATTTGTGTCAAGATAGCCGTCTCGTTTGAGATACAACACGGTGTCCACGGCTTTGTTTAGGTAAAATGCTCCAAGCTTGGTTTTGTAATGTACGTAGACATTTTCTCTTTCCATGTACTTGCAAAACTCGCCCCATATGTCAAAATAGTTTTGAGTGTCAAATATGACATTGTGGTTTTGACGAGTAATAAATGTCATGTAATCGGCAAGATATTTTTCAAGTTCGATTTGGTCTAGATACAAATAATATGAATATTTGTTTTGGTCAAATGTGTATTTATCGCTAGGAAAAAGTTCGAAAAAATCATGCGAAGATATTTCTTTTGCGTAGTTTTCAAGTTCGTTTGGTTTTATTATAAATATATCGTCCATAGTTTCACCTTTTGTAAGATTATATCATATGCATTCGGCTTTGGCAAGTGCACTAAAACACGACATTTGATGTGACATAGTTTATGCCCAAATTGACGTATTTTTGAAAAATCCACTTGTCGTCGATTGTCCATACGTTTGACGTGATGTGGTGCTTTTTGCAGTATGCGATTGTTTTTGCTGTCATGAGTCTGTGATGATAGTCTAGCCCAATATTGTGTACTCGACAGAGTAGGCGATGGCGTTTAAACTTGTACTCGCATAGATGTTGGAGTAATATGTTTTTGTCGAGTTTGTGCATGTATAAAAGACTCTTTAGATAAAATGATATCACAATTACTTTGTCTGCGCTGAGTTTTTGATGTATTTCGTTGTAGAGTCGCTTGACTTGAGACATGTTCATTTTGCTCTTTATCTCGATTACGGCAACTTTATTGTATGTCGAAATAATGTCGAGATATTCGGAAATTGTCGGAATATGATACTTTTTAGATAATTGTCGGTTTTTGTCGTAAATTGGTAGATTTTTGAGTTGGGCAAGTGTCATGTTTTTGACCTTTTCATCGACCCCGCACATGCGTCTGAGATTTTTGTCGTGGAACACTACAAAGTGTCCGTCCTTCGTGACGCGGACATCACACTCGACACCATATACTTTCGGCTCTTGGCAAGCGAGCAAAAATGCAGGGAGCGTGTTTTCCACTTCCTTAGAAGATAATCCCCTGTGGGCTATGAGTCGTGTGTTTTTGTAGTCGATGTTTTTCATTGTTATTATTATAATATCAAATTGTGATTTTATGCTAATATTTTTGGCTTGTTGGGTGGTAAAGATTTTTTAGACTTGCATGTGTGTGTAAAAACTTGACATTTTTTGTTTAAAAAGTATTATATATGTATACAAACAAAAGGAGACAAAAATGGAATTTAAAGATAGTAAAACTTATCAAAACTTATTAGAGGCATTTGCTGGCGAGAGCATGGCTCGAAACAAGTATACATATTTTGCGTCAAAGGCTCGCAAAGACGGATACGAGCAAATAGCAGAGATATTTGAAGAAACTGCAAACAATGAGAAAGAGCATGCAAAAATGTGGTTTAAGGCACTAAATGGCGGGGCTATTGGTGACACTTACGACAATCTATTGGAAGCAGCAAAAGGCGAAAATGGCGAGTGGACAGAGATGTACAAACGCATGGCAAAAGAAGCACGTGAAGAAGGTTATGAGACACTTGCTCGCCAATTTGAAGGTGTCGCAAATATCGAGAAACGCCATGAAGAACGTTATACTCGTCTTGCAGGCAATGTAAAGAGCAATACTGTATATGCAAAAAAGGGCGAAGTTGTTTGGAAATGTCGCAACTGCGGACATATCCACGTAGGCAAATCAGCACCTGTAGTTTGCCCAGTTTGTGCACACCCACAAAGCTACTTTGAAGTAGAAGAAAGAGAGTTTTAGACTGTTTGATATCATTGATATTATTCAGTGAAGCATAATAAAAAGCGGTCAAATATTGACCGCTTTTTTGTGTAAACAAATTTACATAAAATAAATGTTTTGTTTTGAAAATGTCGGGAAATGTCGTTTTTTGTTGTTTTTCTAATTATTATATTATGAATACAATATACAGGTATTTACAGACATTATTATAGTATGTGATGACATAAAATATATACTTTTTGACAAAAACTATATATTTTCTTCATTGTTATTATCGAGAATGATTGTGTATGGTCCGTCGAGATGTGTATCCAAATGCATGTGTTCGCCAAAGCAGCCATGTCTCACACACTTTACGCCTTCTTTCTCAAATTGCGAGCATAGTGCTAGATAGAGATTGTTTGCAAGAGTAGGTTCGGCACCGTGCGAAAATGATGGGCGAGTGCCAGAGCCTATGACTGCTTGCAGAGTAAAGTTTGACACTACGAGTATGTCTCCGCCTACGTCAAGGACACTTTTGTTTATTTTGTTGTTTTCATCTTTCCAAATACGCATGTGTGAAATTTTCTTTGCCAGATACTCCACCTTTTCCATTGTGTCGTATCTGTGCACACCTACTGTCACGAGTAGTCCCATGCCTATTTGTGCTTTGACTTCATTGTCGACAGATAGTGTACAACTGTTTACTTTTTGCACAACAACTTTCATTATAGTCTGTCCTTCATTTTGTTAAAAGTTTGCATATTTGCTTTTATAATTTTTATCGCTTCGTTTCTTCCGCCAGTATCCAGTACTGCTACTTTCTTGTTTTCAAGTTGTTTGTATACAGATAGAAAATGTACAAGCTCGTCAAGAATATGCTTAGGTAGTTGGGATATCTCAGTATAATTATTGTATTGTGGGTCGCCAAAAGGAATGGCAATTATTTTCTCGTCCATTTGATTGCGGTCTTTCATTGTTATTACACCTATTGGATAACATCTTACAAGAGATGCTTTCTCTATAGGTTGGCTGCAAAGTACGAAAACGTCTAGTGGGTCACCGTCTTGACTAAGAGTGAGAGGGATAAAACCATAGTTCATAGGGTAGTGTGTCGAAGTGTAAAGCACACGGTCAAGTATAATAAGTCCGGTCTCCTTGTCAAGTTCGTATTTGTTTTTGCTCCCTTGCTCGATTTCGATAAATGCCACAAAATCCTCAGGGGTTATTCTTTTTTCACTTATATCTTTCCAAATATTCATATTATTCTCCTTTGAGTGTTTTATTGTAACACAAAAATATATTTTGCAAAAGTAAATTGTGGCACATGTCCAAAATACTTTCTTTACGACAAAATTTGTAAAAATTGTTTTCATAAGAGTTTGTAATCTACTAGCGTTTGTATTATAATATAATGTAAATAATTACAATAACAGTCAAATAAAAAAGTCTTGGTTTTTGTTTTATTATTAGAGGTGAATTATGGCATTAGATTCAAGTACAATTTCTATGATATTATCTATCCTTCTTGGCGTGTTTGTCTTGTGGGGGATTATATGGGGACTTATTAGAGGTTTTAAAAATAGCTTATGGCGTGGGCTCTTTCTTTTAGTAGTTATGGTGATTGCATTTTTCCTTGCAGGAGTAATATCCAAAGCACTGCTAAATATAAATTGGGGAAACATAATTACTCTTGAAGTCGATGGAATTAAGTATACAAATCTTTCAGATTATCTTTCGGCATATCTAGAATATAGTCTTGAGACCACCGCCGACACATCAGGTGCAGTAAGTAGTCTTCTTACTATAATCACTATCGCCCTAAACTCCTTTATTTTCGTAATATTGTTCTGGCTGCTAAAATGGATTTTGTCGCCAGTGTATAGCATACTAAGACGTTGGGTTTTTGATAAAAAACGTTATAAAAAACAAGAAGTTAAGAAAGGCAAAAAAGTCAAAGTAAAAACTGTCAAAGTAAAAACAAAACGTTATCGCCTTGCTGGAGCAGGTGTTGGTGCCGTGCTTGGACTTATTGTATGCATGTTTACCATGCTCCCAGTAATAGGTTATCTAAACATTGCAGAAAGTGTCGAACAATCGTCTCGCAAAGAAAACAATTCGACAACTGGTGTGATTAGCGAAACAATGGGTGCTGAAAATTATGAGATGGTCATAGACGGATACAATAGTAGTATCTACAAAGGTGTAATGAAATACACTGGAATGGAATTTTTATCCGAAGTGTTGTTTAATAATCTAAGTAGCACTAAGGTAAACGATGTTAAGGTAAATCTAAATCAAGAAGTTTCGACAGGCCTTGAAGTGTATAATGCCATTACAAAAATGAACATGCCCGACCTAAATACTTGCACTGAAGACGAACTTGGCGAGTTTTTGACACAATGCCGTGTTATTACAAATACACTATTCAAATCAGGCATAGTAAATTCGAGTTTGACCGAACTTACACCTATCGCTGTTGATTATATCGAAAGCACGGATATGATACAAGACCTTACAGGTGCAAAGCGAATATTTGCAATCAATGCTCTTAACAATCTTGTAGAAATTCATTCGGACGAGATAAAAACCGAAGTGTTGGGACTTATCGGACTTGCACAATCGCTAAACGATTATGGACTAGCAATCCCTATTTTGCAAAATGATACAGGCAATATAATCGACTTTTTACAACTCACTACAAATCGTGCCGTTGTGACAGATATCACTGAAAAACTTTTCTCACTAAATACTGTCGAAAAGGTCGCACCAGACATTACAAATGTTATGGTCGAGTATATATGTGCTGCACTTGATATTGAAAATGAAACCATTGACCAAATCACTTCAAACCAACTTAAAGAGTCTATTCAAAACATTTTGTACACGATGGTCGATATAATCCCTGACCTTGACAGTAGTAGTGATTATATTCTCACTAAAAATGCTGTAAGGGGCGTAGGTAAAGTAATTGATGCCATTAAAGATGCTGCGTTTATGACGACAAATATGTTTGATGCGACAATCGAAACTGTTCAAAACAAACTTTCTGAGATGACAAGCGGAGTACCTGATTGGGCACTAAGTATAACAAATGAAGCTATCGCAAATCTCTCAAACATCACAAATTTCACGACCGAATTTGAGAAAATATATACTATTGTCGACGATGTCGATAAAGCATGCAGAGATAGTGAAAATAATCGAAGCACAAAACTTGAAGACATTAAGTTTGGATATATCGGTCAAGCACTGGACACTTTGCAAGACCTAGTAATTACCATAAGACAAAACCCAGCCGAAGGCGAACTTAATAATTTGGTACCTTCACTTGTAATCGAAGCTATCAATAATTATACCAAAGACATATCTCTATCGAGTAAGCCAATGTCCGAATTTTCTTCTATTGAAAAACTAAAAACAAATATCACAACGCTAAATTCGAATATTGATTGGTCGCAAGATATGCCAAAAATAAAGGACCTTATCATATCAGCAAATAATCTAACAAATGATAGCACAAATATTTCCGACAAACTCAAAGACACTACTCGTAGACAAGAGTTTGTAGACCTTGGAACAGCACTCGATAATGCATCTACTGCCATGATTTTCACTGGCGGAGTAGAGCGAGCATTTGTAGTCGATATATTAGATATCGTCGATGATAGTTATGCTGACGATGCTGATATGTTAAATGCAATTACTGAGATAAAGTCAAACATCACAAATGCTGCAAGTATTACATGGGCAAATGAGTTTGACAATATTGTCGAACTTATAAACATGGATTTTGACAATGTTTTGTCCGATTCGACCCCAGCAGGCGAACATAGTAAGGCATACACCTTGGGTAGTACAATTGATAATGTAATCGCAAACAGCAACATAATCACCGAAAAGATAATCGACACCTTTATTTGTAGTGTAGTTGATGACAATTTTACTGGCACAACATATGACAATATGGTTGGCATAGTCAAAAATACATTTAGCGATGTCGATGGCGATGCAAATAATGGCTATCAAAACGGCATTGATTGTTATGCAGTAGAGTTTGAAGCGCTAAATACATTGTATCAAGCTCGTAGCGTAGTCGATGACGGAACATTTAATCTCGAAACCGATGCCGAAGCACTTGGCCAAAAGATAGACCAAGCCCTTGCCACAACAATCACTGTCGGCGACACAACATATTCGACACATCTAGTAACCAGCGAACTTATTGATACATTTGTCAAAGATGTACTTGACACAAAGTTTGATGAAAATGATACAGACTTTGCTGATGCACTTACTATGATAAAATCAAAGTTTAGCGATGTCGACGGCAATGATGACAATGGCTATCAAAACGCAGTTCAAAACTATACTGTCGAGTTTAAGGCGCTTGGCAAATTACAACAAATTGTCGACTATGTAAATGCTACTGGTTTTGATTTCAAAACAAATGGTCAAGCACTTGGCGAACTTATTGACATGGCAGTAGCTACAACTTACGACACTTACACAACTCAAGTTGTGACAGAAGAACTTGTCGACACATATATCCGAAAAGTTTTGGATAAAAACATTACAATTACAGATAGCGACCTAAATGCAACAAAATCCGCGATACTTGCTAAGTTTAATAATGTAAATACTGTCGGCGAGTATCAAAACGGAGTCGAGTATTATGAAGTTGAGTTTAAGGCGCTAATGAGCCTTATCACAAATATTGTCGATGCGACTATCGATGTAGATTCTCATGCTGGTCGTGCTAGTTTAGGCGCTGCACTTGACGACATAACAAGCACAAGCATAGATAAATCGGGTACGACATACTATACACAAGTTGTAGTTCCTTCAGCACTAAATCCATATATCAAACGTAAGATTAACACTATCAGTATAAATGAAGAATATGTGGATTTGAAGACGACTATCGTAAGCGATATCTCGACATATCTTGATAATATAGATGGTAGCACATACACATACACAAAGTGTTTTGCTGATATAAACACTATTAAGAGCGAGATGGATCAAATCGACACAAGTGACACGACATGGGCAAATACTACACTTCTTGCTGATATCCAAACTCGTATAAATACTGTTCAAAACACAGCAGTATTTAGTGCAAAACTTGGTCGTGAAATGATGATAGTTGTGCTTGACAAAATGTACGCATACTATCAAAAAACAATAACAAACACAACTTTATTTGAGCAAGACATCAAAACGCTCATAGCATACAAAGAGTATCTCCAAAAAAATCTTGAAGTTGTGGAAAACGAGCCATATACAAGCAGTACAAATACTGTCGAGAATGTTATGATAGGAAGTGAAACTGTTGTTGTAAGAAAAAATAGACCACTCGAATATATCTACAATCAAATAACATCAGCATAATATTAAAAATAGAAAAACGCAAAGCACACACTTTGCGTTTTTTTCATATACACCAATATGGAAAAATATATCAAAAACAGTAAAATACAAGCCAAACTCAAAGGATACAATGTTATCGAAGATAGCATAATCGGTCATAGCCAAGTCATCTCATCGCACATTTTTTCAAGTACGGTGGGTGATGACACCACGATTGGGCCAAATGCTCACTTGCGAGCGGGCAGTGTGATAGGCGACAAATGTCGCATAGGAAATTTTGTCGAGATAAAAAATTCGATAATAGGTGACGGCACAAAAATCGCACATCTAAGTTATGTCGGCGATGCCACAATCGGCAAAAACTGCAATATAGGTTGTGGAGTAATATTTGCAAACTACAATGGCAAAGTCAAAAACCAAATTGTCGTCGGCGACAATGTTTTTATAGGGTCTAATTGTGTGCTTATCGCACCACTCAATATCCCCGACAATGTGTATATTTGTGCAGGGACTACTGTCACAAAAGACTTGCATGAGTTTGACTTTGTGATTGGAAGAGTGCGACAAGAAGTAAAGCCAAACATGGCAATAAAATATCTAAAGGAGATAAAATGAGTATATATTTCGGAACAGACGGCATACGTGGTGAAGTAAATAAGGATTTGAATTTTGAAGTGTGTTTTAAGTGTGGAAATGCACTTAGCGGGCTCAAAGACAATGTAAAAATTGTGCTCGGCAGGGACACCCGAACAAGCGGTGATTATATTGCGCTCGCATTTAGCACGGGTGTTGTTGTTGGTGGCGGAAATGTCGTCGATGTGGGAATAATCCCGACAGCGGGCATATCCTATCTTGTCAAAAAACTCGGTTGTGACTATGGTGTTGTCGTCTCGGCATCGCATAATCCGCCACGATACAATGGCATAAAAATCTTCGATGCAAATGGCGACAAAATAAATCTTCAAACAGAAACCCAAATAGAAAAACGTTTTGTCTTAAACAATATTGTGTCATATAAAGAAGTGGGAAGTTATGTGCAAAGATTGCACTATAGCAAAATGTATACCGACTTCTTGACCATGTGTTCTAGACCGCTCAAAAACCTTAAAATTGCACTCGATTGTAGCAATGGTGCAAGTGGTAGTTTTGCTCCAAAAGTGTTTAGACGGCTGGGCGCAAAAGTTGTTGCACTAAATACCAGCCGAAATGGACTCAAAATAAATCGTGAGTGCGGTAGCCTGTATCCGCATGTCATAAGCGAAGCGGTACTTCGACACAAATGCGACATGGGTTTTGCCTTTGATGGCGATAGCGATAGAATAATTGCCGTAGATGAGAAAGGCAAAATTGTCGATGGCGACATGATCACATATATACTCGCTTCATACTATAAAAAAGTCGGACAACTCAAAAACAACGGTGTTGTGGGCACAACGCAAACAAATATGGGCATTGTTGACTCGCTCCAATCTAAGGGCATAGAGTTTTTTGCAAGCGATGTCGGTGATAAATACGTCATAGAAATGATGAAAGAAAAGGGACTTGTGCTTGGTGGCGAACAAAGCGGCCATGTCATAATAGCAAGGCACTCATCGACAGGCGACGGCATACTGTGCGGTCTTGTTCTTGCGAGTGTTGTGGTTGCTGAGAAAAAACCGCTTTCGACTCTATCAAATGTCTGTCTCATGCCCCAATCAAATATCAGTGTGCCAGTGCTGGACAAATTTAGGGTCATAAATGCGCAAGAACTCAAAACCGAGATAGACGAGTGTAGGACACTTATCCCAGATGGCCGTATAGTTGTGCGTGCATCGGGCACTGAAAACAAAGTCCGCATTTTGGTCGAGAGCAAAGACGAAGAGCAAAACAAAACCATTCTTGACCGAATAGTAAGAAAGGTGGAGAGTTTTAATAGTTAGGGTCAAACTGTTCTAAAATTTAAAAACCTTGCATAAAATATTTGTAGATTTTGGCGGAAAGTTATATTATATTTATAAGCTTAGTACGCTTAAACATTATAAAAGGAGAAAAAATATGGCAAAGAAAAAATCTGATTATTTTGGACTAGGATATGTAGTGAGTGTTATACTTGCAATTATCCCAGTTACAGCATGGATTTGCGGAGCGCTTACTCGCTTCTCAGAAGGCAAAATTGTTGCTGGACTTATAAGACTAATCTTTGGATTCAATATTGTATGGATTCTTGACTTAGTATTTATGATTCTAAACAAACACATTTTCAGACTTCTTAATGTCTAATATGTGTTTGGAAAAGCCAAAGTATTTTACACACTTTTATGAAAAATAGCGAAGTTACTTCGCTATTTTTTGTGACCACAATATACAAAAAATGTCATAAAACACCCTGTATACTGTTTGGACAAAACTTATATTGTGATATAATCAAATAAGGGAAAGAAATGTTTAAGAAAATATACTACACGACATTCATTGTACTTGGCTGTATATGCTTTGTAGGTGGATTTGTGACCGAACTTCTACATTTTAATATTGAGTCGTGTTGGATTGTGGCAAGCACAATACTTTGCTTTATCTTTGCCTTTGCTCCAAAAGTCATATCTCGATACGACAAATATAAATACTCCAAATGGCTCAATTTTGTAATTGTGTTTAGCGGAATTTATCTCATACTCCTAGGCGGTTTTTTGATGACAAACCTTATATACTTTGCCGTTTGGGGCACAAAACTTTGGGAAGGCTATGCAAGCGTGATGTACCCCGCCATCATAGGCTATTGCTTGCTCGAATGTTATGTCGACTACATGCGCTTTGAAAAATACAAAAACCCCGATGACTACTATGACTAAATCGACTATATGGTCGATTTTTTTTCACACTTTTTGGGTGAGTGTCATATATAGTGATAGTTGTTGGGGGTGAATATGACATTTTCTGAGTTACAACAAAGAATTTACGAACTAAATCAAGTGCCAAATGTCGACTTTTTTGTGGTGGGATATAGCATGTTGGGAGTGCCGATATATGGCGCACATGTGGGGAGCTATGACGGAAACCAGTTGTTGGTCGAAGGTGCGATACATGCACGGGAGTATGTGACGGCACTGCTTATAGTCGAGCAGGTGAAGTATTATGCGACACAAAACATAAACGGTGGAATGTATTTTATACCGTTATCAAATCCTGACGGGGTACGGCTTGTGCTTGATGGCCTTGACGGGATAAATTGTCCACAACTTAGATACTATCTCGACTATCTAAACGGTGGAAGTAGTGACTATTCGCAGTGGAAGGCAAATGCAAATGCCGTCGACTTAAATGTTAATTTTGATGCAGACTGGGGTGGTGGCAGTCAAAACGTGTTTTGCCCAGCACCTGCAAATTTTGTGGGGTACTACCCAAATAGCGAACGTGAAGTAAATGCACTACGGGAGTTTACTCTCAAAAACCAGCCAAACATAACCATATCATATCATACACGTGGCGAAGTAATATACTATGGGTTTACGGGTCTTACACCTGCCCAACTTGCAAGGGACTATGACATCGCTCAAAACATAAGTGAAGTGACGGGCTATGAGATAGTGCGGACATCAAATTCGACAGGCGGATATTCCGACTGGGTCAGCCGTACACTTGGAGTCCCTGCATACACGATAGAAGTGGGGAGTGTGGACTGGGCGCATCCGATAGGTGCGGAGTATTTGCCTGAAATATATGAGAAAAACAGGGAAGTCCCACGTGTTGCACTTGATAGTGTAAATGCACTTTCTGTGCAAAACCGACGTAAAAAACCTTTTGAGTTTTTATTTAGAAATAGTCGAAAATAATATGTAGTTGTTTGCTGAAATTTTGCTGATATGTTACAATAACAAAAACATAGGAGAAATGAAAAATGGGACTAGTGCTTGACGGCAAAACTCTTGCAAAACAAAACGAACTTTTGATGCATGACGAAGTAGAAAAACTGAAAGAAGTGGGAGTTGTGCCATCACTAGCGACGATAATTGTGGGCGATTATGCACCATCAGTGACCTATGTGGGTATGAAGGTGAGAGCATGTAGTAGAGTGGGGATAGATGGCAGAAAGATAGAACTTTCGTCTGAGCTATCGACTGACGATATTATCGCCGAAGTGCAAAAACTAAATGAAGACAAGAGTGTGTATGGAATACTTATCCAACACCCACTGCCAAAACATATTGATGAGCAAAAAGTTTTTGATAGTATCGCACCTGAAAAAGATGTCGATGGACTAGGGACATATTCAAAACATTTTTCGTCGACAGCATATGGGATAATCGATATACTCAAACATTATGGCATCACAATGCAAGGCAAACATGCTGTTGTGGTAGGCCGAAGTAATATTGTAGGCAAACCTGTTGCACGCATGCTCTTAAATGAAAATGCAACAGTGACCGTTTGTCATTCTAAGACCCAAAATTTACCCGACTTACTCAAAATCGCCGATATAGTTGTTGTGTGTATTGGCAAACCACACTACATTAAAAAAGAATGGCTTAAAGATGGTGTAGTGATAGTCGATGCAGGCTACAATGCAGGCAATGTGGGCGATGTCGACCCAGAGTGTTTCAAACTCGCAAGCGCTTATACTCCTGTTCCGGGCGGTGTCGGACCTATGACAATTTCAAGCCTACTCAAACAAACTCTTATTGAAGCCAAACTTGAAAACAATTTGTAGAAACAAAAAAATCCCAAACTTATTTGTTTGGGATTTTTTGTTATTTTTCCATAAAATATTTGTGACCGTCTTTGCCCCAATTTAGTACTTCACGAGCATAGTCTTCGAGATAGTTGTTATAATTGCTGTAAGGGTTGTCTGGGTCGCCGACATAGTTTAGTTGGGAGTCAAGGTCGGCATATTGTTGTTGTAGATTTTCATACGACCTTTCAAGGTCACGTGCTTTGCCTTTAAGGTTTGAGATTTTAACAAACTCAAATAGCAGCACAAGCGAGCAGACGACGACAATCATAATAATCACTGTCAACCATATTTTAAAAGTGTTTTTATTTCCGCTTATTTTCATTATTTTGTTATTCTTCTCCCTAGTTTTGTGGATAAAAACTTTGCTTTTGTTTTTTCTACACTATTATATAACTTTACATTCAGTTTCGCAAACATTTTTCCTATGGTTTTTCGCTCAATCGCAAGTCCAATTAGTGTTCCGACAATAAAAAACCACCTTATTTGACCAAAATTGTAGATATTTGAAACTACGATTATTATAAATGTTGCAAGTATGGGGGTGATTATGTCAAACACAAACCGCAAAATATATTTGGTTGTGTTGTGCTTTGCCCAATATACAATGTGGTTTGTTAGACCCCATATCGCCCCTAGTCCTAGTCCAATCAGTACAAACCATACAAAAAGTAGTGGGTCGCTTGTCACTTAAATATCCTTTTTAGCATAGTTCCGCTTGCATATTTGATTGTGTTTATTGTGCCTTCGATTTCGACGACACCTTCTTCAATAGAAAGGCGGGTTATGTGCATGTCGCTTCCTGATATGCACATTTTAGTTTCTTTTATGTGGAGCACGATACTTGTCTCGTTTGTACTATCGACTTTTGTCACACCTGTAACCGTCAGGCGAGTGCGGTTTTCTAGTACAACTCTACTTTGTGTGCTTTCGGCTTTTTTTACAATGTTTTCCATAATATCTCCTTTGCATATGTATATGTCGCAAAACTCAAAAATATTTGTTCTATACAAAATTTGACATCTTTTTTCACCATTCTACACATATTTTGCATTTGCTTACTACTCTTTAAAATTCACCCTGTTGTAAAATATATACGAGGTGAAATTATGATAAAATGGGACGTTGTACTTAGTAAGTGTCGCGAACATGTTGTGACAAAAATATTTGGTTATGTTTTGCTTGCGCTTGGTTTTTATGTGCTGGGTGTAATCGATGTCGGATTTGACGACTTGCACCCGCTTGGAGTTGCGTTACTTTTTCCGGCAGTTACAAATAATGTAAATCCGCTTATTTCAAATCTACTATTTTTGTTTTTCAATTCGCTTGCTGGATTTAGCCTAAAAAGCCTATACATATCACTAAACATTGTTGTCGTGTGTTATGTCGCATGTGTTGTGCACAAACGAGTTAAAAAAGAAATGTCGTGGATTAAATACATATATGCACTTTTATCGTTTGCAACATACATATCGCTAAATTTGACATCGTCAAAACACTGCCTAGCGACCATACTCTCGATTGCTCTAACACTATTGGTTATGGCTTGTGCTGATGTGTTTTTAAATGCAACTATTAGACGTGGATTTAATACTCGACTAAATCTGGACGAAATGATTTGTGGCGGAGTGCTGCTTGTAGTTGTGAGTTTAGGTGTTGCAAAACTCCGCTTTGGACACTGGGAGATGATAAAAATATTTGCTCCATTTGTAATACTTGTATCGACATACATTTTTTCTGCTAGCACAACAATAATTACTGCGCTGCTTATGGGGGTGGGGTACGCCTTATACAATCTCGACCTTATACTTGTATCAGTTTTTGTACTCTTTGCACTCATATCGCTTGCCTTTAAAAGCACATACAAGATACTTAGCCCGATAGCTATGGTGCTTGCTGAAGTCGCATTTGGTCTTTACTTTAAAGTTTATGCGTATTTTGGATATCAAAACCTTGTTTGTGTAGGCATTGCAGGACTACTTTTTATGCTCTGTCCAAGAGTCGTGCTCCAAACAGTCAAAGACATGCTTGGTGGGACAAGAGAAAAACTGGCCATCAGAAACATTGTAAATCGCACAAAGGATAGCATTTGTCGTCGAATGAACGAAGTCGGCGAGATTTTTAATGAGATGGATAATGTTTTTCGCGACATGGTCAAAGGGACATTGAACGAAGAGGACGCAAAAGAAATGATAATATCCGACCTTAGTGAAAAGGTGTGCAAGAGTTGTCCAAATTATGCCAAATGCATGCGGGTTAGTAGTGAGTACACACACAAAGTGCTAAGTGGAATGGTCGAGACGGGGATAGAGAAAGGTAAATGCACACTCATCGATGTTCCACAATATCTCTCGAGTAAATGTGGACGACTTAATGTTATGCTTGCAAATTTAAACAATATGCTAAAAAGTTATAAAAGCTACAACAATATGGTCAGCAATATGGATGCTAGCCGAATGCTCATCGCTGACCAGCTTGGCGGAATATCGACACTACTTAAAAAACTTGGAGAAGAAGTCAAACTAAACATAACTTTTGACACACATGAAGAGAGTCTTATATGTGAAGAACTGAGTTATAAAAACATCATATGTGTCGAAGCACTCGTATACGAAGAGAGTGTCGGACAAAAGAAGGTCGAACTCATACTCAAAGGTGGTTGTGAGATGGCAGACGTGGAAAAAACAGTTTCGAAAGTGTGCCATCAAAACATGTGCGTATCTTTTTGTACACCTGCTAGTGTTCCCGATTGTAGTGCTGTTACATTACTGCCTAGACCAAATTTTGATATAGTTTTTGGAAGTAGTAGTTGTAGTAAAAAAGGAATATTTAAAAACGGCGATGTTCATTCACTAATAAAAATAGACCATGGCAGATATATGATAGCACTTTGTGACGGAATGGGAAGTGGCGAGAAAGCCAAAAAACTCAGTAGCCTTACAGTTACACTTATCGAAAATTTTTATAAAGCAGGCTTTGACAATGACACAATACTTAGTAGTGTAAATAAGTTGCTTTGCCTAAATAGCCAAGAAAATTTTACTGCGGTCGATCTATGTGTACTTGATTTAAATCAAAACACTGCCGACTATATCAAACTTGGTGCGACATATGGACTTATCAAAAACCAACAAAACATTGATGTGATAGAAAGTTCGGGGCTGCCTATTGGGGTGCTTGAAGAAATACGCCCGCACATCACAAAACGCATGATAACAGCTTGGGATAATATAATTTTGCTAAGTGATGGGGTAAGTGATGCATTTGGCTCGATTGAAAATCTAGAAGACTTTATTCTGTCGCAAAACACGCTCAATCCACAAGAACTCAGCGAGCAAATTATTGACCGAGCAGTCGATATAAATGGCGGTGTAATAAAAGACGATATGACAGTTTTGGTCGCTCGTATATTTCCTTTGTAAAAAGGTATTGAAAAATAACTTTTTTTGTATTATAATATAGTCATAATATTTACATAAGGAAATGGAAAAATGATAAACATCGAAAAAACAATAGTTAAAAACAATCTTATCAAAGCGGGCGAAAGAGTTGCTGTTGCGTGTTCGGGCGGAATGGATAGCATGTGCCTACTTAGCCTTCTTATGGGGCTTAGAGACAAACTCGAATTTGAACTTGTAGCCATAAATATCGACCACAACTTACGTGAAAATAGTAAGAGCGATTCGCGTTTTGTAAAGAGTTTTTGTGATAAAAACAACATAAAACTATATGCATATAGTGTCGATGTTAAAAAATATTGTGAGAGTAAAAAACTTACGACTGAGCAAGGAGCAAGAGACCTTAGATATAAGGCTTTCAAAAAACTCATTGATTCGCATCAAGTAGACAAAATTGCACTTGGACATCATATGCAAGACCAAGCCGAAACAATACTTCTAAATATTTTTAGAGGTGCTGGATTAAGCGGTGCTTGTGGCATGGAGTATATCAGAGATGGTGTGTACATTCGCCCACTACTAGACACAAGCAAAACCGAAATCCGTGCATATATCCGTGCAAACGATATTCCATTTGTCGAAGACGAAACCAATCTCCAAAATGATTATTCGCGTAACTATATTCGCAATATGGTTATGCCACTTATTCGTTCGAAATGGTCAAATATAGAGTCAAATCTTTGTAGTTTTGCAAATATCTGTCGTCAAGATGATGAGTATATTAATGGTCAAATTGATGAGCGTTCGCTCATTGTCCAAGACAATGCAGTCAAAATCTACACAAACTATTTTGTAAATGCACCATCGGTTGTAAATCGAATGATACTCATCGCACTTAGAAAAATAGGTGTAATGTCAAATATCGAACGCAGACACCTAAACATCATTAGAGATATGGCGATAGAGAGTGAAAATGGAAGCAAAATATCACTTCCAAACGGCATTACAGTAATAAAAGAATACAATTTTATTACTATCACAAATAAGAGTGTAAAACTCAAACAATTTTCGCTAAAACTTGCAAAAGGAAAATTTGATATTCCAAATGTGGGAGTGTTAGAAGTAAATGCTCTAAGAAAGATAGACATTGCATCACATCAAAATGTTTTTGATAAGGATAAAGTTCCAAAAGAAGCAGAGTGGAGATTTAGACAAGACGGCGACTACTTTGTTAAGTTTAATGGCGGTATGAAATCTTTAAACGAATTTTTAATTGATAAAAAAGTACCTGCTAGACTACGTGATGTGACTCCTGTGCTTGCGGTAGGAAGTGAAATATTGGTTATTGCAGGTGTAGAGATAAGCGACAAAGTCAAAGTTGATAAAAATACCAAGTCGGCTTTTGGCGTAAATATGATTATGTTTTGTTAAGATTGGACATGTTCCAATCTTTTTCTTTACAATAATCATTTATTTTGATATTATACTTGACGTAAGGATTATTATGGAAAAGAAAAAGAGTAAACAATTTATATTTGAAAGAACAACGACAATTACACTACTCGTATTGTATATTTTAATACAAGTATGTTGTTTGTTGTTCGAACGAGATTTTTGGGGGCTAATTACAGGTGTAAAAAATCCAAAAATGTTGGGATTGGGTTGGACTTTGCTTATAAGTCTTGGAGTAACAATTTTGTATTTAGGTGTGTATGTTTTGCGAATAAAACATATTACAAATATACTGGTTGTAAAATGCGACCCTATGCAGTTTTATGACAGAATAAATGGTGCAGTGTTAAAACAAAATGAGAATGCTAAAATTCAAAACAAATTGACCTGCAACTTTTATGCTGGAAACTGGGACTCTGCAAAGGAACAATGTTTTGATATACTTACACATTCAAAAAATATCCCACATATTTTGGAAGCATATTCGATCATGTTGCAAATATATCTAATGGAAGGCGATATTGTAAATCTTGTCGCTCTTCGAGATAGCACCAAACCTTTTATGAATGACCCAAAATTTGGCCAACAATTTACAAAAATATACGAAATGGCCGATATGTACTTTGACTATATGATAGGCGATGGTGAAAAAATGGTTAAGAAGTACACTAAGATGCTAGAAGAAACAACCCAACCAGCCAATAAGTATATTATAAAATTCTACCTTGCTATGGCAGTTGCTTGTGTGGGTGACGCAAATAAAACAGTGGAAATGCTTAAGGATATTATGGAAAATGCAAACAAATTGTTTGTTGCAAAAAATGCTAAGGAGATACTGCTTACACTCATGCAATTTTAGGTGCACAAATTTGCACCTTTTTTTGCTCTGTTTTGCCAAATGCTTGATTATTTTCTACAAATTGACTATTATATAAACATAAAGAGAGACAAAAATATATGTTAAAAAGACTTACAAAATACTTAGGAAAATACAAAAAAGAAGTAATAATTGCTCCAGTAGCAAAACTTTTTGAAACAGTGACCGAACTTATTATTCCGTTGCTTATAGCTAGCATGATAGATGTTGGTGTTGCAAACCACGACAAACATTATATTTTTGTGTATGGTGCAATAGTTATTGCGCTAAATGTTGTGGGTATAGTATCGGCGATTATATGCCAAAAATTGTCTGCAAAAGCAAGTTGTGGGATAGGTCGTGACATGCGGTCAAACATTTACGCAAAAGTAAATTCCTTTTCGCATGGCGAACTTGACAAATTTTCGACCGCCACTATAAACAATCGTATCACTCACGACGTCGAACGTGTTTCAGGTTCGGTTGGTCGATTTTTGCGACTTGTAATGCGTACACCATTTTTGCTTATTGGTTCGATTGTTATGGCGATGACTATCGATTTAAAATTGTCGCTTATTTATGTGGTAATTGCACCGCTCGTAATCGGAATAGTTTTCATAATCATGAAAAAAACTGCGCCACTTTACGACCAAACTCAGAAAAATCTCGACAATGTCAGCAATCTTACTCGTGAAAACTTGCAAGGAAGTAGAGTAATACGTGCATTTAATAAGCAAGAGTATGAAAATGACCGTTTTGAAAATGCAACAAAAGCACTTAAGAAGTCAAGTATAAAGGTTTCTACCGTGTCCACACTTTTGACACCATTAAACACAATCGTAATCAATTTTGCTGTTGTGGTTGTGCTTTGGTATGGTGGACTTCAAGTAAACACAGGTGCTTTGTCTTCGGGTCAAATTATCGCATTTCTAAACTACCTTACTCAAATCAGTACATCGCTTGTTACTATAGCAAACGTTATTATAGCATTTATCAAATCACTAAATTGCGGTCGTCGTATAATCGAAATTATGGATACTGTTCCATCTATCTCTAGTCCTGAAAAGGTGGAGATCAAACGTTCGCTTGATGGCGTTGTGAGCGATTATGCGGTCGAATATGATAAGGTTACGTTTAGTTATATGGGGGCCGAACGTCCAGCATTTAAAGACCTTTCGATAAAAGTTAAACGGGGCCAAACAATTGGTATAATTGGTGGTACTGGTAGTGGAAAAAGTAGTGTGTGTTATTTGATTCCGCGTTTTTATGATTCTACAAAGGGCAAGGTGCTCGTAAACGGTGTAGATGTCCGAGATTATGACTTGCAGGATCTAAGAAGTCGTATCGGAATAGTTCCGCAAAAGGCAGTGCTGTTTAGTGGTTCGTTAAGAGAAAACATGCGGTGGCAAAAGTCTGACGCAACTGACGATGAAATTTGGGACGCAATCAAAATTGCTCAAGCCGAAGAGTTTGTGTCCGAACTTGATGCTGGACTAAATCATAAAGTTTTGGCTGGTGGTAAAAACTTTTCTGGTGGCCAACGTCAACGTCTTACAATAGCACGTGCACTTGTAGGAAAACCCGATATCTTGATTATGGACGACAGTGCGAGTGCGCTTGACTTTGCGACAGACTACAAACTAAGAAAAGCAATAAAACAAAGCACAAATAATATGACTGTTTTCATCATATCTCAAAGAGTAAACACTATAAAAAATGCCGACCAAATAATTGTGTTGGATAAAGGTGTTGTTGTGGGAATGGGAGACCACAAAGCATTAATGGAAAATTGTGACGTGTATAAAGAAATTTACACTTCCCAAACAAAGTAAGGAGGGCAAATGGAAGAGAAAGAAACAAAACTTACAAAAACTGAGATACGTCAGGATATAAAAAATCTGCCAAAGACTTTCAATAATCCTGAAAAAGCCCAACCTACACCCGTTGTGCAAAAACCTATTAGTATGGGGGCGAAAGGCGATAAGGCCAAGTTCCAATCGGAAGACAATAAAAAGCCAAAACTTATTGACCCAGAGCCAATACTTGACAAAAACGCACCACGAATTGAAAAAATATCTCGTAAAACTAAAAATAAAGGCCTTGCAAAAGCAATGCTCAAATATGTTAGACCGCATTGGCCATATTTGTTGTTGTCTATGATATGTGCGCTTGCAAATAGTGTATGCGAACTCATGGTTCCTATATTTTCAGGACTTGCCATTGATTGTCTTATTGGAAAAGGACAAGTGGATTTTGTAGGACTTAAGAAATATGCCATCTTGCTCGTGATTTGTGCTATTGGATATTCTATATTTAAGTGGCTCACAAACTTCTTTGAAGATGTGCTATCATATCGTACAGATAAAAGTATACGTGACGCACTTTTCTCAAAGTTTAATCGTGTTCCTATAAAATATATCGATGGATCGAGCCATGGTGACTTGCAAAGCCGTATCATAAATGATGTCGACAATATCACAACAGGCTTTTGCGAAGGTCTCACAACAGGCTTTGACGCAATACTCTCAATTATATTTGTCGTAGCATATATGTTTAAGGTAAATGTTACTATCGCTGGAGTTGTGGTAGGGCTTACACCAATATCGCTACTCATCACAGCTTTTATAGTATATCGCTCGGATAAGTATTTCCGTCGCCAAGCCAAGTCGCTCGGTGACTTATCGGGACATATAGTCGAAATGCTCGGCAATCAAAAAGTTGTGCTTGCCTTTAATTATCAAAACGAGAGCACAAATAAGTTTGAAAAACTAAACGACGACTTGACAATCCAAAGCGAAAAAAGCCAATTTTATAGTACAATGACAGGGCCATGTTCGAGATTTGTGAACGGAATTATATATGCTATTGTTGCTATTATGGGCTGTGTTTTTGCTTTAAATGGCGTAATGACAGTCGGAAGCATATCAGTGCTTTTGTCTTATGCAAACAAATATATCCGACCATTCAATGACGTCAGTGACATAATATCCGACCTTCAAACGGCCGTTGCATCGGCACGTCGTATCCAAAATGTTATGAATATTGAAGATGAGCCAAGCGATGAAAACAATTTAGTTCTTAGTGTTTGTGACGGAAGCATATCTTTTGAGAATGTCGACTTTTCATATATTGAGAGCAAAAAACTTATTCAAAATCTAAATGTAAAAGTAAGTCCGGGACAAAAGGTTGCGATAGTAGGGCCTACGGGTTGTGGCAAAAGCACTATGATAAATCTTCTCATGAGATTTTACGATATAAACTCGGGTGATATAAAAATGAGTGGTAAGTCAATCTACGAAATCACTCGTTCGAGTATGCGAAGTAAATACGGCATGGTCTTGCAAGATACTTGGCTTTTCAATGCCACGATTAGGGACAACATCGCTTATGGCAAACCAGAAGCGACCATGGACGAAGTAATTAAAGCCGCAAAGCGAGCCCACGTGCATGACTTTATCCAGACACTTCCAGATGGCTATAACACCATGGTGACCGAAAGTGGTGACAACTTGTCACAAGGTCAAAAACAACTTTTGTGCATTGCACGAATTATGCTCACCGAACCGCCTATGCTTATCCTTGACGAAGCAACAAGCAATATCGATACTCGTACAGAGATGTTTATTCAAGACGCCTTTAACGAAATGATGGAGGGTCGTACAAGTTTTATCGTTGCGCATAGACTTAGCACTATTGTAAATAGCGACCTTATACTTGTAATGAATAAAGGAAACATTATCGAGCAAGGCACACATAAAGAACTGCTCGAAAAGAAAGGTTTTTACTACGCGCTTTACAATAGTCAATTTAGTGCAACATAACAAAAAAGACATACATGAGTATGTCTTTTTTTGTGTCTATTTTGCGATAATATTTACAAGTCTGCCTTTTACTACGACTACCTTCACTACATTTTTCCCAGCAAGTGCTTTTACAATGTCGTCGTTTTTAAGTGCTTGTTCTTCAATGCCTTTTTCGTCAAGATTTGTATCAAAATATTCGCGAGTGATTATTTTGCTATTGACTTGAAGTGCAAGTTCGATTTGGTCTTGTATAAGGTCTTCGTCATTATAAGTAGGCCATTTGACATCTTTAAATTCAGGTTCAAACTTGCATTGTTCCCAAAGTTCTTCGGTTATGTGTGGAGCATAAGGATTTAGAAGTTGTAGTAGCACTTTGTATTCTTCAGAAGTAATAGTTTTTTGTGGTTCAAGATTGTTTACAAGTACCATAATTTGTGAGATGGCAGTATTAAACTTGACGTTTTCTATATCGTCACTGACTTTTTTAATGCTGCTTGCAAGAAGATACTTGTTTTCTTTTCGTATGTCGCCGTTTGTGAGTTTGTCTTTAAGTGCAATTACACGAGTTATAAGTCTTTGGCATGGCTTCATGGTTTCGTCCGACCAAGGCTTGCTTGCTGTGTAGTCGCCCATAAACATTTGACCAAGTCTTGAAACGTCAGCGCCATATTCGTGTACGTATTTCATCGGGTCTATTACATTGCCTTTTGATTTGCTCATTTTGCTTCCATCGCGGGCAAGAATTATGCCTTGTTGGATACGCTTGTCAAAAGGTTCTTCTGTCGGAACAAGCCCAATGTCATATAAAAATTTGTGCCAAAAACGAGCATAGAGTAGGTGTCTTGTTACGTGCTCGCCACCTCCGTTGTATAGGTCAACCGTTCCCCAATATTTAAGTTTTTCAGCGTCGGCAAAGGCATGGTCGTTGTGGGCGTCCATGTATCTTAGCCAGTACCAACTTGACCCAGCCCAGTTTGGCATAACGTCAGTTTCGCGAGAAGCATGTCCGCCACAGTGTGGACAAGTAGTGTTTACCCAGTCGGTTATGCGAGATAGTGGACTTTCGCCGTCGTCAGTAGGGGCATAATGCTCGACTACTGGAAGTGTAACAGGGAGTTGGTCATCAGGGACAGGAACCCAACCACACTTTTCACAGTACACTAGCGGAACAGGTTCGCCCCAATATCTTTGACGCGAGAACACCCAGTCGCGCATGCGATAATTTGTTTCTTCGTGTCCGCAGTTGTGTTTTTGTAGAAAATCAAGCATGGCTTTTTTTGCTTGGCTTACAGTAAGACCCGTAAACTCACCAGAATTTATAAGTTTGGAATCGGCAGGTACATAATCGGCCTTTTCCCAAGCTTGTTTTTGTACGTCGCCACCAGAAATAACTTCTTTAATAGGGATATCTAGTACTTTTGCAAACTCCCAGTCTCTTTGGTCGTGGGCAGGAACGGCCATAACAGCACCTGTCCCGTATGAAGCAAGCACGTAGTCACCTATAAATACAGGGACTTCTTCGTTTGTAAATGGATTTATGGCAGTTATGCCTTTTAGGACACAACCGCTTTTTTCTTTAACCAATTCTGTTCGTTCAAACTCTGTCTTCTTGGCTGATTTTTGAATGTATGCTTGGACTTCGTCCCAGTTTTGGATTTTGTCTTTAAGTGACTCAACTAGCGGACTTTCTGGAGCAAGAACAAAGTAAGTGATTCCAAATGCAGTCTCGATACAAGTGGTAAATATATCAAAATCGCCACCTTGTTTGATTTTGCAGTTCATCACAACACCTGTCGATTTGCCTATCCACTTGCGTTGCATTGCTTTGATTGATTCCCAATAATGTGTTTTGTCAAGTCCTTCGAGTAGTTTTTCGCTGTACTCGGTCATCTTCAACATCCATTGCGATTTCGGTTTTTGTATAGTAGTCGCGCCACAACGTTCGCAAACACCACCTTCACTCTCTTCGTTTGAAAGTCCGATTTTGCAATTTGGACACCAGTTTATGTTTGCAGTGGCTTTGTATGCAAGGCCATGTTTGAAAAATTGTAAAAACAACCATTGTGTCCATTTGTAATATTCTTCACTGCTGGTTGTAATTTCTCTGTCCCAGTCAAAAGATATGCCAAGTGATTTGATTTGTTTTTTAAATGTCTCTACATTGTCGTGTGTAACTTTTATAGGGCTAATGCCAGTTTTGATGGCATAGTTTTCAGTAGGAAGTCCGAAAGAGTCAAATCCAATAGGGTACAACACATTGTATCCTTCGGCGCGTCTTTTACGTGCGATAATATCCATAGCGATTTGGCTTGGTGTGTGTCCACAATGAAGCCCAGAGCCTGACGGATAAGGAAACTCAACAAGTATATAATACTTTGGGCGTGTGTAGTCACAATCGATTGCTCTAAAACGTCCTTCTTTTTCCCAACGGCTTTGCCATTTTTTCTCTATTTTATCAAATTCTTTTATATAGTCCATAGTAAAACTCCTAAGTATTCAAAATTGTAACATAATCGACACAATTTGTAAATAATTACAATGCGGTTTTGCCTGTTACTTTAATAAAATATATCATAACATTTGAAAAAAATACTTTACTTGTCCACATTTGCTTGACAAGTCGGGGGGGGGGTGCTACCATTAAATGACTTCAAAACAGACTGCTGTTTTTGTAATTAAACTGTGTATTTTTACAAATGCTAAAATAAGAGTGATATTGTGAAAAAGTTGGACAAAGGTCAAAAATTAATAGTGCTTTACATAATTTCAGCTTTGGTGCTTGAGATTGTCTTTTTCTTGCTCTTAGGACTTGGTGTTTTCCCACAATATTTTTGGCTAGACTTAGGCGTCATTCTTATAGTCTGTGCATTTATTTATCTTCCCCAAAATTTTGTCTTGAAAAGCATTGTCTTTTGGATTGCATATTTGTATCAGTTTGTGTTGAGTCTGACAAATATTATTGTCAAACGTGCTGCCAGCGAATTGTTTTCATTTGACATGTTGTTTTTGTCGGCAGAAGGACTACAAGCTTTCGAAAAGTCGTTTATTGATTTTGCCCGATCATCAGTATTACTTTCGATGCTTGTAATCGTGATATTTTGTTATATTATGATTGCAAAAGAGAAAAAGCCTATCCAAAATGTTTACCATAAAAACAAACTCGCCTATATACTTATGACTTTTATGATACTCGGCTCATTAGGAACATGTAGTTATGTTGGTCAAACAGCCCTTATAAGCGATGCTGATACAAGTGATGAGTTTTATGTCTTTGAAAGTGATAAGTATTTGTATGATACTCTTGTAAGTAAGGTCGATGCTTATAAAAAATTTGGAACTTTTGGGTTTTACTCTAAAAATCTTTACAATCTTATATCTGGAAATTCAGCAGACTCCGCTGTCATTGATGAGACTGTCGATTATTTGCTCACGGGAGTTCAAGACAAATCGGACTATTTTGGATTGTCAAATGGCAATGGCTATATTAGCATATTGCTAGAGACAATGGAGTATTATGCGATTGACCCATATTTTACTCCTACTTTATACAATCTTTTCTATGAAAACGAAAATACTATCAAACTCAAAAACTTTTATGCCAACAACCGCACAAACATAAGCGAAGGTCTAACATTGTTTGGAAACTATGACAAAACTAATCCAATAAATGTTGCAAATGATAATGTATTGGAAGTATTGGGACACGAAAATGTAAAATTTGCTTTGCCTGCGATATTGAGTGCAGACGGATATAATACTACATATTATCACGACTATGTAAGTTGGTATTATAATCGAAATATCACACACTTAGCAGCGGGTTTTGATGAAGTAATCGGACTTGAAGGCTTGGACAAATTGTCTAAGTGGGTAGATTACAAAACCGACTCAAACAATGACTACTATCGTTGGAAAAACTGGACTCTTGATAGCGAAGTAATGGAAAAATATTTTGACGACATGACAAACACTGTATCTGGTGTAAGTAGCGGAAAGTTTTACTCGCATTTTTCACTTATCACTATGCATGGCAATCATGATAAAAAATCACAACTTCAAGATTATTACAACAAACTAACAGCAGATAAGGACAAAAAGGGCGGACATTTTGACAATATGTGTCAATATTTAGACAGTATCGGATACACTGTTCCGTTTGATAATGAAGAGATGTTCTATCACTTTTTGTGGTATAAATCGGCAGCAATGGATGTAGACAAAATGCTAAATACTTTGTTTACAAGACTAGAGAGTACTTATACCGACAAATATGACGACGAAGGAAATAGGCTCACTCTTGCTGATACAACGACAGTATTATTATTTGCAGACCACAACTGTTATTATAATGGCATGGCAAATACTATGCGCGGAATTGAGTTTTCAAATGATGTGTATGACCCAAATCTTTATCATATTCCATGTGTTATTTATGATAAAAAGGTCGCTAGTGCATACTCCCAAAATACTGGCTCGACAAATGTAGAAAAGTTTTGCTCGACATATAATATATTGCCGACTATACTTGACATACTAGGTTATGAATATAATCCATTATTTTATCAAGGTGACCACATATTTACCGACAGTATAAATGTATTCCAATCAAATATTAGCGGAGCACCATATTTTACTGATAGGTTTTTACTTTCGTACAATACTGTATATTATAAAGCTGAAGGTGCGACTGATGACGAAGAATATCAATTCAAAAAGGGCGCACTTGCCACATTTAATCGTTTAAATTATATTAGTAATATTTATGATTATCCTGTAATACTTGATAAATATTATGAAAAACTGACTGGAAAATAGTTTGTAAAGTTGAATTTTGACTTTTGATATGATATACTAATAGTGTAATAGGAGGTATCATATGCTTATACTTCGAAATTTTAGTAAACTTTTTCTAGTCATTGGACAAATTATGGCATTCTTGTCGGTTATTATTATCGGGTTGTTGTTTATAAACGATGGAATAGTAACCTTTTTGCCTGACAATGTCTACAAAACAATGGCTATGATAAAAGAATATGCTGTTTTGTTTACATTGATTGTAGTGGGATTTTCGTTTGCATGTAAGCGTACACTTGTTCTTTTTGTGTTGTATTGTATATTGGCTGTTGCTGTAATAGGATTTAGTTTTCCTGCGTTGTTTTAATGGAAAATTCGACGACTCAAAAACCTAAAAAGAAACTTACATACACACAAATAAAACGTCAACAAGCACTTGCAAAAACAAAACGAGATAAAGAAAAATACTTTGAGTATTATGATGATGTTAAATCAAATACTCATAAAATAATAGATTGGTAAAAAAACACCCATGCGGGTGTTTTTTATTCTTGATTGTATAACGATTTGGACGAAAACTTAGGTTCCATAGTTATGTTGACGCCAAGAGCATTTAGCGTGTTTTGGTCAGAATTGTTTAGAATCGAACTTGAATGTGCTTCACAATGACGGAGTTTGTCAAGTTGGGATAGCGCAAGCGACGCGGTAGGGTTTACGGTTGTGCTGACCGACAACATCATGAGCACGTCTTTTAATGACAATTGGCCGTTTTTGATTTTTAAACGTTCTTTTTTAAATTGTAGTACAGGCTCGAGCATGTGCGTAGGAATTAGCTTAATTGAGTCGTCAATTTTTGCCAAGTACTTGATGGCATTTAGAATGCATGCTGCACTTGCTGTCATTAGTTCTTTTGATCTGCCTGTTATGATTTTGCCGTTGTTAAGTTCGATTGCGACGGCAGGTGAACTTGTTTCCTTTTGACGTTGTTTTGCAATATTCACAACCTTTCGCGTCGTAGGATTTATGTTCCATTCGCCCATAAGATATTGTATGCGATTTACAGTGTCGATATTTGTTGTGCCTTTTGTGTATTCACATTTGGCTTTATAATATCTGCGAATAATCTCATTTTTGCTTGCTTCACACACAACCTTGTCGTCGGTTATGGCAAATCCAACCATGTTTACTCCCATGTCGGTAGGTGATTGATATATCTTGTCATTGCCTGTTATTTTTTGCAAAATATTTCGCACAACTGGAAATACTTCTAAGTCGCGATTGTAGTTTACTGTTGTTTTGCCGTATGCATTTAGGTGAAAACTATCTATCATGTTTACATCTTTAAGGTCGGCTGTTGCTGCTTCGTATGCGATGTTTACAGGGTGGTTTAGGGGTAGATTCCATACTGGGAAAGTCTCAAACTTTGCATAGCCTGCTTTTACACCGCGTTTGTACTCGTGATAAAGTTGGGATAGACAGGTGCCCATCTTTCCACTTCCTGGTCCTGGTGCTGTTATAACAACTAGAGGACGAGTGGTTTCGATGTATGGGTTTGCGCCATAACCTTCGTCGCTGACGATTGTGTCTACATCGGTCGGATATCCCTTTGTATATTTGTGGAAATATACTTTTTCGTTTCGGCGAAGAAGTTTGTTTGCGAAAGTCTTTGCCATGGGCTGGTCGTTAAATAATGTAATAACAATACCGCTTACAGTAAGGCCGGCTTCGCGCAAGCAGTCGATTTGACGTAAGACGTCCATATCGTATGTTATTGAGTAGTCAGCCCTGATTTTGTTTCGCTCTATATCGTTTGCGCTGATTACAAAAATAATTTCGCTTTGGTCCTTTAATTTTTGTAGTATTTTTACTTTTGCATCGGGTTCAAATCCCGGAAGAACGCGTGATGCATGTAAGTCATCAAAGAGTTTGCCGCCAAATTCGATATATAGTTTGTTGTCAAACTGCTTAATGCGTTTTTGTATATTTTCTGTTTGGAGTTCTAGATATTTTTTATTGTCAAAACCTTTTTTCATGTCGAGTACCTCTACGTATGAGTATAGCATAGTTGTGTAATATTTGACAAATATACACAATATTTTTTTTGGAAAAATTGTAAACTATGTTATACTAAAAACACTAAAAGGAGTGATAACAATGGAGAAAAACTGCTCTCAAAAAAAACTTGATAAAATACTTAAAAAATATGTGGGTAAAGAAAAGGATACGATTAAGTGCCTGCACGAAGTTCAAGAGACATTTGGCTATATTCCAAAAGAGTTTTGTGGAGAGATTAGTCATACACTTGGGATTAGTGAAAGTGACCTTTATGGTGTGATTACTTTCTATACCCAATTTACACTCACTCCAAAAGCCAAATACAACATTGATGTGTGCATGGGCACGGCATGTTTTGTAAATGGTGCAAGCGATGTTGTGGACGAGTTTGAGAAAACACTTGGAATAAAGATGGGTGAAAGTAGTAGCGACGGAATGTATGCGCTTACAAATACTCGCTGTGTGGGTTGTTGTGGACTTGCTCCTGTTGTTACTATAAACGGAGAAGTTTATGGGAAAGTGACTCGCTCGCAAGTAAAAGAAATTGTTTCAAAATTGAAGTAGGTGTGTATGGATATCTTAGGACTTGAAAATATTAAAAAACAACGTCAAAGTGTCATAAATATTAGACGTAATCAAGGTGCGGACCATTGGGAAATTATGGTGTGCTGTAGCTCGGGTTGTCTTAGTGGAAAAAGTGACAAAACAATCGAGGCTTTTAAAAAACAAGCGACAAAACGTGGACTTAAAAACGTGTCGGTAAATAGGACGGGATGTTTTGGGCTTTGTGCATTTGGACCGATAGTTATTGTAAATCCGGGCGATGTGTTTTATTCAAATGTAACAGCTGAAAAAGCTAAAAACATTATTGACCGCCATATCGTGGGTGGTGAAATTGTCGAAGAGTATTTGCTAAAAGAAGATAATATTCCAAAACCACAAAAAGACCAGCTAAACTTTTACAAACATCAATACATGGTGGCTTTAAAAGAAGGCGACCTTATCGACCCAGAGAATATAGAAGACTACATTGCTATTGACGGATACAAAGCATTACATAAGGTTCTTACATCGATGACACCAGAAACGGTCATTGATGAAATAAAGAAAAGCGGACTTCGTGGTCGTGGCGGAGCAGGCTTTCCGACTGGCAAAAAATGGGAACTAGCAAGAGCAAACGAGGCCTGTCAAAAGTATGTCTTTTGCAATTGTGACGAAGGCGATCCCGGTGCTTTTATGGATAGGTCAATAGTCGAAAGAAATCCATTTGCACTTATCGAAGCAATGACAATAGCTAGTTATGCTATAGGTGCCGATAAAGGATATGTATATATCAGAGCAGAATATACGCTTGCAAGAGAACGATTACAAAAAGCAATAGTTTCTGCCAAAAAATATGGACTTCTTGGTAAAAACATATTAGAAACTGGCCACAACTTTGATTTAGATATTAAAATTGGCGCTGGTGCTTTTGTATGCGGAGAAGAGACTGCGCTACTAAATAGTTCAGAAGGTAAACGTGGTGAGCCACATGTAAGACCACCGTATCCAGCACAAAGCGGATATGATAATAGTCCGACACTTTTAAACAATGTCGAGACTTATGTAAATATTCCATACGTTATTATGCATGGTGGCGATGAGTATGCGAAAGTGGGGACAGAAGGAAGTAAAGGTACTAAGGTTTTTGCTCTCACTGGCAAGATAAATCATACGGGGCTTATCGAACTTCCTATGGGCACAACAATTAGGGATATTGTGTACAAGATAGGTGGTGGCATTCCTAATGGTAAAGAATTTAAAGCTGTGCAAATGGGTGGTCCTAGTGGTGGCTGTGTTCCAAAGGAGTATATTGATACACCTATCGATTATGAGAGTCTTCAAAAACTCGGTTCTATGATGGGTTCGGGCGGAATGATTGTGCTTGATGAAGATACTTGTATGGTCGACCTTGCAAAATTTTTTCTAAACTTCTCCGTTGATGAGTCGTGTGGTAAGTGCACACCATGTAGGCTTGGCAATAAAAGACTCCTTGAAATATTACAAAAAATATGTGACGGAAAGGGCGAAATGAGTGATTTGGACGAACTTGAATCTTTGTCTCACTATATAAAAGAGAATTCACTCTGTGGACTTGGTCAAAGCAGTCCAAATCCTGTACTTTCTACACTAAGATATTACAGAGACGAATATATCGAACATATTAAAAATCATCGTTGTCCAGCCGGTGTGTGTAAAGCGCTTGTAAAATACGAAATTGACCCAAATAAGTGTGTCGGATGTAGCGCATGTTCACGTGTTTGCCCAGTTAAAGCCATAAGCGGTGAGATACGAAAACCTTTTGTTATTGACCCTGATATATGTATTAAATGTGGCAAATGTAAGCAAACCTGCCGTTTTGGTGCGGTGAAAGGAGGCAAATAATGATAAACATAAATGGGAAAAATTATGAAGCACAAAATGGTGAATTACTTATTGGTGTGTGTCGTCGAAACAAAATAAAAGTTCCGACACTGTGTTATCTTAAAAATGTTTGCCATGATAGCAATTGCCGAATTTGTATGTGTGAAGTAAATGGTCGTATGACTCCTGCATGTTCGTGTAAGGTTTCCGATGGAATGACAATTGTTACAAACAGTGAAAAGGTAATAGAATCTCGCAAAAACACACTAAAACTCATTATGTCTCGACACCATTATGATTGTGAACATTGTAACAAAGATGGCAAATGTAAATTGCAAAAACTTTTTAAAGAGTATCATATACAAAAGTCTAATAGTTTTGATGCTTACGAAATAGATGAGTCAAGTCCATGTATTGTACGTGACAACAATAAATGTATACTTTGTGGTCGTTGTGCAAATATTTGCAAAAAAACACAAAGTGTGTCTGCGCTTACAAAACAACAACGCGGATTTGATACGTTTGTGGGCTGTGCATATGACGCACCATTAAGTGAAAGCCCATGCGTGGGTTGTGGCCAATGTGTACTTGTTTGCCCGACTGGTGCGCTTTGTGAAAAAAGTGAGATTTTGACAGTAACTGATATACTTTCTGACAAAAACAACTATGTAACTTGTCAAATAGCACCGTCTGTACGTGTTGCACTAGCAGAAGAATTTGGTGAGAAAATTGGCACTTTTGATGAAGGCAGAATGGTTGCGTGCTTAAAAAAGCTTGGCTTTGATAAAGTCTTTGATGTAAATATGGGCGCCGATTTTACAGTAATTGAAGAAGCACAGGAATTGCTCGATAGAATAAAGAAGAATACAGACTTACCATTGTTTAGTAGTTGTTGTCCAGCGTGGTTTAAATATGTGCAAGAGTTTTATCCAAATCATACAGATCATTTGTCGTCATGTAAAAGCCCGACAGAAATGCTAGGTGCAATAGTGAAAAACTTTTATTCCAAAAAAGAAAACATTGATAAAGACAAAATTAAAGTTGTGGGCATTATGCCATGCACAGCGAAGAAGGGTGAGAAAAAACGTGGCAAAGATGTCGATGCCGTCCTTACCACTCGCGAACTTGCTACCATGATAAAGCAAGCCGGCATTGATTACAAAAACATCGAGCCTGCCGAGTGGGACAAACCACTTTCGTATTATAGCGGTGCTGGGCTTATATTTGGTGTTACGGGCGGAGTGACTGAAGCAGTGCTTAGATATGTCTGTAGCATGCTTGGCGAAGACAAAGTTGACTTTATGGAAGTGCGAAAGTCTGGCGGCCGCAAAGAAGTCCAAGTGACAGCGGGCAAAACCAAACTCCATTTGTGTATTGTAAATGGACTTAGTAATGCACATGATGTTATGGAAGATATTGTAAAGGGGAAAGTGCATTATGATTTTGTCGAAGTTATGGCATGCCCTGGCGGTTGTATAAATGGCGGTGGCCAGCCGTTTGTGGATTATGATACGGTCGATATCGAAGATGTCAAACTGCTTCGTGGTGGTAGTTTGTATAATGTCGACAGCAAAATGAAAAACAGGGTGTCGTCTAAAAATACAGGTGTGAGTGATATTTACAAGGAGTTTTTTATCCCGTCAAAATCGCTTGCACACAAACTGTTGCATTATAACCACAAATAAGTATTCAAATTAAGAGCAAATAATTTGCTCTTTTTTTGTTTAAACTAGATTTAGATGTCGCTGGATTTATTTATATAAATATAAATAATCTTATACAAAATGTTTTGAGTAGACAAAGTTGTGTGGTAAAATATCAGTATAAAAATGGAAAAGGTGTATTATGAAAAAGTTTAAAACAATATTAGTATTTGCTCTTGGTATACTTGCTACTGCCATCTTTGGTGCTTGTAGTTGTACTAAGGACTCGACGATAAGTGTCACGAGTCTGACTCTTAGCACACAAGTGGCAAATAGTACGACCGAAAATGGCAAACTGATAATAGATGTTGTTGTGGGTGACGACTTTGAAATTACATACAATCTTGCCCCTAAAGCTGCTACAAATACTAAGGTTTATGTCGATATTGTCACTCCCGGTGGAAGTGCTTATTTGACTCCCGAAGCCTACATATTTGAAAACGACACATCACATGCAGTCAAATTTGAAGCGACTGCCATAAACCAATACACTGACCCAACACCTGTAGAGGTAAAGTTTACATCTGAAAGTGCAAATCATACAGCAACAGCACTTGTTCGTATCCATGATTTGCCAGTGCCACTAGATGTTCCACAAAATCTGGTATATACTGAAGGCAAACTCACTTGGGACGCTGTCGAACATGCTGACAAATACATTGTTGCGATAAATGGTGAAGACTACTTTACAACAAATACCGAGTTTGAACCCGAGTTTGAATTGGGTGTAGAAAATGTGATTAATGTTACAGCTGTTAGCGAACATATTGAGTTTGTAAATAGTGAGCCTAGTACAAGTATCAAAGTTTTCCCACTTGCTACACCTACAATAACTTCTTCTGATAATGGCGTTTTGGTGTGGTCGCAAGTCGAAAAAGCAACCAAGTACATACTTGATGTAAATGGCACAGAATACGAACTTGATAGCGATGTTCTGACTTATGATATCAAAACCCTAACTACAACCAACTCTTACAATATCAAACTCAAAGCCGTGTTTGAACATAGATTGGATTCTGGTTTGGTTAATGGTTTTACACCATATACTGATGGTGATGGCATTCTAAATTATGTTCTTACAAGCGAGTTTTGTCAGTCCAAAACAATAAATAGATTGTCTGCTCCTACAAATCTCAAAATCTCAAATATGGACGGGAAAAACCCTACAAATGGCATATTGGTTTGGAATGCAGTAGCAGGTGCATCATCTTACACTGTTAGTGGAAATAATGGTTCGGCATTTGAGTACACAACGACAGATGCATACATAGATTTTGCAAATATGGCTGGATTTAATTACACTGAAGGCAAATACACTCTTACTGTCAAAGCAAATGGACTTCCATCAAATACAATATCCGACAACAACTCAGTTAGTGAGAACTTCGAATTTGTAAAAATGGGATATTTGACAGGTGTAATAGATAAAGAAGACAATATTCTTAATATAGATGTTTCAGATTTTTATACCAATGGACTAAATAGCGAAGTTGTGGCGAAAATCAAATATGACATCATATTTGTATATGACCAATCAGACCTTTCCAGAAATAAAAATATTTCTCTAGTGTCAGAGTCGGCTGCTGTCGAGTTGTCAATAGCTAAAATAACTGCAGGTCAATATCGAAAGGTTGTGATAAGACCATATGTAGATGATTCTGATGTTGTAAATGTAGCAAATGCAACAAAGATAAACATTATAGACCAAATCGAAAAGTTTGCCGAAGGATTTATAAAACTTCCAAATTCAGTTGTGGGAAACATAACAAAAGAAAACGTGCTTAATATTGATGTCGATGCTGAGAATATTGAGTCGTTTGAAATAACACTTGATAATACAGAAACACAAATTGTTTCTAAAGATGCAGATGGTGTAGTGGTGTCTGACACACAAGTGTCTGTTGATATGACAAAACTTAACTTTGGTTTTGGAACTACAGAACTCGCATCGGGAGCACATAGCATAAAAGTGCGAGCATTGGCGACCGAACATATTGATGCCGACGTCCAATCAGTATCGTCTTTTGCTTTCACAAAACTTAATGCAGTTTCAAATATTACAGTTTCGTCAAACAAACTTACTTGGAGTTCTGTTCAAAACAACTCTGGATATAAAGTAGAGTTTAATACTTCAAGCGAGATTGTGTACGATACAAAATTTGCGCCAAACTCAGTACAAGACCAAAACGTTGCAAAAGTGACGGCACTAGGAAATGATGTCAATGTCATAAATTCGGATACTGTCACAAATAGCGAACTTTTACGTGCTGATAAAGTTGATAAAATTACTATTGTTGATGGCTCGTTGTCTTGGGAAAACCAATCGGGTGCAAGCCACATAATTAAGTTTTATTATGACGGGACTTTCCAAAAACAACAAATCACAACTTCAAATACTTTTGATGCATTTAATCTAAATCAAACTTCATTAATATCTGTCACAAGACAAGTGGCTGGCAAGTTTGATTCGTTGGAGAGTGATAAAATCAATATCGAACAACGTACTACTGTACCTGTTGAGTCGATAATGATAGTCGACAATGACTACAAACTTAAATATACAAACAACGAAAGTAGTCCTATACTTGTAAAAATCACCGATTCAAACAATAAAGTTAATACGGTAAAATACGGGTTTGATGACCAAACATGGAGTGGTGATGACTCGACCATAACTTTAAATAGTCTGTATTTTGGTGTTGGACTAAACTATATCACTATCACCAAACTTGGTGACAATGTAGATGATGCCGACCAAAGTCAAGTATATAAAGTTAGAAGTGCGGAAAGTGATAGAGTCGAAGTCGAAGTACTTCCAGCACTTTCATATAAGGTCGAAAATGGTGTACTAAGCACAACAATTTCGAGCAAAAACAATCCAAAATCCATGACGATAAAAATAGCTTCTAAAGACATTACCAAAACAATAAATGTTGAAAGCAAGACGGCAGTGTATGATTTGTCAGAATTGGAAAGTGGCGAATACAGTGTTGTGGCAAGTGCCAAAGCAAACAACAACACAAACGTTATAAATGGCGAAGAAACTGTGTTTGAAATTGCAAAAATTGCTGGCACAACATTAAATGTTGTGGGTGGTGTAGTTGAGTTTGATAAAGTGGCTGGGGCTACGGGATATGTAATCAAAATGTACAATGCCCAAAACGAATTTGTGAGAAATCTAAGTTCAAATATTAGTGGTGAAAAAGGAATTGTGGTTATTGATTCGTCTTTACTCACACCAAATATTGATTACAAATTGAGCATAAGTGTACTATCAAATTCCCAACTAAACTCAAATGAAAGCAATACACGCACAATTCAAAAATTGGCGACTGCACAAAACTACAGAAAAGAAGCCGATACTCTGTTGTGGGAGAATGTACAAAACAACAATGGCTATATTTTGGAAGGACAAAATGGTTTTGTTTATACACATTCTGTAGATAAAGATAAAGAAGAATATGACATTGAAAATACAAGTTTTGAGTCGGCTGGCAAATATACTATTAATATAGTTGCATGCGGAAATACCACGACTACAGAATCTCAAGTCGGATATCTAAATAGTGATCCAAACAGTCTCAGTGTTTACAAACTTAATAATCCTAAAAACATATCGCTATCTAGTGGAATACTTTCTTGGAGTGCTTACAAGCAAATAGGCCAAGAAAACATTGAAGACACTATCGTAGTAATAACAGTCGGAGATAAACCTTATACATTTAATTGTGCAAATAATACTTCACTTGACCTTAATACAAAGACCGACCTTGTAGATAATGGCTTTACAATTACAATTCAATTTAAAGGCAATGGTGACGACACTATTGATTCGGCCGTAGTTCAATACAATGACGGAGCTGTTGTATCAAGATTGCAACAACCAGTGTTTAGAATTGAAAATGGCGAACTATGCTTTGATAAAGTGGCAAATGCAGGTAGTTACGAACTGTATTTAAAACAAGGCGATTACAATTATTCGCTAATAGGTAGTCAAAATTATACGCTTCAAGATAAAGATACATATTATGTTGTTAAATTTAAAAACACATCACTTGTCGCAAATGTTACACTTGATATAGTCGGAAAAAGCAAAATAGCAAGCGGCGATGGCGGTACAAAACTAGATAGTTTTTATTCTGACATGATTGAAGTATCAAAACTTCGTTTTAGCGATGCTGGACTTCGTATAGACAAATATAACGGAGTTGATGGACGTCTTGTTTGGGATAAAGTAACAAATGCAACAGACTATACTTTATTTATAAACGGATCGGAATTCGAACAAAAAATATCAATTTCAGGTAGCTCGACAGAGTATTATGATATAAGCGGGTTGGATTTAAAGGCTGGGACTTACAACATTACTATTAGAGCAAATGGTAATTCGACGACTACTGATTCGACAAATTATTTAAATAGTGATATTTCAAATAGTGTCCGCATAACCCTACAAGGTGATTCTATTAGAACAGTTGTTGAAAATGACGTGTTGAAATGGGATAGAGTAGAAGGAGTAGATAGTTACAAACTAACTATTTCTGATGGCTCTAAAAACCAAATTATTGAGATTAAAGAAAGTGGAAAAAACGAGTATAATTTGAAAAACGATGCCTTTTTGAGTACTGGTGGCCAATCATATACTATCAGTGTTGTGCCATACAAACTAAAATCGTCGTATTATCTAATTAAGAGCTCGTCTCCAGTATACATTACTGTCATTAAGTCAAACGATATCTATGACCTTGGAGTGACAGATGGATATATTACATGGAAGGTAAAAACTGCTGGTTTTACTCTTCAAGATATAAATCAATTGGAGTCATATTATTTGCGTTATCGCGACAACACAGAAGCTCGCGAAGACGATCTTGCAGGAAAGACAAACTATCAAAAATATTATTCGTATTTTAATTTTGAATTAATTTTGAATGGGGTTTCTACTTATATCATTCCACATGAGTTGAGTTATGACCCTACCGATTTGTCGTATGTTGAGTATTATTATTTGATGAGTACTCCTGTGCAAGTAAATACTCGATATGCTGTAAATATAAGGACATGTGGAAACAAATGTGTTATTGGTGATGACAACAACATATTGACTGATGTTAAGACTTATATCTCGTCTAAGTTGCTTCAAAAAGAACTTGTCGCATACAAAACGACTGTTCCTAGCGGGGTTACTACAAAGGACGGCTATATTACGTTTAATCTTGTAACCACAGCAAATGAGACAAAACCATATATTCAAAAATACCTTATTCAAGCAATTCCACAAGCAGAAGGAATTTTGCCACTTAGCACAACTATAGATGTGAGCGATGAGTATATTGCAAATAGTTCAGCACCTTCTACTTATACATTTAATGTGAAAGAGTGGGTAAGTAAGGAAAAATCCTTTAAGGAAAATATTGAGTACAATTATATGATTTGTGCATACGGAACAGAAAGTGGCGACACAAACAGCACAGAAACATTATATTTGCGTAGCAATTATTATTCGACTATTGGAATGACTTTCTTAAGTTCGATAGATGTATCATATTCAAAAGATTATACAGTAAATGGCGAGAAAATAGGCGCCGTAGTAAACTGGGATATTCTTAGCACAAGAGAGTCTATGACCCATATACTTTACATATTGCCAGAAAGCCAAGCATCACAAATTGGATTAAATTGGTGGAAGAATGAAAGCACCATAACAATTACACTAGATTCAAAAACAAATTATTTCGACTTTGCGAGCGACCTTGCAAAAGAAAATGGAATAAAGAGTGATACGATGTATCGTGTTGCTGCAAAGTATGGCGGAGATGAGAGAAGTTTTATCACAAACGATAATAATCCACTCTATATCAATGTGACTACATTGTCTGCTATGACATTTGAAGGCTCGAAAGTTAAAAATGGTGTATTTGAGTGGAAGGCAAACGAATATGCTAGTGCATATAAAGTAATCCTTTATAAAAATGTAAATGGAAATATTACTACAAATACATATATCACTACTCAAAATACTTTTGCTATTGAGACAAACACAAATCCAAATGCACAATATACAATTTCAGTTGAGCCATTTGGAAAAGAAGTTTCGGGCAAAAAATACGTAAATGGATATGCCAATGAAAATACAGCACCTTATTACTCTTTGATGGGACAAGTTGATGGTCTTCAAATTACCGCTGAAGAAGGAAACAATGTTTTGACTTGGTCATCTGTTGATGGTGCGACAAGTTATACCATACTCATAGGTGAAACTGAAAAAGACACCATATATACAAGTTATACTTTGCCAGAATTTAGTGCTGGTGAATATCAAATTAAAGTCATGGCAAAAGCATCTACAAATTATTTGAATGGTGTTTATTCAGATGCTATTCGTGTAAGAAAACTATATAATCCAATGCTCAAAGTAGAAGACGGAGCAATAACATGGTCACGCGGAGACAATTCGGACACTGTGTTGAGTTCTGCATCGACAATTTTGAGTATAAAAGCATGCGATAGCACTGGAAATATTACGGTTGGCGGCAAATCAGAGACATTGACGTTGGGAAGAGCAGACGGAACAACTTATATGTTAGATGAAGAATACAATTCAGGCTATTATAAGATTATTGTTAAGTATAATGTTGCCCTTGTGGCTGAAGGAGCCGTGTCCGAATATCAATTGTCGTCAGAAGAATCGACTATGTTGGCATACAAACATGATTCTGTAGTGAAGTTTGCGCATGGTAAATATGTCCCAGAAAGCGATACAACAACGGCAAGAGATTGTACATTTAACAACTATATAAAATGGAAAAAGGTCGATAATGCAAATGGATATTTGGTAAGACTTCTTGACGACGATGACAATTTGATAGATACAAATACTAAGACTATTAGGTATGTGTCTGGAGTTATGACAGGCGATAGTAGTTATTTCCAAGATTGTGCTACCGACAACGACTATATCTGCTTTAATCTTGCTCAAATGCTAGCAAAAAATGTTGGAAGTGCAAAGATTGAAGTTACTGTTTTGGGAAATAGCACAACCATAAGTGATACTTTGGGTTATTTAAATAGTAATCCAAGTTCGTTTAAGGTTGAGATTCCACAAGGTGCACCAAAGATACTAAGTACGGCAAATGGTGTTATTAAGTGGATAGGCGCATATGACTTTACAACAGAAGGCGATATCATAAATACATATAGTGATCAAGCAGTTGCAAGTAATGTCGAGATAGAACTCTCAAATATAGTACATTATACTTACAATGCTTCGACAAATACTCGTACACAACTTGAAGAAACTTTAACAGTATATTATACTTGGGAGTATGAAGAAGGAAAAGAACAAGTCTTCTATTGTCCATACGCATCTTCAAGTAATATTCAAGTTCGTTTGAGATACTACAACTCACAATATGCAGCCGATTCACAATATACATCAAATTGGAGTTATATAGGAACAATAACAAACAACGACTTGTTTGTTGGGGGACTAGGAACATCTGAAGATCCATATATTGTTGCAAAACTTGTTGATGAGTCAGACAAAAAATGCAGTGACCGCGTATCAAATATTAAATACCGTCCAAACTCACACATAGTTGTTAAACAAGATGTAGATATGTCGAGTACTACATGGAAAACTATAGAAAACTTTGGTGGAGTTGTTGATGGTGAAAATCACAAAATTTCAGGCATCACACTAAATGATAAAAACATATCAATTTTCGGAACATTGCTTGAAGGTTCGCAAATTAAAAACATAAACTTTGAAGGAATAACTCTCACTTCTAAGAGCAGTGCAAATGTTGCACCGATTGCAATTACAAATAATGGCACTATTTCGTCTGTTACTGTTTCAGGCTCAGCAAATAGTTCGCTAAACAACGATCAATACTTAAAATTTGGCGGATTGGTAGTTGCAAACAATGGTGTTATAACTTCGTCTAAGGTTAATTACACAACACAAATATCAGGCATGTCATCATCAATTTGTGGAGTTTACATATCTGCACGTGACTATGCTTATGTCGGTGGAGTGGTTGTTGATAATGCAGGCAAAATAGATGGCTGTACATTAAATTCAAATATTACCGTAAATATAGGAAATCTTGATTATAAAAAGCAAGGTTGTCTCGGCGGTATAGCATATTCAAACACAAAAACAAATGAAAATAGCGTTATTTCAAACTGTAATGTATTGTCGACTTCGGTATTGACTGCTACATCTATCGGTGGTGTTGTGTATAAAAACGAATACAATGCACGAGTGTCACATTGTTCGATGCAAGCAAAATGTGTGCTAAAGACTATTGTTGGTAGTGAAGGTTCAAACCAACTAGAACTCGACGGATACTTTGGTGGATTGGTAGGAATAAACAAAGGCTATGTAGTCGACTCATATGTAGATTTCAGCGGAATAGTATTTAATGTGGGAGCCAAATCTTCGTTGTATGTCGGCTTATTGGTAGGATATTCCGAAACATACTCGACAGATGATGCTGTCAATCATGGAAGTCTTTCAAATTGCTATATTTCGGCAAGTGAATCGATAAGTCTTCCAAGCACAACAAATACAGCTTACTATATAGGTTATGTTGTGGGACATCTAACAAATCAAAACGAGATTTTTGAAGATATCTATATCGAAAATAAAAATGTAGGTTATGAGATGGTTGGTACTACAAATAGTACAATCACTGTCGAAAAACAAGACTTTGATTTGTGGAAGTCTGCAAATAATTTTTAACCAAAAACACTCTCTTTTGAGAGTGTTTTTTTGACATTTTAAAAAAATGCTGTTATACATTTTGTGATTTATTAAGTATTTGATATAATGTCATTGTATAAAATTAGAGGACAAACATGACTACAAAAAACATATACAAAAATAATAAAATTTCAAGAATGGTTAGGGGCACAATTATTGCTATTTTAATCGGCATACTTGCTACATTTGCGATAAGCCTTATCGCTGGCTACAAATACAAATTTGTCGTGACTTCAAGTATGGAACCGACATATAAGACAAAAAGTTGTATTATAGCTGTTTGCCCATGTGACTATAAAAAAGACGTCAAGATGGGCGACGTTATTACATGGGGTGCGGGCAAAACCACTTTCACTCACCGTGTTGTGGGACAGGTTAAAAGCAATGATACAGAAAATCATACCTATACATGGATAGATGCTGACAATATCGAACATACAGTAGATGGAAATACTACTGTTGGGCTTTGGGTAACTCGTGGAGACAATCCTACTATAAGTGAAACCACAATACAAGTAGTAGGTCAAAGCAATTTTGTTGGAAAGGTTGTGTTTCATTCAAACTTTATTGGCGCTATTGTAAACTATATCCAATCAAATCTTTTCCTTGTTGTATTTTGCATGATAGTTATATTTATTTGTTGTATGATATTTATCTAAAACATAACAATGACACTATATAATGGTGTCATTTTTTATTTGCTTAGCCTATAAAGCCACCATTTACACATTCTAAAAAATTGTAGAGATTGTTATAGAAAAATAAATATTTTTTATTTATGATTGATTTTTAGAAATAATTATATTATAATAACTAAGAACTTTACAATAATAAAACAATAAAGGATAGTTATGGAAGATATAAGACTACAACAACAATTACTTGATTTGCGTATTAAATTGGAAGAATTGTGCGATGGTTTTGACAAGTCAAACAATAGCAAAAAGTGCCAACTTACTCTTAGACTCCGCTTTTTGTTTGTGCTTTCTCAAAACGAATTTTTGTCGCCAAATCATTTTATCAAACGTCTTGGCATTGCAAAGAGCAACCTTACACTTCTTTGCAAAGGACTTCTAAAAGAAGGCGTAATTGAGAAAACAAAAAATGAAGCGGACAAACGTGGCATTTATTACAAAATCACCGATAAGGGTAGAGAAGAAGTGAATGCATATTTGTTGGAGATGAAAGAAAAAAATCCAGCATACTATCACACTGCTCGCGAGAAAAAAACTATCGAACGTAAAATGGACAATATACTCGAATTTTTACGTCGTCGTGTAGACTAAGACAACACAAATTGTGTTGTTCTTTTTATAAAGGAGAAAAATGGAACATTATTTTATAGACAAAACCCATGATGCGTCAGACTATTTTGAATATCGCGACAGCATCTTAGGTCAAGAACTAGTACTCAAATCATGCGATAGTGTGTTTAGCAAAGACCGCATAGATGACGGAACACGTGCACTATTAAATACTGTCGACAGACACTTTGATGACATGACAGGTGATGTTTTGGACTTTGGCTGTGGAGTGGGAGTAATAGGCATTACACTTAAAAAACATTTTAAAAATGCATCGGTCACAATGTGTGATATAAATGCTACATGTGTGAGATTATCAAAAGAAAATTGTGATAAAAACAAAGTCTCATGTGATGTAGTGGAGAGCGATTTGTATGCAAATGTGGGAAGTTTTGACCATATAGTTACAAATCCGCCTATCAAGGTCGGCAAGGCGATATTATTTGCAGTTGTGAGCGAAGGATATAATCACCTAAATGCGGGCGGGGATATTACACTCGTAATTCGCAAATCGCATGGCGAAGAGAGCATGAAAAAACATATGCAAAATGTTTTTGGCAATGTCAAGATACTTGCTCGTGACAAAGGTTATTACATTTTGCAAAGTGTAAAGAATGTATAATTTTGGACATATGTTTAAATATATATCGTAAATCTTAAAAACTTTAAAAAAAATTTAAATTATTTGTTGACAAATTTTTCTATTTATATTAAATATAACCTGTAAATTATATTTTATAAATATCATATTATTATATGGTGGATTGCATCTAACTATTTGGTGGGGTGCAATTTTATTATGAAAAGGGGGAGAAATGAAGAAAAAAAGAAATTTATTATGGTATGATTACATATTAATTGGCATTATTTTGGCACTTATCGTATTTAAAGTTTGGCTTGAAATGGAACTTATTGATTACATGTCCGAACTTATTGGCAAAATCCAAATGTCAGCAAGTGTAAGTAGTATTTGGAAGTCAGGCAAAATGATGCTTTTGACAAGCGCAGGCAGCCTATTAAGTACTATTACGTCAAATATTTTGTCGGCCATGGTTTCGGCAAATTATGCCCGTCGACTAAGGTCAAATATTTTTACGAAGGTAAATAGTTTCTCGCAAGAAGAAATAAACAAGTTCTCGACGGCCAGCCTTATTACTCGTAGTACAAACGACGTAACCCAAGTGCAAAACACTATGCAAATGTGTCTTCGTATGCTTATTATGGCTCCTACAATGGCGATATTCTCTATCGTGCGTATTGTAGATAGTAGTGTTGAACTTAGTTGGGCGACTGCAATCGCTGTTGTGCTTATGTTTGTTATGTTTGGCGTGCTATTCTTCACGGTTATGCCATCGTTTAGAAAGGTGCAAAAACAAACCGACCGCCTAAACTTGGTGTCTCGTGAAAACCTTACTGGCTTAAGGGTTGTGAGAGCATACAATGCTGAAGATGTTCAAGAGCAAAAATTTGACGAAGCAAACAAAGACATTACAAAAACATGGTATTTTGTAGGCAAAATGATGAGTTTTATGGACCCAGGCATGGCGCTACTTTCAAATGGTCTTAGCCTTACAATTTATTGGCTGGGCGCACACCTTATAAATACTGGCTCAATCGTGTATGAAAACCTTGTTGCATTTACAATGTACGGTATGCACATACTTATGAGTTTTATGTTTTTGTCAATGATGATAATCATGATTCCACGTGCAGTAGTTAGTGGTCGTCGTATAGGCGAAGTGCTCAAAACCCAAAACAAAATTGTCGAAGGTAAATTTGATGGCAAAACAAAAACAACTGGTAAGGTAGAGTTTAAAAACGTATCGTTTAGATATCCAGATGCCGAACTTAATACTCTTGAAAACATAAATTTTGTTGCAAATAAGGGTGAGACTGTTGCATTTATCGGAAGTACTGGTAGTGGTAAGTCTACACTCATAAACCTTATTCCTAGATTTTTTGATGTAAGCTATGGCGAAGTTCTTATTGATGGCGTTAATGTCAAAGAATATTCTCACGAAGCACTAAACGAAAAACTTGGTGTGGTTCCACAAAAAGGTGTGTTATTTAGGGGGACTGTCAGAGACAATATATTGTATGGTGTCAAAGATGGCAGTGTCGATGACGACAAGATAAAAGAATGTCTTGACGTCGCACAATCAAACTTTGTTTACGACCTTGAAGGCGGACTTGATTATGAAATATCCCAAGGCGGAACAAACGTTTCTGGTGGTCAAAGACAAAGACTTTGTATTGCTCGTGCAATAATCAAAAACCCTGAAATATATGTATTTGATGATAGTTTTTCAGCGCTTGACTACAAGACAGACAAAGCGCTTAGAGCTAGACTAAACGAATACACAAAGTCGGCTACAAAAATTATTGTTGCCCAACGTGTCGGAACAATTATTGATGCGGACAAAATCATTGTACTAAATGAAGGAAAGATGGTGGGCATGGGTACACATAAAGAATTATTAAAGACTTGCCCAGTGTACAAAGAAATAGCCTTGTCCCAACTTTCAAAGGAGGAATTGTAATATGTCAAGAAATACTCCTAACATGAAAAAGAATATGTCAAAAGACAAACCTAAAAATTTTAAAAAGAGCATAATGTCTCTTATAAGTTCGCTTAAAGGTCATTATTTTCTTATTATACTAGCGCTATCGTTTGCAGTTGCTAGCACAACATTTAGTATTGTTTCACCTACTATCACTAAAAAGATAAGCCAAGTAATTATTGCGGGTGGAATAAGTATAGATATGGCCAAAGTAACTTACTACTCAGTGATTGTGCTTATAATGTATGTACTTTCAGCAGTTTTAAATTATCTTCAAGGCCTTATAATGTCACGAGTAACTTCACACGTAACATATAAGTATCGTAGAGAAATAAGTGAAAAGATAAACCGCTTGCCACTAAAATATTTTGACTCGACAAGTTTTGGCGATACTCTTAGCCGTATCACAAATGACGTCGACAAATTGGCGGATAGCCTAAGTAGTTCGCTTAGTAGTATGATATCGTCAGCCACTATGATAATTGGCTCAATCGTGATGATGCTTGTAAATAGCCCACTTCTTACACTTGTGGCACTTGCAGTTATGCCATTATCGATTGGCTTTGTCGCAATCATAGTTAAAGTTTCACAAAAATACTTCTTGAAAAACCAAGTCGAACTTGGAAACATAAATGGTCAAATTGAAGAAATATACTCAGCACACAATGTTGTGACAGTATTTAATGGTGAAGAGAAAGCGCAAAAGGATTTTGACGAAACAAACACTCGTCTTTATAAATGCGGTGTAAAATCGCAAGTTTATTCGAGCCTTATGCACCCTGTCATGAACTTTATCGGAAATTTAGGTTATGTTGCGGTGTGTGTGCTAGGCGCATGGATTGCAATTAAAAATAATGACCCGTTATTTGCAGCGACAGTTGTGACTTTTGTGACATATATGCGTACGTTTAACAACCAAGTTTCAAACCTTGCAAATATTAGTAGCACTATCCAAACAACAGCGGCCGCATCAGAACGTGTATTTGAGTTTTTGGAACTACAAGAACAAGAACCTGAAAATAAGCCAAAACAACTTACAAATGGTGTAAAAGGTGATGTTGAGTTTAAAAACGTAAACTTTGGTTATAACGATGACAAAATCATAATTCATGATTTTAGTGCAAAAGTCAAAGCGGGACAAAAGGTCGCAATAGTAGGGCCTACAGGTGCGGGCAAAACGACACTTGTAAATCTACTTATGAGATTTTACGAAGTGAATAGTGGAGATATCACTATCGATGGAGTATCGATAAAGGATATGTCGCGTGAAGAAGTCCGCAGCCTATTTGGAATGGTGCTTCAAGACGCATGGCTCTTTGAAGGGACGGTTCGTGAAAATATAAGTTTTGGCACAGAAGGTCTATCAAATGAAGAAGTGGAAAATGCATGTTGTTTTGCACATATCGACCACTTTATTCGTTCGCTATCAAATGGCTATGACACTGTTGTTGATGAAAAGGCAAACATAAGCCAAGGACAAAAACAATTGCTCACTATTGCTCGTGCTATGATACAAAATAGCCCAATGCTTATCCTTGACGAAGCAACAAGTAGCGTAGATACCCGTACCGAACTCCAAATCCAAAAAGCTATGGACAAATTGACTGCTGGTCGTACAAGTTTTATCATCGCACATAGACTATCGACTATTAAAAATGCCGACTTGATACTTGTAATGAAAGACGGCAATATTATCGAAAAGGGCAATCATAAGACTCTTCTAAAACAAAACGGTTTTTATGCCCAACTTTACAATAGCCAATTTTCTAAAAATCCAACTATTGAAATCGAATAACAAAAAAAGACACATCATGTGTCTTTTTTTAATACTCTTTTAATCCTAAAATATAGTCGGCAGATGTGCCGATTACTTGGCACAACTTTGCAAATGTTTGGAGAGATGGCAATTTTCCATTGTATTTGTACTGGCTGAGCATTACAGCTGATATACCTGTTTTTTTGGCAATCTCGCTGTAAGTCATAGTGCTTGCATCTATCTCTTCAAACAACCTTTTAATTATCTCTTCTTTCATTATGTTCTCCTTGTATATATTTTAACCAATGGCTAAAAAATTACTTGACTTTTAGCCACTGGCTAAGTATTATTGTAATAATAGTAGGTAATAGGAGAGAATGAAAGTGAGTTTTTGGTGTTTTAAATGTGGTAAACATGATAGTGAGATGAATGAAAACCAAATACGATGCCCTTTTTGTGGGGTGCTTTTGCGAGTTGATGCCAAAACTGAGCGAAAGAAAAAGGGGCTTAACTTTTATAAAAGTGAAAAAAACTAAATATTAAAGTTTGGTCCAAATACTTTTTAAATGTTTTTATATTTGGTATACTATATGTATGAAAAAGCATATTAGTAATAATTTAATAAAGCTTGCAAATGTTTTTGCCGACAACCAATGTCGACTATATGTTGTTGGTGGGTGGGTGCGAAACAATTTGTGCGGTCTTCCGCTAAGTGATATTGATATTTGTGGAAATGCGCATGGAAAAGATTTTGAAAATATGTGTAGTCAGTGCGGGTTTGAGTGCAAATCGGTAAATGCAAAACTTGGCACATATTTGGTACTTGTTGGCGACGAAAAGTATGAGTACACACCTTTCCGTATAGAAAATTATCACCTTGGCAAGCACACTCCTGAGCATGTCGAGTGGACAGAAGATATTCGTGTTGACGCTCGTCGTCGTGATTTTACCTGTAATGCTATATATTACGACATTTTAGCAGATAGAATTGTTGATTTTTATGACGGTCAAAAAGATATTGAAAAGGGCATATTGCGGGCAGTCGAAACTCCTGAGTTTGTGTTTTCTAGTGATGGATTGCGTATACTTAGGCTGGTGAGATTTGCTTGCCAACTTGGCTGGAAAATCGACCGACACACTTTTAAGGTCGCTAAAAAAATGACTTACCAACTTAAATATATCTCTGGCGAACGTAAGACGGCCGAACTCAAAAACATATTTACCGCAGAGAAAAAATATGGTCGTGAGTCACAACCGCTCAAAATACTAAATGACCTTTGTATTTATCCTTATCTCGTACCACTTGCGGGTATTAAAAAACATATCGACGAAAAAGTGTATGCAGGCATTGGTCGTTGTGATGATGTGATGGGTGCATTTGTGTGTGCACTAGTGCTGTCAAAATACACTAGGCTCGCGACTGATGATCAGTATATATATGATGTTCAAAGTGTACTTTCTTGTCTTCGATGTGGTGGCGATATAAAGGATTTAACAAAGACGGTGTCGGTTATGGGACACGTAAAGTATGACAAAATAGACCTTGACACGGTTTGTAAGTTTATATCTCTCAAAGGCGAAAGTCGTCAAATAGTGCGTGAAATATTTGGCCTTGAAAAACTTTTGGAACAAGAACGATATTATATCCAAAACAACATTCCGCTTCGTATTGACGACCTTGATATAGACAATAGCGAAATATTAAAACTTGTTCCTAAAGAACGTGTATCTTATGTGAAAAAGTATTTGTTTGATTTGTGTCAAAATGGTTTTGTCGAGAATAAGAGAAGAAGTCTTATTGACTTTATCAAACGTACAAGTGATTATGCAAATCGTCCAAAACAAAAACCTATTATAAAGGGACTAAATGATAAATAAAAAACAAAATAAACCTCATACTAAAAATAGTAATGAGGTTTTTTTATGGCAAAGAAAAATAACAAATCCAAAACAAAACATAAAAGAAAAGACAGATCAACTACTGTGCTTATAGGGCTTAGTCTTGCGAGTCTAGTCATGGTCATGGCAGTTATAGGCCAGTTTTATTTGGTCGAAGATAACAATGTTTCTACTATTTCCGACGGGACGTATGTAAACGGTTATAACATATCGGGCATGACAACAACCGAAGCAAAAAACTATCTCACAACCGCCTTTGCAAAATCAAGCGAGAATTTTAATCTCACACTCCGCCACGGTGACAAGTCGTGGAATTTTACAAACAAAGACTTTGAGGTCAATAGCGATGTTTTTTCTATTGTCGAGATGCGGGAGTGGCGCGATAAAGAAGTAGGGACATATCCCGACCAACTAAACTATCTAAACCAAATCTCTACCGACGGAAATAGTGTAAGCCTTGCCTTTAACTATATCTTTACAGGTCTTGATGATAAGATAGATGATGTTGTAAATGAAATAAATGTTGAGCCTGTAGATAGTACTATTGAGTTTTGCCCGACAAAAGCAAGTATGTGGACTATTACCGACGAAAAGGCGGGCTGGAAGGTCGATAAAATCAAACTATACAACATGATAAACGAAGAGTTTCAGTCGTCAAACCAAATTGACCTTGAAGTGCCGATGATTGAAGTTTTGCCCGAAGTCACACGTGAGTACAACGAAGGACTGACTACTCTTGTCAGTAGTTTTTCAACCAATGTCGCCGATAGTACAGGTGGCAGAAAAACCAATGTCAAACTCGCGCTTAGTAAATTTGACGGCATGCGAGTAGACGTGGGCGAGAGCGTGTCGTTTAATTCGGTCACCAGTCCGCACTCGCTCGAAAATGGATATAAGACAGCGACCATTATCCTAAATGGCAGATTTGTCGACGGAGTAGGCGGTGGTGTTTGCCAAGCTAGTACGACATTATATAATGCACTGCTTACAGCAGGTGTTCAAATCGATGAAGTGTCCAAACATACACTACCAGTCAAATATGTTCCGCTTGCACTTGACGCAATGGTCAGTGAGATGTCCGACTTAAAATTTACAAATACTACCGATTACCCAATTTTTATCAAAACATATAGCGATAGTGAAAGTGTCCATGTCGAGATATATAGTCACCCAAACGATGACGGCTATACTTATAAGACTCGTAGTGTTACTCTTCAAGAACTGCCAGCTGACGGCGATATAGTCCGACCTGACACCAAATGTGAGTATACCGATAAGGTGCTGTTTAAGGGTGAGTATTATAGACTGACATATCCACGAGGCGGATATGAAGCTGAAGCATATCTTGCGACATATAAAGACGGTGTACTTGTAAAAGAAGACAAAATTCGCCACGAAACCTATCGTCCACAAAAAGGAATAATCATCGAGGGCACAGCCACTCCGCCTGAAAATATAAAGATAGAAGACGACTACGAGATGGTTAAAAACCAAGAAAATGTATATTTACAATCGCAAGTGAATAATCTAATTCCCGTCGACCTGTGCCCATAATCTGTCATAATATCAAAAAGTATTGTGCATAACTTTTACTAATTCGACCTTTTTGTCACAAACTCAGCCTTTCATGCATATCAAATCGACATAAAGATGTGGATAAATGGTCACCAAATTGTGGATAAGTGGATAACTTGCGGTGTAAATATTCAAAATTCCGCATTTTTAACCAAATATTTATAAATATTCATAAAAATTTATAATTACAACCATGTGCATATGTGGATAACTTTTGTGATTAAGTGTGTGTAAGTCAAAAACCCCCTACATTTCGTAAGGGGTTTTTGTATATATCGACAGCAAAAATATGCTGAGAAAGTGGGGTGATGTATAATAAATCTTTACTATACACTTCATACTATGCCGACTATTTAAAAAGTGTTACCGCTGTATAAAAAATATTTTGCATACAAATTATTTGTCTAAATAGTTATTATATTATATAATAATTATATAGGAGATATATATGGAAAAAGTTATTGTAATTACTGGCGGAACAAGTGGTATTGGACTTATGACTGCCGAGATGTTGAGAGCGAAAGGAGATAAAGTAATTACACTTGCAAATATGGGTGGTGAAGGCGACCCTGATTTTATGTTTTGCGATGTGTCGGATAATAAAAACGTAGCGGAGTGTTTTGATGCTATCGGTAAAAGATATGGTCGTATTGATGTTCTTATAAACTGTGCAGGATATGGACTAAATGGTGCACTCGAACTACTTGATAGCGAGAAAATTAAAAAACAATTTGATGTAAATGTATTTGGCCTTATCGAATGCACAAAACAAGCACTAAAATATATGAGTCGTGGGGCTAGAATAATAAATATTTCTAGTGCTATGGCACTTTTCCCTGTGCCATATCGTAGTATGTATGGGGCATCAAAGTCGGCGGTTTTGTCGCTAAGTTATGCTCTACGAATGGAACTTAAAAAGAGCGGAATTGACGTTTGTGCTGTTTGCCCAGGTGATGTCAATACAAACTTTACAAAAAACAAAGTTATTGAGTACGCGACAAATGACCGTTATGGCGATTCGATAGAGAAAGCCTTTTCAAAATTTGACGACCCAAAACGTAAAGCTAAGCAAATAAAACCAGAAGTTGTGGCAAAACGCCTTGTAAAACTATGTTATAAGCGACACACACGACCTATGATTATTGTTGGTGGGAAAATGAAACTATTACACTTTGTATGTCGATTTACACCAAAGAGTTTGCTTTTAGATTCAACGACAAAAATTTGTGGTTAGTATCGATTATTATTGACATATGGAAATTATTGGGATATAATACTGGCAATAACGGAGATAAGTTATGTTAAAAATTATCCTTAATGACAATGATAATAACGATGCTGATACACAATTTATTGGGTAGTTTTTATTGTAGTCTTTTAGAATAATAGTAAAATTTGCCCTTAATGAAATACATTAAGGGCTTTTTAATTAAGGAGAAAACATGAAAGAAAATATTTATCGCACACATAATTGTGGAGAACTTAGATTATCTGACGCTGGCAAGCAAGTGCGACTTGCGGGTTGGGTCAATAGCATAAGAAAACTAGGCGGGCTTACATTTGTAACACTTAGAGACCACTTCGGTCTTACCCAACTTGTAGTCAATGACGAAACTGAGTTAAATGGGATTTGCAAAGAAACGACAATAAGTGTAAGCGGAAAAGTAATTGAGCGTGAGAGCAAAAACCCTAAAATGGAGACTGGTGATATAGAAGTCGTTGTGGACAGTATCACAGTACTTGGCAAAAGTCAAAATGTTTTGCCGTTTGAAATCTCTGATGCTCCAAATACTAAGGAAGAACTTCGACTTAAATATCGTTATCTTGACCTTAGAAATCCAGAGACTCACAAGATTATTGTTGTGCGTGCAAAAATGCTAAACTTTGTCCGCAACAAATTGACCGAAATGGGATTTTTGGAAGTCCAAACCCCAATCCTTACTTCATCCAGTCCAGAAGGTGCAAGAGACTATATCGTGCCTACTGTAAATGCACCGGGCGAGTTTTATGCACTCCCACAAGCACCACAACAATTTAAACAACTCCTTATGGTGTCGGGATATGATAAATACTTCCAAGTTGCGCCATGCTTCCGTAACGAAGCCGCACGTGCTGACCGTACACCGGGCGAGTTTTATCAAATAGATATGGAAATGAGTTTCGCCACCCAAGAAGATGTTATGAGTGCATGTGAAGAGTTTGTAACAGCACTATTTAAAGAGTTTACTGACTTTGAAGTGTCAGATGTTCCGTTTGTTCATATCCCATATCGCAAGGCGATGGAAATGTATTGTAGCGATAAGCCTGACCTTAGAAATCCACTTATTGTACATGACTTAACTGAGATTTTTAAAAATACTGAGTTTAATGGATTTAAGGACAAAACCATAAAAGGTATATGTGCAGTAGCGACTGACAAGTCTCGCAAGTACTATGACGAACTTGGCAAACTCATTGTTAGTTATGAAGGCAAAGGTCTTGCATGGCTAAAATATATCGATGGCGAGTGGTCGGGTTCGATTACAAAATTTTTGACTGATGAAGACAAACAAAACTTGATTAAAGAGTTTGATTTGAAAGGTGGCGAGAGCATATTTATTGTTGCTGACCAAAAACCACTTGTTTACAAACTTGCAAATGTACTTAGAAACGAACTTGGCTCGTCGCTTGGACTTATTGATAAAAACAAAATTGCATTCTGTTGGATAGACAACTTCCCATTCTTTGAAATAAATGAAGAAACTGGCAAACTTGATTTTGCCCACAATCCATTTAGCATGCCACAAGGCGGACTTGAAGCACTTGAAAAACAAAATCCGCTAGATATTGTCGCATATCAATATGACCTTGTATGTAATGGTTATGAAACACTAAGCGGAGCCGTCCGCAACCACGACCAAAGTCTAATGGTGAAGGCATTTGAGATGGTGGGTTATGACGAAGAAGTAGTTAAAAACAAATTTGGAGCACTTTACAATGCATTCTCGTATGGTGCACCACCACATGCTGGCTGTGCATTTGGATTTGATAGACTACTTATGCTTATCACTCAAAAAGAGATTATAAGAGAAGTTATTGCATTCCCTATGAACAAAAATGCTCGTGACCTTATGATGGGGGCTCCAAGTTTTGTAAGCGAAGAGCAACTTCGTGATGTCGGAATCCAACTTATTAAAAAATAGATTTTTAAAGGAAATAATATGAGAAAAATAGATATAGCAGAATTATACAAAGCCAAAGAGAGTTTTGGTGGAAAAAGTATTCTTGTTGCGGGCTGGGTAAAGAGTGTAAGAGATGTAAAGTCTTTTGGATTTATTGACCTTACTGACGGCACTAGTTTTAAAACACTTCAAGTTGTGTTTAATCGTGACAAGGTACAAAACTATGATGAAGTGGCAAGACTTAATACTGGCTCGACAATTATGGTGACAGGAACACTTTTGTTGACACCTGAAAACAAACAACCATTTGAACTTGTTGCTGATAGTGTTGAGATTATAAATGCGACTGATGAGTCGTATCCACTACAAAAGAAACGTCACAGTATTGAGTTTTTGCGTGACATAGCATATTTAAGACCACGAACAAACTTATTCCAAGCCGTTTTCCGTATACGAAGTGTGGCGGCTCAAGCTATACACACATACTTCCAAGATAGGGGTTATGTGTATGTGCACACACCACTTATTACTTGTGCAGACTGTGAAGGCAGTGACCAAATGTTTAAAATTACTACACTTGACCCAAACAATCTTCCACTTGACGAAAATGGAAAAGTTGATTTTAGCAAAGACTTGTTTGGAAAACTTGCATACATCACTGGTTCGGGACAATTGCAAGGCGAAACCTTTGCTATGGCATTTAGTAAAATATATACCTTTGGTCCAACTTTCCGTACAGAAAACAGCAATACAAAGACCCATGCAAACGAGTTTTGGATGATAGAGCCCGAGATTGCATTCTGTGACCTTGATGGACTTATGGATATCGAAGAAGATATGTTGAAAAGTGTTGTACAATATGTATTAGATCATTGTCCTGACGAACTCGAATTTTGCGATAAGTTTGTTCAAAATGGACTTCTTGACAAATTGAAGGCACTTGTTGGCAGTAAATTTGTACGTATTGACCATAAAGACATAGTCGACATATTAAAGAAAGCAAATGTAAAATGGGAGTTTGAGCCTGATTATGAAGAAGATATATCTAAAGAACATGAAAGATATATTGCTGAGTACTTTGGTGGTCCTGTATTTGTTAAAAACTGGCCAAAGGATATAAAGGCATATTATATGAAACAAAATCCAGATGGCAAAACAGTTGCGGCTGTCGACCTTATTGTTCCACAAGCTGGTGAACTTATGGGTGGAAGCCAAAGAGAAGAAGACTATGCAAAACTTGTCCGTCGTATGGAAGAAATGGGAGTAGACCGCACTCATATTGAGTGGTATCTAAACTTACGTAAGTTTGGCACCTGTGTTCACTCGGGTTTTGGAATGGGATTTGAAAGACTAGTAATTTACCTTACTGGTGTCGAAAATATTAGAGATGTTATACCATTCCCACGTACACCTAAAAACTGCGAATATTAAAACTCGTATAATTTATTTTGAATTTGTATATTATAGAAATATTGACATTAGAAATTGATATTGAATAATGTGTAAAAAAGACACTCGTGTGAGTGTCTTTTTTATCGTTGTTTTTTAAGTCTAAGGTCACTACCATTAAGCGATACTGTAATACATTTTTCTTTATCAATTATTCGACTAAATATACGTTCGTCATATGTCTCCATTATTTGTTTTGGAGATAGATTTGATGTGATGAGTGTAAACTTATTGTTGTTTTGTCGCTCGTTTATTATCATATATAGATATTCGACAGTGACATTTTTAAGTATGTTTTCAGTACCTAAGTCATCAATACAAAGTATATCTGCACTTAAATACTTTTCGATAATATCTTTCTTTTCGCTTAGTGATGCAAGGTGATATGAAAGAAGTTCGTTGTTTAGATTTTGTGCGGTTGTGTATACTGTATAAAGTCCCTTCTTTATTGCCATATCTACAAAACATTCGGTTATATAAGTTTTTCCCACTCCCACATTTCCTATCATATTAAACATCTTTTTGGTAGTTTGTGGGTATTTTTTGACAATATCTTGTAGTATTTTGACAATATCTTGCACTTTTTGTACATTTTCTTTATCGTATATGCTGTAATCGATATTTTTAAATGATGGAAGTTTGTGATTTATTCCGCTAGATTTTAGTAAATAGTTGTTTAGTAAAGTGTTGTAACATACGCAAGGTTTGCCATTTACAATTCCTGTATCATTGCACAGTTTGCAAGTATAGTTTGGTTTGAGATTTTGTATATCGTATCCATTGTCTTTTATAAGCGAATGTAATTGGGTACGGGTAGTATTGTATTTTCCAATAAGTTTCTTTGCACTTTTATTTTCATACTGAGTTTTTGCAATTTCGTATTTAAGAGAGTTGCATGCTTCATATAGTTTTGCAATTTCTGGGTTTTCCAAAACTTCACGTAAATTTTGGTCAGCCGTCATCTCAGCATGAGTTTTGCGGTCGCTTATTATTTTTTCGATGTCTTTTGTTATGCTCATATTACACCTCTATTTCGTGTATGTCGTCAAATAGCGAGTCTAGTTGGACGGCACTATAATTGCGACTGACTGGTTTTTTAGAATTTTCAGTTTTTGCCGACTTGATATTTGTTTTCACAAAATCAAGTTTTGATGCATCTTCGATAGTGGTGATATTTTTCAAGTGATATGTCGAGATGAGTCGTGACAAATTTTGCATAGGCATATATACTCCCACGCTTTGACTGATTGCGTAGTCGAGTAGGTCGCTTGGAGTGTTCCAGTCGTATACCCATGTTTTGTATAGATTGCGGTCGAGTGAATTTACTTGTCTTTCAATTCCTAGCGTCGACAATATCTTTTCTATTTTGTCGTCGTTTTGGATTATTTGGTTTAGATAATTGTTTATAGACTCAGCAGTGACAAGACCCTTTTTAAATAGCTGTTGGATTTTGCTATTCATTCCTTCAAGTGTGCGAATGCTTGATGTAAAACAATAGTTTGCAATAAGTACTTGCGTGTCGCTGTCAAAACCAAGGTTTGTCCATGGCACAATATATGTATCTATTATGTTTTCGATGTTTTCATATCGCACACCAAGATTTCGGCAAACATTCTTTGCTGTTTCTTTAAGTGATGTTAGATTTTCAAAATAGTCGTTTATTTCTTTTATGCTGTATAGTTTTAGTGCATAACATTTCTCAATGGTGTTGTTAAGTTTGGTCATTCCGCCACTACTTTTGCCTTGCTTTTTTGCAAGAAACAAAATAATATCAAGTGGCATATTAAGTTCTTTTATCCAATCGAGATACATTTGATACTCGTCGTTTGATGGATTGCGTTTTACTCCTAGTGCTTTAAGAACAAGGCAAACATCGCTACTACTTTTCTCTTGTTCTTTAAGACGTTCTTCGACATCTTCACAAGTGAGTATCCCTTCATATGCCCAGTTTTTGGCAATGGTTGTGATGTACGAATGATTTACCATGCCACCTTTAAGATTTACACAATATTGCATAACCATAAGTAATGCTTCGGGCTCCATATGCATAGACTCAATGACATAATAGTACTCTTGATACTCGTTTGGGGTAATCATATTGCCTTTGATTTCTTGTGCTTTGATATTAAAGGCTTTGTATTTGTCGGTGTTAAATTTTTTAAGACGTATGCTTCCGTTTTTGAGTGGAAGATATCTCACTTCAAGTGGGGTTGTGTTTATAAGACTAACAAGCCCTAGTTCTTGCCAATACAAAAAACAACTGACAATATCTTCTTCGGACAAATTAAGCACTCTCGAAAAACTCTCGATATTGTTGTCGAGCGATAGTGGGTTGTTGCATTTGTATAATCCAAGCAGATACACCTTAACACAGTTTTCTGGCGCGTTTGGCAAAAACTCGCTAAAAAAAACATTGTCGATAGTGGTTGTGTTTGATTGTGTCCATTCACTAGAAAAGTTGCAAAAAGCCATGATTTTCTCCTTAACTTTTTCTATTATAGAGCATTTTGTCAGTTTTCACAATATTTTTTTGGATTTTTTGAAAATGATTGTTTTGGTTTTGCATCTGTAATTGACTATGGGCTGTTATCATGCTAATATATAAATGTAAAAGGAGAGTGTATTGTGGGTATAAAAACAACAATTATAAACGATGTTACGTTGATATACGAACGTAGCCGCATGTGTAAAGGTGTGAGTTTTGAGATATACACCTATGGCGGGTCAGGAATAGATACCGTTCCGGGAATTGCACATTTTTACGAACACATGCTTTTTAATGGCACATCTAAGCATGACGGCGAACAACTAGGCTCGCTTATCCGAAAGTACAACTGCCGCCAAAATGCCATGACGAGCAAGTCATATATAAAAGGGGTCAGCATAAATAGCGCCAAAAATTTTGAAGAGAATTTTCGACTCACAACAGAGATGATGTTTGACTCGACATTTCCGCAAGAAAAAATAGACAAAGAACGTGGCGTGGTTGAACAAGAGATAAATCGCATGCTCGACAACAACGAAACATTTTGTCGTTGGCAAGCCATGCAAAAAATGTATAACAACAAAATTTACAAGGAGCACACACTCGGCACTCCTGAGTCGCTTGCAAAAATTTCTCGCAAAAAACTTCTCGACTTTAAAAACACAATATCTGTTCGAGAAAATATTGTTGTGTCCGTCGCTGGCAATGTGTCGTTTGGCAAATGCAAACGTTTGGTCAAAAAATACATAGCCGATATACTTCCTAGTGGACAAAACCACAATCCACATATTGAAAAAATTTGTATTGAAGGCAAACCCCAACTGGTTTTGCTTACAAAACCGACATTTAAGACTTCTATAAATGTTATGATAAAGACCGACGGGATTGATGATGTAAAGATAAGCTATTATAAAAGTGTATTTAGAAATGTGCTAAATAGGATAAAGGGTCGCATGTACAATACCTTCCGTGAGCAAAACTCGCTTGTGTATTCGTGTAATTATGCTCGAATGGCGGGAATGAGTGATGGTGTCGATGTGTATGCAATATATACCTCAAAAGACAAAATTAATGCATGTATAGATGCGCTTGGTGATATGCTTCAAGACCTTAGACAAAACGGAATAACAAAAGAAGAATGGGATAGTTTTAAGTCGGGCGAAGAAGTTCAAGACGACACCGAAGTCCAAAACTATGAAGAGTGGCCAAGTGAAAACTTCGCAAAAATCGATATGTGGGGTAGTGGACACAAACGCCGTGAAAAAGCATTTAAAAAATGTAAAAAATCAGTCACACTCGATGAAGTAAACGAGTACATCAAAAAGAGTGTATTGAGTGATGATATATGGATATCTATTGTGGGTAATGTGACCAAAAAGGATATATATTCATATAAAAAGATGTGTGACGTATTAAGGGGCGACAAATAACCCAAATACTATTTACTTTTTCTAAACTATATGATATAATAAACCCAACATCTATCAATTTACGATAGGAAAAAAGGAGAAAAATAGAGTGGAACCACTCACGTACCTGTGTGCTAGTAGCACTGTAAAAACAAACATTATTTTAAGCATATTGGTAGTATTTTTACTATTATGCTCAGCATTCTTTTCGGCGAGCGAAACAAGTTTTTCTACGGCAAATGCCCTTAGACTTCGTACGTACGCGGAAGAGAAAAGGAGAGGAGCGAGAAAAGCAGTATACATTGCTGAAAACTACGAGAAAGCACTTATCACTATTCTTGTAGGGAACAACCTTGTAAACATTGCTTGTACTACTATTTGTGCTTTTATTTTCTCAAATACTATCGCAAATCCAGCTCTTGCAAATATCCTAAACACAGTCATTATGACTATTGTTGTGCTTACATTTGGTGAGATTACACCAAAGTGTGTTGCAAAACTAAACCCTGACAAGTGGGCACTTAGATTTTCGGGTGTACTATTTGTGCTTATGAAAGTACTTATACCTATTACATACCCATTTTATGCACTTCAAAAAGGACTACTTAAAAAGGTGGGGGCATCAGATGCTCCTACTGTCACTGAAAACGAACTTGAAAGCATAATCGACAAAATGGAAGAAGAAGGCGTGCTTGATGCTGACGATGCCGACCTTATGCAAGGCGTGCTTGATCTTGGAAGTAAAACAGCATATGACGTTATGACCCCACGTGTCGATGTTACGGGTGTAGACATATTGTCGTCGATAGAAGATATTAAAAATGTCTTTATTGAGACCCAATATTCACGTATCCCTGTGTATTCGCAAAACCTTGACCATATAGTCGGAATTTTAAGCCAAAAAGACTTTTTCACAGCTATGCTTTCTGATAAGAAAGTCGTCGTAAAAAACCTTATGGTTGCACCGCTATTCATAAACGAAAACATGAAAGTTGATGACATAATCAAACACATGCAAAAAGTTAAAAAACACATGGCGGTAGTAGTCGACGAGTATGGCGGAACAAGCGGAATTGTGACCATGGAAGACGCCGTCGAAGAAGTTGTGGGCGAGATATATGACGAACATGACGAAGTCGAACTTACTGACGAGATAAAGAAAGTTGATGAAAACAAGTATCTTGTAAATGGCGATATCGAACTTGAAAAACTATTTGAATATCTTCAAATCGAACATTTGCCAGACACTCAATATGTGACACTAAGCGGATTTTTGTTTGAACTTGCACAAAACTTGCCAAAGACCAATCAAGAACTTACTTGGGTGACCATAGACGAAACTCTTGATAAAGATGCAAACTATATCGAAAAAACAATCAAAATGCATTTTACACTTACTAAAGTTGTGGATATGCGTATTAGAGAAGTCTTGGTAGCAATCGAAGATTTTGAAGAATAATAATTGATTTAAAAATGCCGCTCTGTGTAGTGGCATTTTTTGGTATATTTGCATAACTAAATTGTGTCGATAAAAATATCTTTTTACGTAGTAAAATATGTGACAAAATACAACCAAATTTTCTTACCTTTGAGTATTGACTTTGAGAGTGTAGTGTTGTATAATAAAGGTGTAAAAAGATTGTCTTCTTGTAAGGGGGTATATTTTATGAAAAAATTTTTAGCGTATTTGATGGTTATTGTAATCACAGTTTCTCTTGGATTTGCTGTGTTTTATTTAGTGCGCGACAATGAGAAAATTTCGCTCACTACGACCACATTATATAAAGACAAAGGTAGTACTTTTGAACTTGCTCTTGATATGACCAAAAACAATTCGTACACCAAAATCTCGGTTAGTAGTAGCAACGAAAATATTGTGTCTATTTCAAATAAAGAGATTGATGTCAAGAAAGGTGTTGCAAAGGCTACTCTTGTGGCAAATGAAGGCGGAATTGTTAGAGTAAATTTCCAAACAAACAATAGCAAGTTTAGAAATTTGTACTGCGATATTACTATTGGTGACGGTTCGAAAGAAAACCCATATCATATTGAAAGTGCCGAACAATTTGCACTTATCGGTCAAGATGAGAAATATACTTCAAATAGTTGTTATGAGATTGTATCTGACATAAATCTTAGTTTGGTTTCTGACAAATGGCTTCCTATCGGAAGTGAAGCAAACCCTTTCACAGGCAGTATAAGTGGTAATGGCCACACTATTTACAATGGCACAATTTCAAGTGTTGGAAAGAACATTGGTGTTTTTGCAAACATCGGTGCTGGTGCAAAAATAGACAATTTACAATTTAAAAACATAACTGTTGAGTCCACAACCACTACAGAAACTATGGGTGTTGTTGCTGGTGTAAACAATGGTTCGCTTACTCGTATAGAAGTATCGGATTGTGTAATTGCAAACAAAAACACAAATACATATGTAGGTGGAATTGTCGGACAAAACATATCTACATTTGGCACAGCGCCAAATACCGCATCTATTGTTAGAGCATCTGTAAATGCAAAATTTGTAGGAGACTTGGAAGAGAGTGAATCAAATGCTATTTCAGGAAAAATAGGCGGAATCACTGGCTATAACAATGGTGGAACTATTGCATATACATACACAAAATCGCCCGAAAAAGTTGTTTTGGCACAAGGTTGTGATGTGTTTGGTGGAATTGTCGGACAAAATACATTCTTAAAAAATCCGGGCAATCTATCACAATACTCTAAAAACTTAAAAGGTTTTGTTAGAGATAGTTATACAATACTAAATGTCGATTCAAATTCTACAAAATTTAGTGCCTATATCGGTGCAGTGATTGGTCACAATACCAACCAAGATAGCGACACCCAACAAATTTATGGTTGCTATTATCCTACAGAATATTTTGATAGTGGCATTAAAGGTGTTGGAAACGGAAATAGCGATAGCAATGCTGTTACAAATGCAACGATTGCTGATATGAAATCGCTTTCAAATTATGTATCACATATCGAAAAAGTCCCTTATTATGACAATGAAAGTGGCAATATCAAATACAGCGATGGCGATACTGTTCTTTGGAACAAAAACATTTGGTCTATTCAAAACGACACAAATCAAGGGTTCCCAATTCTAAACATGAGTGCTATGGACGTAACTACCGACATAGTATCTGGTACATTTACAATAGTAAACAATATTAGTGACCTTTGGGCAAGTCTCAATGGCAATCTTGACGGACAATATTATGTATCAAATGTCGACGCTTCGGGTGTAGAATGGCTTCCTATCGGCACAGAAAGCAAACCTTTCACAGGATATGTTCTTGCTAAATGTGAAGATAGCGAATCGTATGCAACTATCTCAGACCTTACAATCAAAACTGTTACTGACGAGAAGAGTGGAACAGTATATTCTGGATTGTTTGGCTGTTTGGGAACAAGTGGAACAATTGAAAACATCAAATTACAAAACGTAACTCTTCAAAATGAAGAAGCCGATTGTGTAGGTGCTTTAGTCGCACTAAACAATGGTTCGATCAAAAACTGTTTGGTAAGCGACGGTAACATTTGCGGAAAAACAATTGTAGGCGGTGTTGTTGGTCAAAACAACGGTTCGATTACTACTGCTTCAGTTGCTGGAAATTTGACAATTGTTGCAAAATCAGAAACAGGCGAAAATATTGGCGGAATTGTTGGTCAAAACCATGGTTCTGTAAATAGTGTCGATGTAAGAGGTAATGTTGTTTTGCGAAGCAATACAAGCTCGGATAAATCAAGCGAACTTTATATTGGTGGTATTGCAGGTATAAACCATGGAAATATCAAAGATGCACAAGTTGTGTTAAATCAAAGTACAAGTTTTGACTTGAGTAAGTCGGGCACTACATATGCAGGTGGTATTGCAGGATATGCAAGTGGCAGCATTGAAAAAGTAAGTGCAGAAGCAAACATTGTCGCAAGCAAAAATCATGACACATATGTAGGTGGTATTGTTGGTATATTTAATGCAAAACAAAACAACGACATAAGTACACGTATTAAATTGGCAAATGTAAAAGGCTCAAGTCTTACTGGTAAATATGTTGGTGGTGTAGTATCATATCTAAACACCCAATATGCACAAGAATACAATATTTCAGACAAATGGATCCGTAATTTGACATCTGAACAATATCTAGTATCTTCAAATGTCTACAATAGTAGTTTGATGTATGCTGTTCATGCCGCTGCTGTACAAGACGACGTAACACTCGATGGTGAGTATACAGGTGGTATTGCATACAATATTGTAAAAGGTGTTGTGTTAGATGCATACTCACAAGCAAATCTAAAAGGCAAAAACAATGCCGGTATCGTGTACTATATCAATTTTGATGGAAATTCATGTACGGGCGGACTTATGACTAGAATTTATGCCGTAGTTAAGTTTGAAGGTGGCAGCACAAACTATTCTGTTACAGCTTCAAATGTACACTCTGATGGTATGAAATTGTCAAAACGTACAGCTGGCTTTATCGATGACTACTACTATACAGTAGCTAAAGACAAAGGCAGTAAGGACCCTACTTATTCGGGTGATTTCCTTATCGGTGTAGGAAACATATTCACTGATGATTCAAATCGTATTACAAAACGTGACCGTAAAGAAAGCACAATGAAAGGCACCGAACTTTGGACATCGTTTACAGCAGACAATAATGTTACTGGAAGCTCGGTATGGATTACTGGAAATGGTTTCCCTACTATCAAAGGACTATAAAATATAAATATGAAAGAAGACTGATTGCAGTCTTCTTTTTTTGTGAATTGAAGTGGTTGTAATAAATATAAAATATTACTTTATTATAAAGAAGAATATAAACCTGCTCAAATTCATTTGACACACCCCATAGGGGGGGGGGTATAATATGTTTGTATAGGATAAAATGGGCAAAATACACACCGCAAATACCTTGTATACGATGTGGATACATAATTTGATGTTTTGTACAGACATTTAAAATCGCCCCTTTTAGAGACCTTAAAAACATAGACAAATATAGATAAATCTCACTCACTTTGGGTAGAATAAAAATGGAGAAAACAAATGAAAAGTCAATTTAAGTTTCACAAAATGCTAGTCTGCATGGCACTCATACTAGTCCTATGCGTCGGTGCAACTATTGGACTTACTGTCGCATTCTTTGGCGATAGTAAGAGTGGCAGTACAGAAATCAAACTCGGTGCATCAATCGAGTTTGATGGCGAGAATGGTGTGTCAGTCGCGACTAGCGACGGACTCACAGTCGTGCCTAGCCAAACAGTCGATGTAGAGACTACACTTGTAGTGAAAAACGGAACAGATGGCGACCCTACAAGCGGAGTACTAAAAGTAATCCCATCACTCAAAGCAGGCTCTACGGGCGCAAAACTTACACTCACCGCAGGTAGTACATATGACGTCACTATCAATGGCACAAAGTCTACAGATACAGTCATGGTAGTATACAATGGTGACTTGTACCTAGCAGAAAAATCAAACACAGCAAATCTAAAAGTATTTACACCTACTACAAGCGGAACTACTATCAAATTCACAGTACCTATCACATTCCCAAACTCACTCGGCAATTCAGCCAGCGGTCAAAAATGTACAATCACTATGACAGGTATTGTGCTCCAAAGCCTAATACATAGCGAGAGCGGAGTGGTAGACACTACAATCGTAGATTTCATACCATACTTTGAAGAACTTAATCCGACCACAAAAGCCAAACTTACCGAACTTAGTGTCAAAAGTGTAAACGAAATAAATGATGGAGTTACTATAAATAAAGGTGAAGAACAAACAGTAGAAGCAGAGTGTAAAAATGATTCTACTCTTGGTATGGATTATATTGCAGTAAATTTTGAAGCAACAAACAATTCTCAAAGCGATTTGACATTTACACTACTTCCTTTTCTCTCTCTTGAAGGAAATACGCTATCATTATTGGATACATTTGAGAATAGAATGGTATTAAAAGGTAAACTCGTTACAAATTTATATAGTGATATGGTAAGTGGCGAAATTAGCAATTTAAGTCAGGATGCTACAATCAGTGCTGATGATGTATTAAGTATAACTGTTCCGAACAGTAATTTCACTGATGGTAAACTTGATTTTTGTGTTTTGTGTTATGCCGGTCAAAATAGTTTGCCTGAGTCCATAAGCGCAATTACAGGTTCGGCAAATGTAAGTGTGCAAGTAAATATTACGTCAGATTCTACCTTATATGTGGGTAAAACTACCAGAGTAATTGAGTGGAATGAAGCTGAAAACTATCTAGTGGATGCTACTAGCAGTCAAAGTATGAAAGTAGAAAGCAATAGTGATAATCTTGCTTATACGTATAAAAATTATCGTTTGTCAAATATTCCAGAAGATACAGAAGCAATAAATCTAAATATAAGTGGCACGACCGCAGATGCAGTATTTGCACTTGATGATATTTATGAAAATCCTTATGCTACTTTATATGATAAGATATCTTTTGAGTTTTCATTTTCTGCCATGCCATCGCCAATTATATCTCTAATTGGTGTTACTGCTAATAGTGCTAATCTAAATATACCAATTACATTATCTGAAGAAGGAACAATGGAATTTTCAGTAGTATTTGTATATGATGTGGATAATGTTAGTATCGGGAGTAATGCAAATATTTCTACAAGTTTTCAATTAGCTTCTAAAAAAGATGTAGTGCAACTTGATAACTTTGATTGCGCAATTAGACTTTCTGATGATTATGGTGTGTTTTATCAAATAGTATCGTGTTCTGATAGGACTTCTAATACTATCCATATTCCATCTTATTTAAATAACATTAAAATAAAAGGCATTATATCATCAGATATTGTTGATGGTTTTAGTGGGTTTCTTCAATGTAAAGCGAGTACTATTTATATCCCAAAAACTATTGAATTTATAGGTGATAGTGCATTTAATGCATGTACTATACAAAACATTATATTTGAAGATGATATTAATTTAAAATATATCGGTAGCTCTGCATTCTCTCAATGTAAATCTCTTACAAGCATCACCATTCCGGAGAGTGTAACAAGTATCGATAGCTCTGCATTCAATAGTTGTACAGATCTTACAAGCATCACAATCCCAGCTAGTGTAACAAGTATAGGCAGTAATGCATTTGCTGCATGTGATTCTCTTGCAAGCGTCACTTTTGCAGAGAATAGCCAACTTGTCAGTATCGGAGATTCTGCATTCTATAATTGTACAGATCTTACAAGCATCACAATTCCAGCTAGTGTAATAAGCATCGGTAACAAAACATTCTATAATTGTATGGCCCTTGCAAGCGTCACTTTTGCAGAGAATAGCCAACTTGTCAGTATCGGCGAGAGAGCATTTGCGTATTGTGAATTACTTACAAATATGACATTCACATCGGAAAATCCACCTACATTAGGTGAATCTGTATTTTATATTACTAATATCAGCACTGACCTTGTAATCTACGTCCCTGATGAGTATTATGATACTTATGTAAATACGACTGTGTCGGGTTGGAGTAGTTATACAAGCAAGATTCAAAAATTGTCGACTAAGGCATAAGTAAAGAAAAGAAAAATGACACTCAGATGAGTGTCATTTTTTGTATTTAGTATTAAGTTTATTCAACTGGTTTTTTAAGTTCTTCTTCAAAAGCTTTTAGCACAACCTTGTTCATCTCTTCACGAGTAGGGGTGTTTATAGGGTGAGCTACGTCTTTGTATTGACCATCAGGAGTTTTTCTGCTTGGCATACTTACAAAATAACCTTGTGTCCCTTCTAAGATTTTGATGTCGTGTACTACAAAACAATCGTCGATAGTAATAGATGCTACCGCTTTAAGTTTTGAGTCGTCTTTTTGCATTAAGCGAATACGTACGTCTGAGATTTTCAATTTTGTATACCATCCTTTTTTATTAGCAATATAATTACTTACTATATAATATCACGAAAATACTTATCAAAACAACTTTTTTGCTCTACTTTCATATATATTTTTATGGAAAAAATACAAAAAAACAAATATTTTCACATACATTTTATTGGTATTGGTGGTGTGAGCATGAGTGCGCTTGCACGTTTTATGCTTGCGCGGGGTGTTTTTGTGAGCGGAAGCGACCAGAGTGTGTCGCATTTTACGACCGATTTGGAACGAGCGGGGGCACTTATATACTATGGCCACAATGCACACAATATACCCTACAATTGCGACCTTGTCGTGTACACAGGGGCGGTGCATGATGACAATGTCGAATATGCTGAAGCCCAATCACGGGGAATCGCTATGATGGAGCGGTCGGAGTTTTTGGGGTATGTCGCAAGTATTTATGATGACGTTATTGCTATATGCGGGACGCACGGCAAAACGACAACGACGTCCATGCTGGGCAGTATTTTTGTGTCGGCGGGATTTAATCCCACCGTGCATTTGGGCGGAGAGAGCGATGACTTGGGCGGAAACATGCATTTGGGCGGAACGGAGTTTTTCATAACCGAAGCATGCGAATATCGTGAGTCGTTTAGGTATCTTTGTCCCGCCGTAACACTTGTTACAAATATCGAAAATGACCACACCGATTATTACAAAAGTATGGGCGAGATATACTCGGCTTTTGGTAGGCTGGCTTGTCGGAGCGACACTGTTGTGCTTTTTGAAAATGACCACTTGGACGATTACATTGATAAAAAGGTCAATGTCGTCACATGCGGTTTTGATGGGGATTACGACATCTTGGGATACAATCTCAAAATGGACAAAAAGGGCTGTTATAGTTTTGATGTCAAATATGAAGGTGTGTATATAGGTAGGTTTAAGCTTTCAGTAATCGGACTGCACAATGCCAAAAATGCGCTTTGTGCTATTGCGGTTGGGCTCATGTATGGTGCGACCTATGACAAAATGTATGCAGCCTTGAAAAAATTTACTGGTGTCAAACGGCGATATGAGAAAGTGGGCGAGTATAGGGGAGTGCCTGTTGTGTGCGATTATGCACACCACCCGACCGAGATTCGAAACAGCATAAGTGGTGCACTCACTAGCCACAAAAAGATACTTTGTATTTTTCAGCCACATACATATTCGCGGACACTCTCGCTTATGGACGAATTTTCAAATTGTTTTAAGGGTGCGCACAAACTCGTCGTATACAAGACCTATCCTGCACGGGAAAAACCCATAAATGGCGGGCGGGCAATTGACCTACTAAACAATGTGAAAGGACTGAGAGAACGGAAGTATTATTGTTATAGCAAGACCTGTCTTGTGCGGACTTTGAAAGAGATGGACAGGACATATGACCTTATTTTGGTGCTTGGTGCAGGCGATATTTATGACATAGTCAAACAAATCGTAGCAAAAACCAAAAAAAGTGTTGACTAAGTGCGACTTGTAATATATAATAGTAGAGCATTATTTATAGAGGTGAAACGCAATGAAAGAAAATATACATCCAGATTATCATGAAGTTGAAGTAATTTGCGGTTGTGGAAATAAGTTTAAGACACGTTCTACTGTAAAAGGCGACACTATTAAAGTTGAAGTTTGCAACAAATGTCACCCTTTCTTCTCAGGTAAACAAAAACTTGTAGATACAGCAGGACGAGTTGAGAAGTTTAAGAAAAAATACAACTTGGATTAATTTAATACTTCTATAAAGGCATTAGCGATTGTTAGTGCCTTTTTGATTATGAGGTTTATTTTGTACGATATCAAATCATGCCTTAGCGACTGGCAAGCAAAACTTAAATCCGCCGACATTACTTCGCCACAAGACGAAGTGGTTTTTTTGTGTCAAGAATTGTTGGGGCTGAGTAGGGCCGACCTTGTGACAAATACGGAGTTTACAAAATCGCAATATCGCATAATCGACAAGGCAGTCAGACGTCGTATGTGTCATGTTCCGTTTGGGATAATTGTGGGTAGTAGCGACTTTATGGGTGTAAAGATACTCGAAAATCGCCATACTCTCTCGCCACGTCCTGAGACTGCGATACTATGTGAGTATGTGCTTAAAGAAAATCACGATCTTAAAGTACTCGATATGTGTGCGGGGAGCGGGTGCATAGGTCTTGCACTTAAAAAGGGTGGATTTGATGACGTTACACTTTGCGACGTGTCGTCTAGTGCTTTACGTATGGCTAAAAAGAATGCCAAAAACAATGGGCTAGATGTTAAGTTTGTGAAAAGTAATATGTTTGAGAGTATTGTGAAGACTTATGATATTATTGTTAGTAATCCGCCATATATTAGACGGGCTGATATAAAGACACTTTCAAAAGAAGTGCGAAAGTTTGACCCAAAACTTGCGTTAGACGGTGGACAAGATGGGCTTGATTATTATAAAATACTAGCAAGTAATGCACCGATGTTTTTGAGCCGACATGGCAAAATATTTTTGGAAATCGGTCAAGGGCAGGAAAACGATGTTGTGGCGCTATTACAACCTTACTTTACAAATATCCAAGTTTACCCTGATTATGCGGGTATAAATCGAATTATAAAGGCAGAAATAAAATGTTAGAGAAATTAAGAAGTCTAAAAGATAAATATTATGTGCTTCAAAACGACATAGTAAATCCCGACATTATCGCCGACAACAAGCGATATATTGAGGTTGCGAAAGAATATAACACTTTACAACCTATTGTCGAGGCATACGAACGATATGAGCGACTTTTGAAGGACAACAGTCTTAGCGAGGAGGCTCTCAAAACCGAGACCGACAGCGAGATGATTGACCTACTCAAAGCCGAACTTAAAGAAAATAAGGACAAAATTGTGTCACTTGAAGAAGAACTCAAAATACTACTTCTTCCAAAGGACGAGAATGACGACAAAAACGTTATCATAGAAATCCGTGGCGGAGCAGGTGGCGAAGAAGCCAGCCTATTTGGTGGCGACCTATTCCGTATGTATACCATGTATGCTGACAAACAAGATTGGAAGACCGAAGTGCTTAGCATGAACTCGACCGAACTTGGTGGAGTCAAAGAGTGCTCGTTTATGCTAAAAGGCAAAGACGCGTACAAGCGCCTAAAATACGAGAGCGGTGTGCATAGAGTGCAAAGAGTGCCAGAGACCGAGTCTAGCGGACGTATTCATACTTCGACAGCGACTGTTGCTGTGCTTCCAGAACGTGAAGACGTCGATGTCGAGATAAACGAGAAAGACCTCAAGATAGATGTTTATCGTAGTGGCGGAGCGGGTGGCCAACACGTAAATACGACCGACAGTGCTGTTCGTATCACTCACTTGCCTACAGGAATGGTAGTTGAGTGCCAAGACGAGCGAAGCCAATACAAAAACAAAGACCGCGCTATGTCAATACTTAAAAGCAAACTCTATGACTTTTATCGTACACAAGCCGATGAAGAGTATGCAAAGACACGTAAGACACAAGTAGGCTCAGGTGATAGAAGTGAGCGTATCCGCACATACAACTATCCACAAGGCAGGCTTACCGACCACCGCATAAACTACACAGTCTACAATCTCGAAGCCTTTTTAAATGGCGACCTTGACGATCTTATCGACAATCTTACAATCGCCGACCAAAAGGCAAAACTCGAAGGACAAAAGGACTAATATTATCACATTTTCGACAATTTTATAATTTAAAAATGTCGACAAGTTATCTAAAGAAAATATTTTTAAAAATATTTTCTTTTTTTTGCAAAAACCCCTTGAAATGGGGAAATTAGTGTGTTATACTTAGACACTAAATGAGAAGAAGGGGAAGAAAAAAATGACAAAGTGTGTATTGACAGAAAACATAAAACACAAAATGAATATTATAAAATTTGCAAAATGTTATGATTTTTTTAATGGCGAGATTATAAGATTGGTTAATCAAATGGACGAAGCTGAGAGTGCTGATATTAGACCCGAATTAAAAAATAGTTGTCTTGCAAATTTAAATACAGACTATGTAAATGCTGTAATGGGCGTTACAAGTAGTTTGCAAATTTTTGGAAACAAAATTGGGCTTGATATAAAAGACCAAAAGCAACTTTTCAACTTCTTTGAAAAGTACAACCCAATACTTTTGCCATCAGACAATAGTAAAGATGTTTACAAAGTTCTAAATGAGAAATACAACCAAGCACTAAACAAAAACATGGCCGAACTTAAAAAGGAAGATCTTTCTGGTCAAGGACTAATTAAACGTCGTATGACTATTATATGTTCGACTGTTGAAGCTGTATATGGCAAAGAAATTGAGAAACTAAATTCTGATTTTAAGCTTGATGATTGTGTAGTGAAAGCAAATTGCAGTTTGAAAAACAACACTACAAATAAGAGTCCTAAATTAAATGTTTCAAACAAGGTATCTAAAAGAATAAAAGATTTACATAATGACGGAAAATAAAAAAGAGGGGTGACCCTCTTTTTTATATGCTTCCGCTACAACGATTACAACCACAACTGCAACCACAACCGTTGTTTTGGTTTTGCGATTGTCCGCTAAGCACGAGTAGAAGCAACAACAAAAAATTTGTATTTGTGTTTAGATTTGTGTCGGTTGCACTCGTAAACACTGATAGTAGTAGAATAAGTAGAATATCGTTTGAAAGATTCATTTTCGCCTCCATATTACAAAATATTTTGTTTATAGTGTTTATGCGACATGTGACTTTTTTGTTAATATTATATAAGGTCTGATATAATTTTTAAAAGGAGAAAGTTATGTCAGAAATACTATATCTTGATGAGTGTGTCCAACAAAATATTATGGAGTACATGCCATCTGTCGATACGCTTGATAAAATCGCTAGTTTTTTTAGTGTGTTTGGAGACAGTACTCGTGTAAAAATAATTACTGCACTGTCACTTAGTGATATGTGTGTAAATGATATGAGTGTGGTGTTAAATCTAAATCAAACGACACTCAGTCACCAACTCAAATTGCTCCGTCAAAACAATATTGTGACTTCGTTTCGCTCGGGCAAAACTATATACTATTCGCTAAAAGATAGTAGTGTGAGTGAAGTTATGAATAAAGGTGTCGACTTTTTAATAGCCAATTAGTAAATTTACTTTTATATTATCGACATTTGTTTTATAATATAAATATGAATAATCGAATAGAGTTTTTAAAGGCAAAGGTGTCAAAACTTCCTTTGCTACCAGGTGTATATAAGATGTTTGATGCCTATGGAAACATAATTTACATAGGCAAGGCTAAGGCACTCAAAAACAGAGTGTCGTCATATTTTATAAACACTGCAAAACCCGAAAAAGTCCAACAAATGGTCGAAAATGTATATGATTTTGACTATATTGTTTGCCCAAGCGAACTTGAAGCTTTACAGCTTGAAAGCAATCTTATCCACCAAAACATGCCGTTTTACAATATTCTGCTTAAAGACGGCAAGGCTTTTCCGTATCTTAAAATCGACATCAAAAATCCTTTTCCAAGGGTTGAGATTACTCGCAAGGTCAAACGCGATGGGTGTTTGTACTTTGGCCCGTACTTTAACGGCATAAGTGTAAACGAACTCTATGATATTATAAACAACACTTTCCGACTTAAAGACTGTAATTATAAGACGACGCAAAAACGTGCTTGTCTAAACTATCATATCGGGAATTGTCTCGCACCATGTATTGGAAGAGTAACAAAGGAAGATTATCGCAAAGAAGTGGATAAGGTCATAAATTTTCTAAAAGGCGACCTTAGTGAAGCGAAAGAAATACTGACAGCTAAGATGAATGCGTGCAGTCAAAACTTGCTTTTTGAAAAAGCGATAGAATACAAAAACAATCTTGCGACCATTGAAAAACTAAACAACAAACTCATAACCCAACTTACGACTCTTGAAGATATTGATGTGTTTGGATATGCGACAAATGGTCAAAACAGTGTTGCGACATTGCTTATTGTTCGTGGTGGCAAACTTATTGGTGTGCAAAACTACAATATTATTGATGCTTCCCTTGATGTGAGTGATGTCATGTCAAATTTTATCACACAATACTATCTAAACAATCCTATCGTGCCAGATAATGTAGTCGTTGGATTTGAAAGCAATACATTAAAAGAGTGGATAGATGAATATCGTGGGAAAAAGACAAATGTAGTGTGTCCACAAAAAGGTGTTAAGAAAAAATTACTTGATATGGCTATTCAAAACAGCCTTGTCGATATGGAAAAGAGTATTGAAAAAGAAAAACTCTATTCGCTCAAAACGACAGGTGCTATCAAGAGACTTCAAGAGACGCTTGGGCTATCTCGACCACCAAAACGAATTGAGGGCTATGACATAAGCCACATTCAAGGAACAAACACTGTCGCCAGCATGGTCGTGTTTACAAATGGTGTGCCAAATAAAGCACATTATCGCAAATTTAAGTTGTCACTTGACGACCCGGGTGCTCCAAACGACTTTGCAAGTATGAAAGAAGTCATAACTCGTAGAATGGCAGAACTAAATGGAAGCGACGTGAGTTTTTCGACCCGACCTGATTTGATACTAATCGACGGTGGCAAGGGTCAACTTGGTTATGCATACGATGTGTTGTGCTCGACAGGTGTCAAGTGCGATATGGTGTCGCTCGCAAAACGGGACGAAGAGATATATCGCCCAAATGAGTCTGACCCCGTTGTGCTTTCTAAAAACGATTATGCGCTAAAACTATTACAAAATGTGCGTGACGAAAGCCACCGTTTTGCAATCACTTTTCATCGCAGTATTCGTGATAAAAAGACGCTTACAAGTGGGCTACTAAATATCGAAGGTGTTGGAGAGAAGACAGCGACGGCACTATTTGCACACTTTAAGAGTTTGAAAAATATTAAGTCGGCAAGTCTTACTCAATTACTTGAAGTCAAGGGGCTGTCACGAAACACGGCTGAAAATATTTTTAAGTACTATAATGGGGACTAATGGTCTCCATTTTTTGTGTAAATGGGTCTTGAAATTACTCTGTGGGTATGATATACTAAATCTACAAAAACAAAGGTGAATTATGAATAAAAGCAAAAATGTAAATCTTCAAAAACTTATTGAAAAAAATTATGAAGCCATGAAAGACAAAACTTATGAGTGGTCTGATGATGAAGTACAGGCTGTATATAATTTGGTCGGTGATTATATAAAAAAGAAAAAGTTTAAAAATACTGGCGAAAAAGAAGACTTTGTTCAAAAGCTTGCTTTTTTGACGACTAGTAAGTACATTAAAGGTTACAATCTTGAAAGTGGCGTAAAAATATCTACTTTTCTAAACAAGTGTTATGAAAATGAGTACAATATGTTTATGCGACGTAGTAATACAAGATTAAACTTAAACACTTTTTCGCTTGACGAACCAGTAAAAAATATACATAAATTAAAAGACGGTGATATAATAGAGAGAATTGAAATGATAAAAGATATACATACACAATATGACAATTATGTTATGAATAGTTGGACAAATTTTTTAAATGAAGAATATGATAAAAGTTATTTCTTGAAAGATGTTGTTCTAAATGGACAGACTCAAAGTGCTTTGGCTAAAAAATACGGAGTAAATCAAACTCATGTTCGTAGATGGATTGTAATGGAAAAAGATATCATATTTTTACGTGTGGTTAATAAGCGAATTCCTGTCCCTGAAAAATATAATGCTGAGTTTGAGAGTGCTATTGACAATATAAACAACAAAATTTTAAAAGACCCTATCTTAAAAAAATATAATACAACTCAAAAACTTGAAGAATATTATTCAAAAAGAGTAAATCGTGCCGCTGTAAGATATGGCATCATAGAAAGTCCAGTAGAACAAGTTGTAAGTAGAGCAAAACAAAATAAAGCAAAAACAACTAATGACACAAAAGAAGAAGTTACAAGATAGTTTCACAATACAAAAACACTTTGAATATATAATATATATTTAGAGTGTTTTTTTGTTTGCACTCAATATTTGATTGAAAAAAAAGTTTATTTGGGGTAAAATATGAGTGGAGATTATGTAAATCTTTTTTCGGCAATAAAAAAGTGCTTATACAAAGGGACGATAAAAAGGAATGTTGACCTTAAAGAGTATTCGTCATTTAAGATAGGTGGCAAGTGTAAATATTTGGTCACACTTACGTCTATCGAAGAGATACTCAAAGTCACGTTGCTATTCAATAGCCGAAACATAGACTACATAGTGCTCGGCAATGGCACAAACACTTTATTCTCGTCATCAGGCTACGATGGGGTTGTGCTAAAAATAAGCCCGACATTTACGTACATTGAGAGATTTGGAAATACTCTTGTAGTCGATGGCGGTGCAAACTTTAATAGTGTACTCTCACACGCATCATCGCTTGGGCTTTCGGGGCTTGAAGAAGGCGCAGGCATTCCGGGGAGTGTCGGCGGAATGGTTATGATGAATGCCGGGGCGTTTGGGTTTTGCATGCAAAACGTTGTGACCAGTGTGCTTGCACTTGTCGATGGCAAAATCCGTCATTTCACAAATGCTGAGTGCCAGTTTGGCTATCGTAAATCGGTCTTTCAGTCCATGCATAATCCGATAATACTTAGAGTCGAGTTTGGACTTAAAAAAGGTCGTGTGGCAGATATTAAGAAAACTATCGCCACCACGCTTGCTGTTCGTGCTGAACGTCAGCCGCTTGGCGAGCCTAATTGTGGCAGTGTTTTTAAGCGTATTGATGGTGTAAATGTTAGTAAGTTGATTGACGACGAAGGATATAAAGGGCTCCGCATAGGCGACGCTATGGTCAGTACAAAGCATGCAAACTTTATAGTTAATGTTGGCAATGCGACATCTGATGATGTGCGAGCAATTATTCAAAAAATACAAAAAGAAATATATGAAAAATACAAAATAACACTTGAAAGTGAGATAAAATATATAGAGTAGGAGAAAACATATGAATATTTGGGGAGATTATCACACACACACAACATACACTCATGGCAAAGGAACTGTCGAGCAAAATGTGGTGTCGGCGATAGATAAGGGATTAAAACAAATCGCTATCACAGAGCACTCGTTTTCGCACTTGGCATATGGGATAAGTCGTGCCGACTACAATTTGCTTCGTGTCGATGTCGAGAAAATGCGACGTGTGTATGGTGACAAAATCGACGTACTTGTAGGTCTTGAAAGCAATCTTGTATCGCTTGACGGAACGATTGATTTGCCAGTGGAAGACAGGTCCATGGTCGATATCTTGGTAGTCGGTTTTCATAAAGGATTTAAGTGCAAGATAAAAGACTTCTTTGGATTTTTGTTGCCAAATGTTGTGTTTAGAAATAGGTCTCAAAAGCAAGTCGAGAAAAATACCCAAGCATATATAAATGCTTTAAATACTTATGATATAGATATACTTGCACACCTTAATTGTAATGGCTGTAAGGTCGACCCTGTCGCTATTGCAAAGGTTGCAAAAGAAAAGGGAACATATATCGAACTCAATGGTAAGAGCATAAAATTTTCCGATGAAGAGATGCGTGGAATGATAGCGACTGGTGTTAAGTTTATTATTGATAGCGACGCTCATCGTCCACAAGATGTCGGAGTAAACAACCACGCATACACACTAGTGGACAAGTATAATATCCCGCTCGACCAAGTAGCAAATATAAATAAAATACCAAAATTTAAGACATACAATTAGGAGAAAATATGGAAGCGCCAATTCTTGACGGATTTTATGATAGCAAATGTTTTTTGACAGCACAAAAATGTTGCGGCGAAAAACTTGCATTTGCAAAGCAATATATAAAAGAACATAATATTAAGACGGCTTTGCTTGTTTTTAATCGTGCTCTTGACCAAAACCCCGACTTTTTGCCTGAACGAGTAAAAATAGGCGAGATGCAAGCGGGTGAAGATTTGCACGGACTATACGCGTATGGTGATGTTGTGCTTACAGTGCCTTTTGTAGGTAATCCAAATGCAAGCGGAACTTTGGAAGAACTCAAATTCTTAGGCATCAAAAACGTGTTGTGCACTGGCAGTGCGGGGCTTATTGATGAGACTTTTGACGAAGAGAAAATGCTTGTGATTGATAGAGCCATTCGTGATGAGGGTGGGTCGTATCACTATGCACCAGCAGAGACTTATACTTACACTGATGACAAAATCACAAAGGCAATAAAAAAGACCTTTGATGATATGGGTATTCCATATGAGATTGGCACAACATGGACTTTCGACACTTTCTACAAAGAAAGCGAAGACCGTATAAGGTTACGTAAGTCGCAAGGTGCGATTGCTGTCGAAATGGAATGTGCGACATTTTGTGTTGTGGCTCGATATCTTGGAATGCGTTTTGGCCAATTCTTGTTTTTCTCGGACAAGGTCAGTGGCGATACGTGGGCTATGAAAGGCACCAAAGAACACCGACTTGGCATCAAAAACAAAATAACATTATTATGCTTAGAAATAGCAAAAAATATAAGGTGAAATCATGTCATTTGCATACAAAGCCAAACTTGAAGTATTAAAGCAGAAAATCGAAAACGATTGTTGTTCGATAGCTTTTTTGAGCGCAATTATCAAATGCAGTGGCCAACTTGGCATCACCGAAAACGGCAAATATGCTGTCGAAGTATTTACTGAGATAGAAGAACTTTACGAGCGAGTAAACGATGTTATACGCCAATATTATGGCAGAGAATGTACACTTGAAGTAGCCGAAGAAACAAATATATCAAAGGCTATCAGATATCGCATAACCTTGCCCGAAGACATAACCGACCAAGTTCTTGTAGACCTTGGAATTATGGGCTCGACATATGATGGCTATAAGACAATAAACAACGGCATATCAAATTTTTTAGTGGCTGATGAGTGCTGTAAAAGAGCATATATTATGGGTGCATTTGTCAGTTGTGCGACAAGCAATATTGTCATAAAAAGTTATAACAATGAGTCCAAAAACAATAGCGGATATCATCTCGAATTTGTGTTTAATTTTGAAAACCTTGCGACTGATTTTGTCAAACTTTTAGAAGATTTTGATATACATGCCAAAATCACAATCCGCAAAAATTGTCCTATTGTGTATATAAAGGAGTACCAACTCATTTGTGACACACTAGCCCTAGTGGGAGCGGGAAAGTCAGTAATGCAGTTGCAAAACGAGGCGGCGATAAGAGAAGTGCGAAACAATGTTAATCGCCAAACAAACTGTTTTAATGCAAATCTAAATAAGACGGTTAAGTCGTCGGTCAAACAACTTAATGCGATAAAGACAATTCAAGAATATGTTGGGCTTGAAAATATAGACGAGAGTCTTGCTGATTTGTGTTTTATACGACTTGCAAATCCTGACGAGTCGCTAGAAAATTTAAGCAAACTTTTTCCATATCCTATCACCAAGAGTGGGATAAATCACCGCTTTAATAAGTTGTACAAACTTGAAAGCGAAATCAAAAATAAAAATATGCGAATCAAAACATTATAATCAAAGGAGAAAAGATGGGAAATTTTGTTCACCTACATGTGCATACCGAATTTAGTCTGCTAGACGGAGCAGCACGTATCGAGAAAGCAGTTAAGGTCGCAAAAGAATACGGCATGCCGGCTATGGCTATTACTGACCACGGCAATATGTATGGCTGTGTTACATTTTATGACGCATGCAAAAAGGCAGGAATAAAGCCAGTTTTTGGGTGCGAATTTTATGTTGCAGATGATTTAAACGTAAAGCAAGGTCGGACAAAACTTGCCCATTTAGTGCTTCTTGCTAAAAATCGTGAAGGATATCTAAATCTTTGCAAACTTAATTCGATAGCATTTAAAGATGGTTATTATTACAAACCACGTATTGATTATCCGACACTTGAAAAGTATGCAAAAGGTGTTGTGTGTCTGTCGGCGTGTCTGGCTGGCGATATCCCACAAGCCATCATGAATCGTCAATACGACGAAGCCGAGCGACTTGTAAAGTGGTTTAAAGATTTGTTTGGTGAAGATTTTTATCTTGAGCTTCAAAACCATCATTTGGAAGAACAAATTGAAGTTAATCAAAAATTAAAAGAGTATGCTAAAAAGTACAATATCAAGACAGTTGCGACAAATGACGTCCATTATATATATCGTGAAGATGCCGAAGTGCAAGACGTTATGCTTTGCGTGCAAATGGGCAAAACTATCGACGACCCAGACCGTTTTAAGTTCCCAAACGACGAGTTTTATCTCAAAACTTATGACGAGATGGCCGAACTTTTCCCAAATGACCTTGACGCATTGGAGACGACATTAGAGATTGCTGACAAATGTAATTATTCGTTTGAAGAAGACCATATTGATAAAAATATTTATATGTTCCCAAACTATATTCCGCCAGATGGCAAGTCGTGCGAAGAGTACTTGCGTGAGCTTGCATATGCCGGACTTAAAAAACGTTATCCCGAAGTCACACAAAAGATAATCGATAGAGTCGAACAAGAATTTAGTGTCATTATCAAACAAGGCTTTGCCCAATATTTCTTGACTGTACAAGACTATATAAATGCCGCCAAAGCGCAAGGCATTCCTGTAGGCCCAGGCCGTGGTAGTGGTGCTGGATCAGTAGTTGCGTATGCAATAGGTATTACAAATATTGACCCATTTAAATATGACCTGCTTTTCGAACGTTTTTTGCACAACGAACGTGTAACAGCACCCGACTTTGACGTTGACTTTGCTGATGATAGAAGAAGTGAAGTTATTGAATACGTAAAGAAAAAATATGGCGAAGATAAGGTCGTAAAGATATTGACTTTTGGCACAATGGCTGCCAAGAACGCGATAAAGGACGTAGGGCGTGTGCTAAAAGTGCCTTATGCCGAACTTGATAAAGTCACAAAAGCCATTCCAAACATTCCAGCAAAACACCACGATGTAATTAAAAAGTCGTTTGGATTTTATCACCCAAAAGAAGGCGATAAGGATTTTGGCACAAACTATGCCGTACCCGAACTTGTCGAGACATACAACAACAACGACGAAATAAAAAAGGTAGTCGACATTGCCATGAAACTTGAAGGCATGCCAAGACAAACATCGACCCACGCTTGCGGTGTCGTTATTGCGTGCGATGACCTTACAAAGTTTATGCCTATATCTCGTAATGGTGACGACTTAACCACCCAATATAGCTTTGCCGATATAGAGCGACTAGGTCACTTAAAAATGGACTTTTTGGGACTTCGAAACTTAAATGATATTCAAAAATGTTTGGGTTATATCCGCGAAAACCACGGTGTCGAGATAGACTTTGACCATATGAGTTATGATGATGCAAATGTGTACAAACTCATCTCATCAGGCAATACGAAAGGCATATTCCAAATAGAGTCAGGCGGTTTTCAAAAGTTTATGAAAGAACTTCAACCGACCTGTATAGAAGATATTATCGCGGCGGTGTCGTTGTATCGTCCGGGTCCAATGGACTCCATTCCTAGATATGTAGAAAACAAGCACCACCCTGAAAAAACGACTTATGCGCACCCTATCCTTGAGCCTATATTGTCAGTTACATATGGCTGTATTGTGTATCAAGAGCAGGTCATGAGAATAGTACAAGACATGGCTGGTTATACACTAGGACAAGCCGACATGGTACGTCGTATGATGGGTAAGAAAAAACTCGATGCCATGAGAGCCGAGCGTCAAGTCTTTTTACACGGACGTCCAGCTGAAAATGGTAAAACCGCTATCGATGGTGCAATCAAACGTGGTGTGCCAGAAGATGTTGCAAATAAGATTTGGGACGAAATGGAAACATTTGCATCTTACGCCTTTAACAAATCGCACGCTGCTGCATACTCATATATCACATACCAAACAGCCTATCTAAAATGTTATTACGAAGCCGAATTTTTGACATCGCTTCTAAACAATCGTATCACAAGTAGTGACGAGATTAAAAACTATATTACATATGCAAAAGAAGAAAAAATCGAAATATTGCCACCTGATATAAATAAGAGTGTGACCTATTTTAGTGTAAAAGACGGCAAAATTAGATTTGGTCTTGCCGCCCTTAAAAACGTAGGTGTGAGTGTAGTCGACAGTATCATAAACGAACGTGAACGAAATGGTGAGTTTAAGTCGCTTGCCGACCTTATAAATCGAATTGACTCCCAAGCGCAAAACAAACGTTGTATTGAGAGCCTAATACTAAGCGGTGCGTGTGACTGTTTTGGAGTTCCACGAAGCCGACTTATGAGAGTGTATCCGGAAATAATCGACCGCGTGTCGTCTGATCGCAAACGTCAAGCCAGTGGCCAATTTAGTATGTTTGGCGACCTTGTAGAAGACGTAAACGATGAAGTAGTGTATCCAAATATTCCTGAATACGACAACCAAACCAAACTCAAACTCGAAAAAGAAGTGGTTGGAGTGTATATCTCTGGACACCCATTAAATCCATATATCGACCGCTTTGCTGATTACAATCTTACAAGTGAAATGTTTGATACTGGGGAAGAAGAGATAGAGCAAACTGGTGACGAAGAAGAAAATCAAGAAATCGACTACAACGGACTTACTGACGGAATGGAAGTAGTGTGCGGTGGGCTTGTGACTGAAGTTAAAAAATTATACACAAAACGAAACAACCAAGAAATGGCATTTGTAAAAGTCGAAGACTTGTATGGAACTATCGACATGATGCTTTTCCCAAATGTCTTTACAAAATACAAAAACACTTTAAATGTCGATGCACTTGTTACTGTCAAGGGCAAACTGTCTATTCGTTCTGGTGAGACGCCAGTCGTGTTGGTCGATACTATTACGCCTTGGCAAACAAAAACCGAGACAGCACCCGTACATGTCGAGCAAAAGAAATTGTATCTCATGTACAATCTTGATGATGCCGAGTTGCACAATAAAATTATGGAAATACTTTCAAATTATCCGGGCAGCACACCAGTAATTGTCAAAAATTCAAACGATGGCAAACCATACAAACTAGGGGTGCATATCGAACCGAATAGTTTTGTCACAAACGAACTTCATGCATATATAAACGACGATTTTATTAAGCTTGTGTAAAGGAGATGTTATGGAAAGAATAGCAATTTTGTGTAGTGGTGGAGATGCTCAAGGCATGAACACCTGTATTAAGACTATAGTTAAGATTTGCGAGTCACATAGAGTACTTCCTATCGCCGTAAATCGCGGATTTCAAGGACTTATAGAAAATGATTTTAGTTTTTTGAATCATGAGATGGTCGCAAATATCGATAATCTAGGCGGTTGCTTTATAAAAGTATCACGTTGTGACGATTTTTGCACATCTGAAGGAATCAGACGTGGGGTCAATAATCTTATAAAAAACAAAATAGACGGTCTCATAGTTGTTGGTGGCAATGGTTCGTTTAAAGGTGTAGAACAACTTTGCAAACATGGGATAAAATGTATAGCCATACCTGCGACAATCGACAATGATTTATTTTATACTGACAATTCACTTGGTTTTGATACCGCTGTAAACAATAACGTCTCAGCTATAGAAAATATCCGCCAAACTATGCTCGCAAACAATCGTGCTTTGGTCGTTGAAGTTATGGGCAGAGATTGTGGAAGTATTGCTCTTAGTACTGCATTTGCGGTTTCCGCACATTCGGTTGCTACAAAAGAACTTCGACGCACGCCAAAAGATATTATAAAAGATGTTCGCCAAGTGACCGAATTTGGAATAGTATCACCCGTTGTTGTTGTGAGTGAAAGACAAAATTTTAGCATTCAAGATGTCGCTGATGAAATAGAAAAACAACTTGGAATTGAAACTCGTGCATGTGTACTTGGGTACATTCAAAGGGGTGGAATGCCTAGCATGACCGATCGCACACTTGCAATTAAATGGGGAATAGCAAGTGTAGAAATGTTGCTTAGTGGCAAATCTGGATTGGCACTTGGAATTAAAAATGGAAACCAAATTGCTATTGATATTGCTGATGCAAACAATACAAAACAAGTCTTTGATATAGAGATGTATAATGCTCTAAGAAAACTATATAATCTAAAATAACCTTTGTTTTATTAAAAAATACAAGAAATGGATTTATCTCCATTTCTTGTATTTTTTGTTATTTAGACACAACATATTACCAACTCAGCCTTTAATATTGTCAAAAACTAATACGTTTTTGACAAAAAGTCTAGTCGTGTTTTTCTTCAATGTTGTTTTCGTTGTTGCAGCTGTTGTGTGAGATTGGAGAGTGACTTGCTGTTTTGTGCGCCATGTCACGTGCATATTCGCCAAATTGTTGTCTGTATTTAGAGTATCTGTTTGTGTCTTGATTTGCTTCAGTTTTCTCAAAGTTGTCGGTGTTATTTTTTTGTTCGTTTGTTTCTATTTGGTTTTGTTCATTTGACATGTCGCTTGCTGTCTCAACCGAACTTACTTGTTTTGTTTGGTTTTCTGTCGGTACAAATACCGGACTCTCATTCATTGTTTTTTTGTTGAGTTTTTTAAGATTAAATGTTAGTTTGCCTTTGTTTTTGATAAGGTTTATGGTGACAATAATCGCTGCAACACCAATTATAAAATATACTATTCTGCTAAAAATGTTTGCTTGGCTTCCAAATAGACCTGCCACAAAGTCAAATTGGAGTATTCCTATGGTGAGCCAGTTTGCGCACCCGACCAAAACTAATATAAATGATATAAGTGCTATCATATTTACCTCCTATTTGTTTTAGTTTTGGCAAATACAATATTTTTATGTAAAAAAACACCTTACTTAAGTAAAGTGTCTAATTTCTTATTATCTCTATACTAAATTTTTCGTTGTAAAATTTTTCTACAAAGTCTTCCTTTGTAAAGTGTGTATGATTAAATAGTATAAAGTTTTTGATATGTTTTGTAAGTACGACAGGCATAGGAATATCAAGTTTTGCACAAATATCACTCACATAATCATAAAAACTATGTATAGAAAAATCGCCATCTATCGTATAGACTACATCTTTTATTACTTTATTGTCGTCGATTATCTTTCCCCAAATACGCATAATTCACCTTGGTAGTATTGTATCACACTTTTCGTTTTTGCCAAATCTTTTGCTGGTTGTTTTTGTTAGTTTTTTCAAATTGTAAAATGGTATTAAAAATATTAAAATTATTGGCATAAAAAACGCAAAAAAAATATAATATAAATTGATTTATTAATTGACAAATTTTTTTTTGTAATATATAATATCTCGACTTTAATAATCATGCACTAAGAAAAGGAGGGCAGAGTATGGAAAATGAAGTATATTTGACAAAAGAGGCATATAAAGAATTGCAAGAAAGACTAGCTATGCTTAAAAGCGAAGGAAGAGTCGATATTGCAAATAAAATTGCTGTTGCTCGCTCGTTTGGTGATATCAGCGAAAATAGCGAATATGATGCTGCCCGTGAAGAAGAGGCTGCATTAGAACTTGAAATAATGACTATCGAAAACAATCTTCGCAATGCTAAAATCATTACTAAAATGAAGGTGGATACTTCAGTTGTAAATGTAGGCTGTGAAGTTACTGTAAAAGATATGGAGTTTGGAGATAATATGGTGTTCCAAATTTCAGGTAGTTATGATAGTGACCCTACAAAAGGTATAATTTCAAATGAGAGTCCTATTGGAAAAGCTTTGATTGGAAAGAAAAAAGGCGACATCGCAGAAGTTGTTATTCCAGCTACAAAAATGGTTTCAAAATACAAAATTACAAATATCAAATACTAATTTAAAGAGACGCAAGCGTCTCTTTTTTGTTGGACAAACCGTAGAATACTGAGTCGTCTTGACATAATATTATATATATGATATACTAAAAATATATAAGGAGTAGTTATGTCTGATAAAATAGTAACCAGTATTGATAAAATAAATATGGCAGATGTTTTGGAACAACTCATGAAAAAAGAATACGAGTTCTATGGTCAAGTTGTAAAAAACTCTGAAAATAGCAAAAAAAGTAGTGAAAAAGTCGTCGATTGTATCGGGCTTAGAAAACAACATGTTGCTCGTAGAAAGGCATTTAAAAGATGTTACAACATCGATAAAGATATATTTGTCGAGAAAGTGTTGAGACAAGTAAACGGTAGTTATGCTTATGAAAACAACCCTATAGAAAACCTTACATGTAGTTATGGCAAACTATGGTTGCCGGTGGTGGACCCTAAGACAAACAATGTAAATGTTGAGGAGCATTCGGCGATATTCTATACACTATGTGACGATAGGTTTGAACTATTGAAAAAGCCAACGGCATATTCTTTGGAAACGGCAAAGGATACATATGAATATGCATTAAAACAACTTTATGCTGATAAAATAATACTTTTGAGAGAAGATGGAAAATATATAAATGTTAGCCCAAATAAAAGTATTACCACGCCATTTTCATACAAAACAATTACTTATGATCGATATCCTGAGTATGCATTAGGAACAAGTGATAAGCAAATAAAAGTTCTTTCTGGGATAGCTGACAAATACGCAAACCAACTTGTTCGTACAAATATTGAAAAACTTGATGTAAAATTTGAACTTGTAGAGCAAAAATCAATACTTAAAAACATTTTAAATGTGTTTAAAAAACAAAATAAGTCCGATGTTCACGAAATTTTGGAAGAAAAAGTCGAACAAAAAGATTATAAAGTTAAGATCACAAACAATAACAACATTCAGTATTTAAAGAAAGCATCAAAACAAAAAGACAATAATGTAAGACAATACGGAGACTAAAAAATGACCCTTGTGGGTCATTTTTATAATCCTAGTTTTCGTCTAAGTTCGGCATTTTCTGCTTCGAGAGAAGCGATTTTGTCTGTCATTTCTTTGTATTGTTCGGCGGTAAGACTGACCTTTTTTGATTTTATAGTATCGTCTTTTTCGTCAGATACAGTTTTGCGGCTGATTATGCCAGTTGTGCAAAGTAGTCCAAATGCAAGTAGACAAAGTACTAAAAAGATTTTCCAAAATCCTTTTACTCCAAATACATCGACTCTAAATACTTGAAGTGTAAGAATGATATCGATTGCGAGTATAATGATGTATGTGATGATTTGAAGTATAAGATATCTTTTGTCGAGTTTGAGTATTAGAGATACAATGATATTAAATAATACAGCAAATATTCCGAGTACTAGTATAACCTTATTAAAATATACAGCAGTAGTGAAATTTGAAATGTAGATTATAAGTGCCATGAGCGTTGTGACACCCATAAGCCCAAGAGTCGCATATGATAGTGGGCGATTGCGTTTTTGCATTGTGAGTGAGTTTATCGAAAATGCTGATGCCACTCCGACTGTCGCAAAACTGAGTAGTACGGCAAGCAATGGTTTTTTAAATACTCTTAGTCCAAATATCGCACCAATAAGTAGCCCGACCGATATGACGACGCATACAAGTGAAACTATCGTTAGTACTTTTTTTGCAGTTTTCATAATATCCCTCCAAAAATGTTTTTTATTATTATAGTTTATTCAATTATTTTTTCAAAATACTTTTTACTTGTTGTGATATTCTTCAAACAAATCATTTGGAGTGCATTCGAGTATGTCACATATGGCTTTCAAATTATCAAATTTGATGGCTGTAGTTTTGTTGTTTATGATATTGCTAAAATTTTGATAACTAAGACCTAGTTGATTATACAACCAGTATTTCGTTTTGCCTTTTTCTTCGAGTATTTTTAAAATTCTAAGTGTCATATCTTACCTCTACAATATATTATGTACACATGATATATCAAATATTGCCTTGACATATAGATATTTACATTATATAATGTAGACATTAGATATAATGGAGGGGAAAATATGAATATTAAAAGATGTTTTAGTACTGTGTTGATGTTTGTAAGTTTTGCTCTTTGTATTGGGTTGGCAGGCTGTAACGGCAAAACACAAGAGTATAAAATTGATATATTGTTGTTGGGTGGAAATAAAGCCATATGGATAGAATTTGACGGAGAACAAAGTCCGAATAACATAACTAAGTGCAAGGCAGAAGGTGATGACGGAAAACTGACGGTGTACATATCGACGAAATATAATTATGAAAACTTGGTTGTGTATCAAAATGATCAGTCTTTAGAAATTGATTTTAATAGTATTAAAAATGGCACTGATTATGTTAAATGGATATATGATATTAAGGATATTGATTGTGATCAAAAAATAATCATTGATGCTACAGATTGTGAATTGTTAAATGAAGGCGATACTGATGAAAGTGATAATACTAACGAAAGCCAAGCAAGAGTAATAGCATTGAGCACGAGTATAGAGTGTGAAGATCCATCGAAAACAATAACAATGTCGACTACTAGTGATATGATTTTGCCGGGAGCAAACTTGAGTTTAGAAATAGAATTGAATTTACATCCTACTCCTACTACTAAATCAGAGCATTTTTTACAACTTAATGTAATGATAGGTGATACTAAGTGCCAGTTTAATGACGATACATTTTTTAATGTACAAGGAATATCAAATGCAAAGTTAAGGTGTTATCGTGGAAACATATATTTGGTAGATAGTAACAATGTATCAAACTTGAAAGGAATAGATGTTGATACTAAGTTAACCGCTCAATTAACTATAAGTGTACCAACTTCAATTATTAATATTGACTGTGGAAATCTTTCAATGACGGTTAAGACTGTATCAGACACTGTTTCAAGTGGTAATGTAGCAGAAGCAGAACAGTATTTTAATGCTATGGTATAAAGTTGAACTACGGATATTAAAAAAATCGTATCGATAAGATACGATTTTTTGTTGGCGCAGGCGGTGAGATTCGAACTCACGTGCCGATTGCTCGACAAACGCATTTCGAGTGCGTCCCAGTACGACCACTTTGGTACGCCTGCACATTATATTCACTTTTCGTTTGTGGTCGTACTTGCGTACGCCCTAGGTCCGTCAGGAGTAGCCCGTCAAGCATGATGACATTTAGTCATCATGTTCCACTTTGGTACGCCTGCATATTATATTCACTTTTCGTTTGTGGTCGTACTTACGTACGTCCTAGGTCCGTCAGGTGTAGCCGGTCAGGCATGATGACATTTAGTCATCATGTTCCACTTTGGTACGCCTGCATATTATATTA
>CAYSUK010000003.1:0-113292 GCA_964434265.1 uncultured Christensenella sp. | reverse complement strand
GACACCACCCTTTCACGGTGGTAACAGGGGTTCGAGTCCCCTTGGGACTACCAATACATATCACCCTTTGGGTGATTTTTTTGTCTTAATCAAGGGGACTCTCACCCCGGGGTTCTCGGTCACTGTCGGACCCGGACCGCACTTATGTGCTCCCGCCTTTGGCTAAAAAGTGTCCACTGGACACTTTTCTATACGCGTCGGCCCCTTGGGACTACCAGTACCACAATATATTGTGCCAAAAATGAGTCCGAAAGGGCTCTTTTTTGTTTTTGCGTCGACAAGTGAGTAGAATTTGAGTAGAATTTTACTCATCATATTGTGTGATATATTTGGCTATATCTTCGGTGTTTGCATGGGTATTGGGACTGTCAGTACATATCACCCTTTGGGTGATTTTTTTTGTTTTCAACAAGGGGACTTAAATCTGTAGATGTGGCATATTTTTAGTGGGTTTTATCTTAATAATTGGAATACTTTTTCTTGACAAGCAATAAGAATTGTAACATAATATATGTGCAATTAGGCATGCTGGTGTAGCTTAGTTGGTAAAGCACTCGATTCGTAATCGAAAGACCATGAGTTCGACTCTCATCGCCAGCACCAAAATTTTTTAAATTTTAGTATATGTCCAACCAATTTTTTATTCTCAACATCAATTTTGCAGGTATAGTTTAGTGGCAAAACGAGTGCTTCCCAAGCATTAGTTGCGGGTTCGATTCCCGCTACTTGCTCCAAAAAAATCCGCACATTTATATTGTGCGGATTTTTTATAATAAAGAGCCGTTGTGTTATTGTTTTAAGAAGTCCTCTTATCTTTGCAATGATAATTTATAAAACTTAATTTATAAAATATCCTTCAGAAGAATCCACAATGCTAGCAGCAAAATCTATTGATTTATTATGTAATATATTTTCTTTCATGCTGACATTGTTACATAAATAAACAGTCTCAATAAAACGACAATATTTTTTCTTTTTTATTTCTTATTTCAAAATAAATCTAAAAATTAAAGAAAAGTGAAAAACGAAAAAATAAATAAAAGTACAAACAAAAAATCCTCGCTGATGCGTGGATTTATTTTGACTGGTGTGGACGATGGGATTTGAACCCACACGATTTTACTCACAAGCCCCTCAAACTTGCGCGTCTGCCGTTCCGCCACGTCCACTCATACATATAGTAAATCACAATTTTTAAGATATTTCAAGCATTTTCACAAAACTACGATTATTTTTTGCCAATTTTGTAACATTTTGATGGTCATTACTTGTTTTGTCTGTATTAATAAACAAACCCCTATCGCAAGATAAGGGTTTGTTTTAGTTGGCGCAGAGACCGGGATTTGAACCCGGGGTACGTTTCCGTACACAGCCGTTCCAAGACTGCACAATCGACCGCTCTGACATCTCTGCATATTATATTAAATTTTTCGTTGAGCGGTCGCCCACAGGTCGTCCTAGGTCCATCACGTAGGCCCGTTGGCAAATGTCCACTGGACATTTGTTCCGCTCTGACATCTCTGCATATTATATTAAATTTTTCGTTGAGCGGTCGCCCACAGGTCGCCCTAAGTCCATCACGTAAGCCCGTCAAGTAAGATGACATTTAGTCATCTTATTCCACTCAGACATCTCTATGTGTTTCGATATACAACACGAATATTATACATGACATTATGGTGATTTACAAGAAAAAGCGGAAAAGTTTTTTAATTTTTTGTTTTTGTGTATGACAAATCACGTTCGCAATCAAAATACTTGCTTGACAAAAATTGTCGAAAAGACTATTATTTTGAAAAACGGAGGACCAAACGAGCAAATGAAAAAACTTGACCTTGCATTATCATTGACAGCAATAAGTGTTGTGCTTGTGCTGTTGGTATGCGCATTGTTTTTAAATACAACTTTTGTTTACATGTCGTTTGTCGTTTTGTGTTTGGTCGTTATTTTGGCTACAATACGTGCAATAATCGGGGGGGGGGTACTCCATTTTACAAGTCGTAACGCTTATGTTGGCAGTTGTATTTTTAACACTAAGTTCGATACTTGTATTCAAAATTGAGCGCACGAATCCCGTGTTTGTAATTCATGCAGGTGGAAGTAGTGGGGATTACAAACATCTAAATTGTCTCGAACAAGTAGAGCATTATGTTGATAGTGGACAGACTTTTATCGAACTTGACTTTATATTTACAAGTGACGACGAGATAATTGGCTCACATTATTTCGAACATTATGACGGATACTCTATGAAAAATCGGCCGTCTCTTCAAGAAGCAATAACAACTAAGGTTGCGGGGAAATACACTACTTTGACATTTGTAAAACTTGCTGAAATTATGGCCGAACATCCTAATGTTAAAATTATATTCGACACAAAAGAAGACGACAGTGAAAAGATGCTGAAGAAAATGTTGGAGATTGCTGAAAGTAAAAGTGTAGATTTGAAAAACCGAATGATTGTGCAAGTGTACAGTCAAAAAAATTATCTTACTGTATCAAAATTAGGTTTTGTCGAGTATTGGTTTACAAATTACAAAGCAAAATATTTACCGTCTCAAATAATACGATATTTTGATAATTATGACGATGTCACAACTATTGTTATGAGCACATATAATTGGAAATTGTATCGCAGTCTAAACTTTAATCCAAATAAAAAAATTGCTGTATACTCAGCAAATACTCAAGCCGATATAAAGTTTTTGCAAAATCGTGGAGTCGATTATATATACCGCGACTACATAAGCTAGTCGGACTTGCTTGACAAAAACTATTTTAAAGACTAATATACTTAAAAATAAGGAGAATATTATGAAAAAAATTAAAGCATTTTTTGCTGAATTTGGTCAATTTATCAAACGTGGCAATGTATTAGACCTTGCAGTCGGTGTTATTATAGGTGGTGCATTTTCAGCCATTGTAACAGCATTTACAGACAAGATTGTTATGCCGTTTATCAATTTACTTTTGTCAATTGGCGGTGCAAACGGACTTGAAAAAGCATACACTTTTTTGAAAAAAGTCAAGGATACTTCGGGAAATATTGACCTTGAACGTAGTATATATATTGATTGGGGTGCATTTATAACAGCCATTATCAACTTTTTAATTATTGCATTTACACTATTTATTATTATTAAAGTGGCAATGAGTAGTAATAAATTTTTGAATGATTCTGTAGAAAAAGTAAAGAAAAACATTCCTACTGAGTCTGAGAAAAAAGAACTTGAAGAGATGGGGGTAGACCATCACAACCGCAAAGCATATCGCAAAGCGCTTGAAAAACTTCGTGCAGAAAAGGCCAAAGCAAAGGCACTTGAAACCCCTGTACCGGAGCCTAAAAAACCTACCCAAGAAGAACTTTTGTCCGATATATTGGCCGAACTCAAAAAACAAAACCAAGTATCAGAAAACACCGAAAACCAACAATAAAACAAATTTAAATATGTTAAAAAAACTTCACAAACATTTTGTGAAGTTTTTTATAATGTTATTTCATATTGAAAAGATATTCGCGACCGATAAGAACATCGCTATGTTTAAGTTCGAAAAGTGTAGGATTTGAAAATGTAAGACGTTTGATAAGTTCGTCATATTCATTTTTCAAAGTGATAGTTTCGCTATCTATTTCGAGCATGTCAATTTTGTGACGATAACGACCTGCGAGCGGAGAAGAATATTCTGCTTGTGTAAAATACACGAAAACTTTTAGCCCCGACACATGATATCCGCGATAGAAATCGCGTTTTTTGGTCACACAAATAACTGGTGTAATAGCTCGCAAAGTATTTAAAACATCGACACCAAGCCCGGACGGAATAAGTTCGGATATGGACTCTGCTATAAAATCTAAGTGGTTGTAAATACTATCTTTTGTAGGGATTTGTATAGCGAAAGTGTCTGGAAATTCGCTCAAAAACATGATACGTTTGACTTCAGACTCATATCGCACAACTAGATCGCATGTGTTTTTGCCTTTGTAGTCGTTTTTGTTTATGGTGATGCCATGGTTTTGGAAGAAAAAGTCAGGTGTGTCGTAGTACGTTTTTGTACACACATCTTTATACATTGGGTCCCAGCCAAAACCTTTGAAGCACCCACACTCCATGATATTTTTGCGGTCCTTTTTTAAGTTGTCCAAGGCAAACTTTGTGCCAAGATAATTGCTCTTTTTTGCTTCTTTCATACATAGTATTATATTATATGAATTTGGTTTTTGCAAATGGATTGACGACCATTTTTCAAAAATAATGGCAAGTTTTGGTTGTTTTTATGTTTTCGCTTATAGTTTGTTTGGATTTTTTGCAAAGTTTTTGTTGGTGATTGGTGATATAATTATTGAAAAATTTTTTGTTATAATATATAATACATTATGGAGTAGTTATGAAAAAACTGAAATACTTTAGTTTAATACTTGTTTTGTCGTGCGTCGTGATACTGTCAGGCTGTGCAAATATTGAGTACCAAAGACTTGTTGATGATTTTGGACAAATACTTGACAAAATTACCGTTGAGATTGATGAAACAAAATTGCCTAGCGATGTTAATGTAAATACTCTTGTTGGCAAAGTTAAAGATGACCTTAGTAAATACTATGTAAATCCTATGCGCCAAAGGCTTGCCGTTTTTAAAGTCGAACACCCTGTCGAGTATCACCAACTCGTAGACTATGTAAGTATTAATGACCCGATTGAGTCGGTCGAGAATGGCGTTCACAAAATTACAGTCGAAACAGTTTTTGCTAGTAGCGATGTTATGGCATTTATGTATGGTTATGATTCGACAGATACCGATGGCGATTCGGGACTTACAGAAAGCAAAAATTTCTTTATCAAAAAATACACCCAAACGACAGATAATGTTTTTGGTGATATTACACAAATTGAGTTTAGTGGTGAAAATTTGTTTGATAAGTACGTCGAGTTTGTGGGCGAAGAATATGGTGCAAGCGATGTGACCTTAACCCAAATATATGGCAGTACAGATAGTCGCATGCACTCCAATGCTGACGAAACTATAAATTACAATGGTTTTACATGTCACTTGTGGGAGTTTAGTGGAGACAATAGCAGCGGCCAACTTATGTTTTATTATCTCACCGCAAATCCTACTGGCTGGTACGTGCTAGCCATCGTGCTTACAATTTTGGTTGTGCTAATAATTGTGGTATGTTATATTATTAAAAAACGAAAAAACAAATACAAAAGCAAGGTTGTGGTTGTAAACAACTATGACGATAGTGGGGAATAATGGACAGATATTTCTTTGATAAAAGGGTTGTGAAAAAAACACTTATAAAATATGGTGTAATGTTTTTGATAGCATTGCCGTTTGTGATACTATTTAATGTGCTTTGCTCCGACCTTGCGTTTTGGTGGTCGGTGCTTGTCGACATGGGCATAATTGGTTTTGTCGTGATAACAGGCGAAATCATTCTTGTGTCGGTCAAAAACAAACGCCTTGCACGCGAACAACAAGCCGAAGAACAACGACGATTATTGCTCAAAGAAAAACACAAACTTGCAAAGCAAAACCTCAAAAAGCATGCAAGCGAAAAAGAAAATAATCAAAAATAACAATTTACAAAAGGTGAAATTATGGCAAAGAAAGATAGCAGAGTGCTTCCACATAATGTCGAAGCCGAACAAAGTGTATTAGGTTGTGTCCTTATCGACCAAGACGCTGCATTTGCGATTATTGATGCGTTAAAGACAAAGGACTTTTACGTCGAAGCGCACCAACTCATTTTTGATGCAATGGGCGATGTCCAAAGACGAAACCAACCTGTCGATTTTATTACGCTTACTGACGAACTTGACAAACGTGGCATTATGGATAAGGTCGGTGGCGCCGATTATATCACAACACTTACAAATATTGTGCCATCGACATCAAACTATGGCCATTATGTCGACATTGTCAAACGTGATAGTGTACTTCGCCAACTTATCTCGGCGTCGCAAGAGATTATAAACAATTCTTATGAAGGTGACGACAAAAACAAAGCCATTGCCTTTGCTGAGAAAAACATATTTGAGATAGGCAAGAGTGAAGAGCGAAGCAGTCTTACACCAATCAAAGAGTCGCTTGACGAAGTCATAACAAAGTTTGAAGAGATACAAAAAGGCAAGGGCAATGTCCAAGGCGTGCCTACCGGATTTTATGGGCTTGACAAACTTACAAATGGTTTTCATGGCGGAGACTTGGTGCTTGTTGCTGCCCGCCCGGGTTTTGGTAAAACCAGTCTTGGCATGAATATGGTCAATTATGCTGCCATAAAGGGCAAGAAAAAATGTGCCGTGTTCTCGCTAGAAATGCCTAAGTCCCAAATTGCCCAACGTAGCCTTTGTTCGGTTGCGTATGTAGATATGGGAAAGGCGCTTAGGGGCGAACTCAGTGTAAAAGAATGGAAAGACCTTTGGGCTGCCAAGAGCAAACTTGCCGAAGCCGACATATTTATCGATGACTCGTCGCAAAACACACCATTTACCATACTTAGTAAGTGTATGAAGATACAAAGAGAACGTGGTCTTGATATGATAATGATAGACTATCTCCAACTTATGTCATCAGGTGGCAAAGTGAAAGAGAGCCGTCAAGTCGAAGTTGCGGAAATTACACGTAACCTAAAAATCGCAGCTAAAGAACTTAATGTTCCTATCATACTTTTGTCCCAACTTTCTCGTGCGGTCGAGAGTCGTACAGGGCACAAGCCGGTGCTTAGTGACTTGCGTGAAAGTGGTGCGATAGAGCAAGATGCCGATATAGTAATCTTCATTCATCGCCCAGACCAAGACACGGCGACTGTCAGTGAGCAAACCATGGCCGAACTTGTTGTGGCAAAACACAGAAATGGTGCATGTGCAGATATCCCTGTAAGATGGTTGAGCAATATCACAACATTTAAAAACATCGAAAAAGATGCAAATGCACAAAGCCTTGAAGACAATGAGCCACAAGCGCCACCAAGCGACAAAGTTCCTGATGATTTGCCAGAGATAGTGCCACTTGACGAGAGTGAAATTATAGACGACATATTCTAAAAAGACACAATCAGTGTCTTTTTTAGCGATGTCGGTAAAAACGATTGAAAAAATACAAATTATTGTGCTAATATATATTATATAAAATTTTAAGGACATATTATGGAACAAATTACTAGCAAACAACTTAGAGACAAATGGATAAAATACTATGAAGAACGTGGTCACCACAATATAGGTGCAGTGTCACTTATAGGAGATGGCAGTACAGGTGTTATGTTTAACGTTGCGGGAATGCAACCACTTATGCCATACTTACTTGGACAAAAACATAAAGACGGCACACGACTTTGCAATGTTCAAGGCTGTGTTCGTACTGTAGATATTGAGTCGGTAGGAGATGAGTCGCACTATACTTTCTTTGAGATGATGGGAAATTGGAGCCTTGGCGACTACTTCAAAAAAGAGAAAACTCGTTGGACTTACGAATTTTTAACAAAAGAACTTGGCTTTGATAGTGCTAAACTATGTGCCAGTGTATTTGCCGGTGACGAAAATGCGCCAAGAGACAACGAGACTGCCGAGTATCTTATGAGTCTTGGCATGAAAAAAGAAAACATTTTCTATCTACCAAAGAGCGACAACTGGTGGGAACTTGAAGGCACGGTCGGAACTCCATGCGGACCTGACAACGAGTGGTTTTACCCTAGATACGACACACCATGTAGCGACCATTGTGATATCACATGCGAGTGCGGACGTTGGGTCGAGATAGGTAATGACGTGTACATGCAATACAAAAAGACCGAAAATGGTTATACCGAACTTGAAAACAAAAACGTCGATACAGGCTTTGGCTTTGAAAGACTTTTGATGTATATAAATGGTTATACTGATGGCTACAAAATTGATATTTTTGCACCAGTAATCGAGCACCTTGAAAAGGTAAGTGGTAAGTCGTATGAAGATGATGCTGTTGCTCGTCGTGCAATGCGTATTATTGCCGACCACACACGTACAGGTGTTATGCTTATCGGCGACAAAAACGGGATTGTTCCTTCAAATGTCGGCGCCGGGTATATTCTAAGACGACTACTTCGCCGTGCAATTAGATTTGCTCGCACACTTGAAGTCGATTATTCGACAATATGCGATGTTGCAAAAATATATATCGACCAAATCTATCCAGAAGCCTATCCACTACTTGTGGAAAAACGCGAGTATATATTGTCCGAACTTGAAAAGGAAATAAACCGTTTTGGTAAAGTTCTTGAAGATGGCTTTAAAGAATTTGGCAAAGTCATAAATGGTATTGAAAAGAAAAATGCTTTCATGAGCCAAAACAATCCTGACTATGTAGCCGAACACACACTTTCTGGCAAATCAGCATTTAGACTATACGACACATTTGGTTTTCCTATTGAAATGACGTGCGAACTTGCCCAAGAACAAGGTTATGATGTCGATCGCGAAGGCTTTGACCAAGCATTTAAGGAACACCAAGAAAAATCAAAACAAGTCGGCACATTTAAAGGCGGACTTGCCGACAACAACGAAGACACAGTACTTCTTCACACTGCATGCCACTTATTGCAAGCAGGACTAAGACACTATCTTGGCGATACCGTGTTCCAACGTGGTAGCAATATCACAAGCGAACGACTTCGTTTTGACTTCTCGCTAAATCGCCCTATGACAGCTGAAGAGAAAAAACAAGTAGAAGACTGGGTAAACGAACAAATCAAGAGAGCACTTCCAGTCACATGTGAAGAGATGACCCTTGACCAAGCCCGAGCAAGCGGCGCGCTAGGAATATTTGACAATAAATACGGCGATAAAGTCAAAGTATATACTATCGGCGATGTTTCAAAAGAAATTTGCGGTGGCCCACATGCTACAAATACGTCCGAGCTTAAAAGCTTCAAAATTTTGAAAGAAGAGAGTAGTAGCGCAGGTGTAAGACGTATAAAAGCCGTTATTAAAAAATAATAAAGCAGTGATTTCACTGCTTTTTTCGTCGACAAATACGTGGTTATTGATTGATTTTTGTCTAATTATATTATATAATTAAAAAAATAAGGTGGTGTGATATGAAGGTACTTAAAGGAATATTTGTATACACAATGATTATTATTGGTGCAATCCTAGGCGTAGGAATACTCCTTCTAGGCTCAATGTATTTGTTTAAAATGCCTGTGTTTGGATATCGCTTTTTAAATGTGAATATTAAGAAAAACGACTTTTCAGATATAAACTTTGATAATATATATCTTCAAAATTCCGAATGGAGTTATTTGGATTATAGTAGTACTTTGGGTCCTATGGGACTACGTGGCGAAATAAAGTTTGTAATTGACGCCGGAAACTACACCGTTAGGCTCCAACCTGACTCTGGCAAAAGTACTTACATAAGCTACTACACCTTGTCGGATTTTACCGGTCTTGTAAAAACAGACAGCAAAACATATGATGCCGTTTTAAAACTAAACACATATGTTAATGAAGATAGGGTACTAGTAGTAGAAATGAAAGTCACAAATCCATCTGGACTCATAAACTACAATCATGACGACAACGAACTTGTAATAGTAGTACCGGAGAAATATTACACAACAGAATTTGTTTACGATTTTGATATCACAACTACTGGCGGAAACATAGTACTTAAAAATAGTGTGACAAGTGAAGGCAAATTTGATGCACCGCTTAGAGTAAACTCACTTACTGCCAAAACAAACAGGGGCAACATTACCCTTGGCGGATTTGGAGTGGAAGAAGTAAATGGCGAATTAGTTGCAAGCGAGATTGCATCACTAACTGACCTTACACTATCGACCAAGGGCGGAACAATCGACTTCACCAAATTCAAATCATTTAATATAGAAAATCGTCTTGTTCTCGAATCTACTAAAGCCGACTACTTATTCAAAACACTTAATGTAAATGGTGGCATTGAAGTAAATGGCACAAATGTGCTTGTAAAAGCCGATGTGATAAATTGTAAAGGCGACTTTATATACAAATCGGAGACAGGCGGGCTTGATATCGACATACTAAATGCAGGCGAATATACTCGCGTGGAAAGCGGTGACAAATATTACTATGAAGATAATGGTTCAAAACTCCATAATGTAAGCATATTTAGCGACAGCGCAAACATAAATATTGGTGCGATCATGGGCAAAACCCGTATCGAAAACGAGTATGGCAAAATCACTATCAAAAATCTATGCAACCAAGCCATCATCAAAAACGAAAATGGTGATATAAATATTGAGAAGAGTGGAATACTTCCTTCTAATAATGATACTAAAAATAAGACAAAAACATCTTCAATGGTGCTATATAATACTTATGGAAATATCACTGTCGGCGAATATTATCAAAACGGACTATTCAACAATAAAAAGGGTAAAATTACACTAAATGCCAAAGCGGAAGAAAACTTCTATACTAAGGTCGAGACTAAAGACGGAAATGTAGAACTTACAACTGCTGGCTCTGCATACAACATTGTAGCGACTGATAAAGCAAATATTAGCATAGTTCAAAATGCAGTATTTGCATCGGCTTATGTGAAGAGCGGTGTATCGACTGAAAACAAAACATATTATGCAAAATCGACAAACGGCAGTATAAGTATTGTGCTTCCTACTTCAAATGAAAATAAATTCCGTAATGGATATATTGTTAATATCGATGGCAAGTTGGGATCAAAACCTACTAGCACATTCAGCTCGCTTCAAGAAAACACATATCAATATTATCTTAAGGAAAATACTGCTAGTGGCGATGTAATAGAAACTAATGATATAGATGAAGCACTTACAACATTTCCACTAATAAGACTTGTAGGCAATAAAACTTACGTCACAGCATCAGTATAATGCATTAAGTCACAATAAAAAACTAGGACTGAGTCCTAGTTTTTTTGTGCACAAAATAGGCATATTTTCATCGCAAAAAACAAAAAATAATGTCGAAATACAAAACTTTGTTGTAATAATTTGACAAAAACTAGTAGTGAAGGGTATACTTTTTAAAATGGGAGAAGTGTATGTCTAAATTGTGGAAAAGTTATAAAACAATACTTGTGTGTGTAGTAGTGTTTTTGTGCTCTACTATTTTATCGGCTTGCCAATATCAATGGCTTATGGCTGCAGAATATAATGGCTATGATATAGACAGAATAATATATACCGACAATGTCTCCAAATATATTACTGGCAAAAAACTCATTACTGAACAACTTAAAATTGGAGATGGAAATGGTGATTTATCTGGTGACCCAGGAGAAAATTCCGGATACTATTATATCGACAATGGTGACGGAAGTATAGATGTGGTATTTGATACTACATATGTATTTCAGGGTGGTAGCAGTTTTCCAGATTATACTGAAATAAATTATGATTTTGGCATGTATCAACAATATTTGGGGCTTTATTGCAATGTATTTTTAAATGGTGAATATGCTGAAAATGATCCAATAATGCCAGGAGTCTTAAATTCGCACAAATACTGGTTTTCGAGTGGTGGCGCACAATATATAAATTCAAATTATACTTTAATCCATTCTGATCCTGATTGTACATATGATGTATATAATGCTAATCTTGATTTTGGAATAATTTATTATTGTGAGCGTTATAATTCAAATAAGGGAGGTCGGTATTGGCCAAGCATTTATCCAGCATATGGTTATGGTGGATACTATGAAGAAGGCGAAACCATACATATACAATATCAACGTGTGATCAACAACCAATCTTCGACTAAATATGTGACTTCTACTTTTAATCTTGAAGAGATTTCAAAATTAGATTACTATGAAGTAGAAGAACTACATAATACTACCCAAGAAATAACAAAGTATGTAAAAGTATATATCCTTAAAAAGTATTACAAAAATGAAAGTGGCACTACTATCCTTGGTACTACCCAAGAAGAATATCGAAATGAAAAAGACATAGTCATCGGTTATGGTCCAGAAGTAGTAATAGATGATACGTCAGATATGACTTTTGACCACGAAGAATATGAAAGTATAGATAGCGACGATGATTGTCCAAACTATAATGGATATATAGAAAAGACATTTACAGCACTTGGAAATATAGATACACTATACAAAGTAATTCATCATGATTGCCATCTAAGTGTAGAGTATAACGAGCCATATGTGGATTACTATCCTTGTGTAGGTGAATCATTATATTCAACTTTGTCTGAGAATACTATTTTTAATCACATAACATATAATGAGTTGGTGATTGACGGAATAGATTTTTCGACGGCTGATGCATATATGGACTCTATAATTGAAAATGCAAAGACTTTTGATGCATGGAATGAGTACAATTATGACAGCCTACTTGATTTAAATAATTATAGCCATATGTTTGACGGCGTGCCATGTTCAAAAATTACTCTAAACAATATTAAGGGTATGAAGTACGAAATTAAAGATTTGTCATATATGTTTGCAAATTGCAAAAACCTTTTGGCAGTCGATTTTGGGAATTTCTTTGACACCGTCCAACCTACAGATATAAGTTATATGTTTTACAACTGCCCTAGACTTCAAAGTGTCGACCTAAGCGGACTTGATACAAGCAAAGTGACAAATATGGTACACATGTTTGACACAAATCCAGACCGCAATTCGGTTATTGATAATACGGTTAATACACCAGTATTTAGACAATACGTTATGGAAAAGATGGGTAATGAAATAACAATTCCTACTTCAAATAATGGCGAACTTTGGACACTTGATAGCCTTGTAGACTACTTTGCTGCTCTTGCGACCGAATCAGTATCGGATAGACAAAAAGAAGCATTAAAATCCTTGTTTAAGTGTTATGGCGCATATGGACTTGCTCTGATTGGAAACAATACATATCCGCTCACATATGACGAATTTGTCGCATATGTATCAGACGGCGAATGTATTACACTTGACGAGTATCTTGAAAAAGCAAATGCTGATCTATCAGACGACCAAAAGTATACGCTCGAAAGTCTAAAATCAAAACTTTATGAGTTGGCATGGGCTGACAGTCAAGGAATAGTGCTTGCTGATGCTAGTCAAATAGAAGAACTTTCTTCGTATATGCAAGGCGGTAAAATATTTGTTGATGACGAGTCCGAACTTGACTTTTTACTCGAATACAGTGATGCTATTAAGGCGGTTTTTGGAACAGACAATGGCGAGCCTTGGACAATAGAAACGCTTGCGACTTCTGTTGGTGCAGAAAAGACACTTGCAATGGCATATGTAAAATATATTGCAATGTACTTTGGTGGATTTAATGTCAAGTTTACTTTTGATGAAGCGGCGATTGTTATAGACGATATTAGTGGCGATATACTTAGTCTTAATGATTTGTGGGCGGATTACAAAGCAAACCCTAAGGGTTATAGCGATTATTTTAATAGTGATATAAGTGACTTGGATACTTTTAAAAGAGCAATAAAGGTATATTTTATAAGTCAAATAGCCGATGACGATGTTGTGCCTAAATGGGTGCAAATATACTCTGAAAAAGAGCGAGCATATAGAAACGGCGAATTGGAATTTTGGGATTTTGAAAGAAAAGAAATAGTAATAGACCGTGATGACTATATAAATAATCTTATAAATACCGAGTATTCGGATTCTATCGTGAGTCTTGGACTTACTGAGACAAACGATGGTGAGCCTTGGACTTGGGATACTATGACAGAAGAATTCATCAAAATCATGCTTGCTAAGGCTGATGAAGATGAAAAAGCAGATTATGAAGCAAATCCTGACAAGTACTTTAAACTATATAAAGTGGCTTTAGTTTTGGAACTTATGCTAGAAGATCACCCAGAACTTCCTGTTAGATATGATGAAATTGTTATTGTGCTTACAGATGGTCAATGTATGTCCGTTGAAGAATTGATGGCAGTGCCAAAAGAAGACGGAACATATTATACAAGAGAAGAAATTTTGGAAGAGTGCGATAAGACAGTGGAAGGTTTTATAACAAATCCGATAGTAGACAAGTCAGATGTTGAGACTGTCGAGATGATATCTTATGAAAAAACCACCAAACGAGTTGATTCAAAGCTTACTCTTGGTGGCGCAGAAGGTAATTTTTGCATAACAAACGATATGGACACGACTGATATGTTTAAGACAGCTACTTTTACTAAGATAGTTGTGCCTACTATTGAGAATGGCGCAAGTGTTACACTTCCTACAAAATATTATAATGGAACAGTTGTGTCGACTACGTTTACGTCAGACGATAAGGACTTGACTTACACGATCTATGACGAATCTGATCCAAATGCACCTGTTTTGCCTGACGAACCAGATGTGCCAGTCGAACCAGATGTACCAGATACACCAAATACACCTAGCACACCAAACACGCCAAATGTGCCAAGCAATAAAAAGCAAAATGCAAATATTAAGACATTGCTTGTAGTTGTTGTTCCGATTGGTGCAATTGTTGTGATTGGGATTGTTGTGATTTTGATATCTCAAATACGACATAAAAAATCGTATCCGACAAATTCCGACAAAATCTTCGAAAAAGCGATACGTGAAAACAAAAAGATTATGCTTGTGCTTGATACTTGGACAAGCCCACGCAGTCCGGAGACATTTGCTCGTTATGTGCGGGCGATTAAGGCGTATTATGGCGACGGCTTTGTGTATTATTATAAAGGTGTGCCTAATAGCCCTGTAAATACTTCTAGCGACAAGGCGGGGTACTTGGAATCGCTAGGGCTTATTGATGTAAATGCAAGCATATCGACCGAAAGACTACTTATGCTAAATCCAGACATTTATATTTGTGGATACGCTTCGACAGCATTCCAAATTGTCGACAAAGCACATTGTGGTGCGATATTTAATGTTAGACGAGCACTATTTGGCGAAAACTACAAAAACAATGTGGAGTTTTTCATTACGGCGGTGTCGAGCAGTGATATAAAATATGGCAGAATTGCTGACGGCAATGATTGTTGTGTATTCGAATTTGGACTTAACGACAAATACGATATTGCGATATATAGCGATCTGCAAAACACACTCAGATTTTACAAACTTAACGGCACAAGTTTTGTAGAAGTAGAAAGATAAAAAACTAGGACTGAGTCCTAGTTTTTTTGCTGGTTTGTATTTAATCCTTCGTGTATAAGTTCGGCACAAATGCCCCATTTGACACATTGGTTTTTGTTTTTGGTCGGGATAAAATAGTAAAACTTGCCGTCGATATATGTTTCAAAGTCTTCGCCACAACCAAAGAGTAGGGTAGGCATGTCACTGCTTGGCAAGTGTGCTTTTTGGCCGTCTTTGGTTTCAAAAGTAAGCCCGTCAGATGTAAGCGTACATATTCCTTTGCCGAGAGAGCGAAAACCTTTGCCATAGTCGTTGTATGTTTTGGCTTTGACTTCGGTCTTGAGTAAAATGTCGGAATTTTGTATTTTTTGTCGCTCTGTGTCGACTTGATAGTTGTACCAGTCTCTGATGTTTTGGATATTCTCAGATGGTGGATTTACAAAATTGTACTTATTGTCCATATGTGTCACCGCACCACAATGCTTGCAGGTGATTTTGTTGTGGTGGCCGACTAGCCCAAACTCTTTATGGCAGTGCGGGCACATGTATAATATGCCTTCGATTCCTTTGAGTAGGTTTTTGCCCTTATAACTGACTTGCGCAGTTTTGTTCCATTCAAAATCGTCATATTTTATACTTTGCCTAATGTGCTCGTCGATTTGGTCTGGAGTTAAATCCGCCAATTGTTCGGGAGTGAAAAGCAATTTGCTTTCGACATCGATGCGACCCCTTCTTTTAGTCTTCATCCATTTTGCACCAGTAAGATATGCGCCATGTGGAAGAGTGAGTACGACAGGTACGTTTAGTTTTTTGATGAGTTTGCCAAGACCTTTTGGCATCTCTTTGTTTGTGCCATCAATACTGAGTCGACCTTCGGGCATCATAACGACAACCCCGTCATTTTTAATTACCTTCATCATGTCCTTGACACTTTGGGCATCGGCGGTAAATAGTTTTTTAGGAATTACACCTAGTTTTACAAATTGTTTGTATAGTATAGGAATATTAAAATAATATCTGTTTGCCACGATATTTGGAGCGACTGGCTCAATGCTCATGCACGAGTACACAAAATCGGGTTTTGACGGGTGCGAAGAGAGTACAATGTAAGGCGGTTTGAGTTCTTTTATCTCTTCATTTTGTATTACAACATTGTTTTTCTTTCCAAAATATTTTTTGCAAAATTTGTAGATTAGGTCGTATCTGTCCTTGTCTGGCAATGTAATCTCGTGACCTGCCAAAACTTTTTCAAATTTGGGATTTGGCTCGCCGTACAAGACTTTGTTTAGTTTTCGCTTCGAATACATGTTGCAGAGCCACAAAACAGCGACCATAACAATGATAAATATGATGAGTATCGGCCACAAAAACTTGCTTATGAGATTTATAAGTACTGAGCCGAGTACGGTTGTGAGTAGTACTGATGGAAGTACTCCCAACATACAACTAAGTATGTACCAGTGGTATTTTATTTTTGTGCTTGACGAGAAATAACATATTATGCCATAAGGGATTGCTGGCAAGAAAAAGAGTATAAGTGTGATGTTGAAAGCCGAACTTTGTTTTTGCGATATTTTGGATATTAACCCAAAACTCGAGTTTGACTTGACCATATTGTCGGTTTTTACTTTAAATACATTTACGAGTAGATAGATTATTGTTGCGCCAAGTATAAGCCCGCACCAACATACAATTATGCCCCACCACATACCGTATGTTGCGCCCGCAACAACTTGAATAGGTTCGCTCGGGATAAATACAAGCAACATCTCGCATGCTTGGATAAGTACTAGCGATATTGCTCCGCGAACCCCAAGCCCCATAAGAGCATCAGAAAGCTCTTCTTCGCTTCCGTTTAGCGTAGGAATGACTTTTATAAGGTCTTTTATAAATATTACTAGCATCACAACAAACAGCGAAAGCGGAACGAGTAGCCATAGTTTTTTCTTCATTATAGTTCTACTCCAAACATTCGTTTTGCATATGCTTTGTTTAGGTCGTTTAGGTCAAATATAAGCATAACATCAGTGCTGTTAAAATCACAATCTATGTACACGCCACTACCTACCTTACTACCAAGCATAATGTATCCTTTGATGAGGGGGGGGGTAGCACTTTTTGAAAGGGAAGGGTCAACATCTCTCTCAGCGATGATGTCCATACGCTCGCAAGGCGATTTTGCAAAACAATCGTATTTGTCTTCGACTTTGTGATTGTAGTAGAGCGATGCAAATGCATGGCTGTAAAGCGACGGGTCGGTGCCGTGAAACGAGCCTGTCCCAAACATAAACCTTATGTTTTTGAGTTTGCAGTAGGCAAAAAGCCCTTGCCAAAGTAGTTTGATTACGACACCGTTGCGGTAGTTTTTGTCGACTACCGCACGGCCAAGTTCTAATATGTTCTCGCCCGAATTTTTAAGTCGCGATATGTCAAATTCGTCTTCACATATAAAGCGATCTTTGTACTTTAGGTGGCCGTTGTGCATGAGTCTGTACGTGCCCACAACATCGCCCGTTGTCGTGTCGACAGCTATAAGGTGGTCACAAAACTCATCATAATCGCTCACATCTATTCCGTCTTTTTCTTTGCTGTCGTCGTAGTCAAGCACGAGCATCGCATAACGTAGTTTTTGTGCTTTTTCAAGTTCGGCTTTTGTGTCGGCTAGCCCTACGATAATATTTCCGCTTTGTAATTTGATGTCTGCTTTCATGATTTTTTCTCTCTATAATATGTTTTCTAAACACATTTTATCATATATGTCGAAAAATAGAAAATGAAATAATAAAAAAATAACCAATTTTATGCGTTGTGCAAAATTGGCTATCTATCTATTATTGTGTCGGCTCGTGCATGGCTAAAGTTTAGTAGTATCTCATACGGGCTTGTGTGTAATGCGTGAGCATAGTTCTTGAGAGTAATGTGCTCGCCAAGTATTTCTACATCGTCAAATAAATTTGCATCGACATCACTCACATCGACAAAACACACGTCCATGCATATAAGTCCAATAATGGGTACAAATTTGCCTTTGATATAAAGAGCAAAGTTGTCGCTGAGTGCTCGAGATAATCCGTCTGCATAACCCATGGACACGACAGCGACTTTAGTACTTTTTGTAGCCACAAAAGTGCGGTCATATCCAAGACTTTCACCACTTTCGAGTTGGATAATATTAAGTACTTTGGCGGTTATGGAGACTATCGGCTGTAGCCCACACTCATCGCTTCCATATAGCCCAAATCCCACTCGCACCATGTCTTCGCATTGGCAAGCCTTGTGTAGACTGGCATAAGTGTTTGAACAGTGTTTTAATATGCTTTTGTTCATATTGCGTGTCGCTTTCTCAAACAAATTGTATTGTGTGTCGATGTACTCTTCGTCATCTGATGTTGTCGCAAAATGCGTGTATGCCCCGACTATATTTATGTGATTACTCTTGGCAAATCTGACCACATCGTCGACATCTTGCGGCGACACACCAAAACGATTTAGACCAGTATTGACTTGTAAATGAAATGCCAAATTGTCGCAATTTGTCGCATTTTGTATATTTTTTGTCGCATTAGTGATGTAATTTGTCGCATTTTGTATATAATTTAGAGAAGATAGCGATAATTTGATGTTGTATTTTTGTGCAATGCTAAAGTCAGAATATGGAGTTGTGCCTAATACGAGTATGCTTTTGTCTGTGCCGAGCCTTCGCAGCATAACGGCTTCGTCAATGTTTGCCACAGCATAGTAGTCGACAAGCGGGTCGATTATGGGCACAATATGCTTGCACCCCAATCCATATGCATCGGCTTTGACGACAGCACATATTTTTTTGCCCTTGATTTTTTGGCGTATGGTGGATATGTTTGACCGCAGTACTTGTCGGGATATTGTAATTTTGTTTAACTTCATATTGTTGTATATGAAAAGCGGGGCAAATATGTTTTATTAAGTTGAGTGTATAAATAAAAACTATTTATGTATTATCTTAAATTCGTTTGGAAAGTCTTTTTGAACTTTATGAAAACAAAAAAGGATTTTATCAATTATCTGTTTGTTGTATTCGTTGTTTTCTTCAATGTCAAATCCTATAAGTGTAATTTCACATGGCGTTTGAATATAACCAGTAAGCATATCCCACAAGGCATCTGCATTTTTTCCAAACCAATCAGGCAAATTCATTTTCTTTTGAATTAAATTATAAAATTCTTCTGCCCATACAAATTCATTTCTATTAAAAATATATTTTGTCATAATTTCTCCTTATTCTACTGCAATAAAAGTTTTATAATGGTCATTGGTTTTAAAAATCAAACCATCATTTGAGTATACAAGTCTTTTGCTATTTCTATATCCACCATGATAGTCAATATCGCATTCATACCATATCCGGCCTTCTTTATTAGGTAATTTTTCTTCTATGTTTAGGAAGATTGTTCCGCCTATCATTTTCCCAGGTGCGACTTTATCTAAATTGTAGTTATTAATTTTCCAGCCTAATTTTTTTGCGTCTTGTTTTGTTATATAATAATCTGGCAAATAACCATAATATCTCAAATAGTAATCAGCACCGCTTTTTCCAAAGTCAGTAGCTTCACCTACCATTAAACTTTTTAACCAATCTAAATAACATTTGCAATTTAAATGTTCGGGTAATTCGGGTTCGTTATAATACGCCTCATATATTTTATTATTACGGGAATAACATATTTTACAGTGGGTGAAAGTTTGTCCAAGTTTGTATTCTTTCCATTTTTTTGATTTGGAATAGTTGGTTGTTTTTTTATTAAAAAAAATCTTCTATCATTTCTTTATAGTGTTCCAATACATTCATAATATATCACTTCTCCTTGAATTTTGCAATTTAATGAAATATTAACAACTAAAAATAGTAAATTCAAGAAACTATGACAAAAAGTTAAATTATTTATTGTTGGATATGAAAATGTGATAAATATCATTAACAATATGAAAAGCGGGGCAAATATGTTTGTCAATAAGTTTTTGTGACAAAAAATATATTAAAATGTAAAAAAGTGTAAAAAATAGAGATAATACATTTTGTTTCAAATAAAATTTGAGATATAATTGTTGTATAAGTGAAACGAAATGTTTCATAAATTTATAAGGAGAAAACACATGAGAAAAAATCAAAAGATTGTAAGCGGTATACTTATGTCTTTTCTTTTAGCTGTGGGTGTGCTTGCAGGTTGTGGAAGCAAAGTCTCTGTTGAGATTATGCCAGTCGACAATATCTACGAAGTAAAACCCGGCGACTCTGTGACTTTTGACGCGAAAGTAAAAAATGCTGACAAAGAAGATGTCGAGTATTCGGTCAAATCAGGTGCAGGCATGTTTGAAGGAAAAGTGCTCAAAGTAAATACCGACGCTACTGTTGGCAGTCTTATCAAAGTGATTGGTCATGTGCGGGGGGGGGCACTTCAAAAGAAGTTAGCCTAACAGTCGTTGACTTAGTCCCTACTAGCATAGCAATCAACTTTACAGACGGACGTAGTCAAGACAAAATCGCCAAAGGCGAAAATAGTAAAGTGACACTTGGTGTATCATACAACCCAAGTTATGCCACTGTAAAAGACTATACATTTAGTATAGTAGAAGGGGAAGATATCGTAACCCGCAATGGAAACGAATTTACCCTAAATAGTAATGCAGAGGTCGGCGACACATTTAAAGTACGTGCTACTCTAAATGGTCATAATGACATCTATGCTGAAAAAACAATAACCGTAGTTACTGCACTACAAATAGAAACTGCTATTGCTAGTAACATAAACTACGATACAAAAAATAATGCTCAACCTACTATCGATGTAACAGCATACAATTCTACTGAAGGTAGTCTTAATACTACAGCAAGAGATTTTGAGTATGTAAGTAAAAATCCAGAAATCGCAACAGTAGATGCTGATGGAAAAGTTACTGCTCATGGTCATGGAAAGGCTGAAGTAGAAATACGTGTAGCTGGTACAAACAATGTAATTACTACTTGTGATGTGTATGTAATGGTTGTGCCAGAACAAATTAAAGTAAACAATGTTAAAAATGACATACTTGCATATGGCAAGAGTGAAAAACTTGTACTTGAGATTGCTACATCAAATAGTGACTATGCTACTTGTGCAAGCAATGTAGATTATACTTTCGAATTACTAAACGATGAAGGCGCAGTAACCGAGACTGGTGCTACTGTCGCTGAAAATACAACTACAGGAATAGAGTTTAAAAAGACAGGTAAAGTACGTGTGACTATCACATCGGACTCTTCTTTGAATGACGCTACTATCCAAAACGAATGCCAAAAAGTCATTACTGTAAATGTAAATGACGGCATAAATATCCGTACTGCACACGAACTTCGTCTTGCAGCAAATAGCGGAAATCATACAGTGTATAATATCATAAATGACCTTATACTATCTGATACTGACAACTTCAATCTTAATTGTGCTACATACAGCACAAGCGGTGTAGAAGCTTGTACATTCTATGGAAATACTACTATAAACGGAAATGGCTACAAAATCTCTGCCTTCAGTCTTCCTTTGACTGAAAGTTCAAAGAAAGATTCATTCCTACAATTTAATGCAAGTAGAGATACTACACAAGATACAGTATTTAGTGTAAAAATCTATGACCTTGAAGTATTGGGTTGTGGAAATGTCGGTGATATTTCTACTGGCAAGTTCTACTATCAAGGAGATAGTACAAAAGGCGAAATACACCCAAATGAGAAAGGTTATTTCGAACACACTTATTATCGTGGAATAAATATCAATGGCGATGCAGACGCAAATGACTATTTTGATTCAACAAAAACTAAAGGCAAATTAGTCTGCAAAGATATTGAGATAAGCAATGTAAAAGTAAGTGGATTTAGTGTAGGTCTTATCATTAGACACGGTGTAAATGCACTTGTATCTGACTGTACTATTGACCAATGCTCGACAAATGGTATCGAGAGCGACCAAAACCAAATCACTTTCCACAATCTTACTATCGGTCAAGTAGGTGCGTTTGGTTTGGAAATTACTCCAGACGATATGTTGAATCAAGATTCTGCAAATCCTACTGGCTCAGCAGGACTAGAGTATAATGAAACCCCTACTGCTGCATTTACTGGCTATATACATAGTAACAACTACAATAGTGGTGCGTCGACTATATATATGTATGGACTATCACAAAAACTTGGAATGAGTGTCCCTAATCTTATTTCAGCAATTACTGGTGGCACAATTGAAGCTATACTTAAAAATGATGCATTTAAAAGTTTAGACCAAAGTACAAAAGATGTATTGTCAGGAAGTATGAATACTGTAGCTGATACATGTTTGAAAAATAGTGCGGGAGACATGAACTTCTTCGAACTTATCTATATTGATGTTGCAAGTGGAAGTTATGCAAATTATGCTACAAAAGGTAATACTGAAAACAAATTCTGCGAGTATACTAAGACAGATAATATGATAACTCTAACCCAATTATTGATAAATGTTGCTCAAAACAAAGCAACACAAGGCAGTGACTGGTTGGGATATAAAGACTACCAATATATTATTGTTGACTTAGATACTGGTAGTGCTAATATGGGACAAGCAATACTTGTAAACCAAGCGTACGTTGCCCCTACAAATGCTTAATATAACTAGACGAGAAATTTATGACTAATATTCTAATTATTTTGGGCATTGTGGTAGGAGCGATAATACCCCTTGTCCTATGTAAAAACAAATTAGGCGAAAAGAGAATTGATATGATATTGAAAATCCTTTCAATATCTCTTTTTGCTTGTGCATTTTTTAGATGCTTTTTAAATGACCGCTTTATTTGGGTAATAAATGGCGGAACTTATGGCGAATCATATTATAAAAGTAAGGACGTGTTGCAAAGTCTGCTCCGTTGGGGCTTGACTTTCGCAACAGTAGTCTATCCTTGTGCTATTTTCTTTTCGAAACGAATTTTCAAAAATTGGGCAATATATTTTTGTTTGCCAGTAGCACTTGTTTCGCTCGCTTTTTATGACAAATTTTTGTATTATTTTACGACCAATTCGGGTCGCGCAATAATGACCTCGGATATTGTGCGTCATATTGAGTTCTCGCTCGAACTTGTACTTTTGATACTTATTCCGCTTATGCTAAGATTTTGTAAAGGGCATAAGTTTGATGTAAAATCCAAGGCTGACTGGGGGTATTTCTTTGGAGTGCTTCCATTTGGACTTATGGTGACAGTGCCTGTTTGTGTGCCACAATCGTTGTTTGGCTTCTCAAAACTATATATGACTTTGTTTTCGCCCCAACATGTTATGTGGCTAATTGTTATACTACTATTGTTTGTGGTGCTATACTTTATATTTAGATTTAAAGACAAAGAAAGTCGCGTAGCACTTTGCACGTTTTTGGCATTGTTCTTGTTTTTACACTACAACCAAATCTATCTCATGGACTTGATTATGAGTCGGCTTCCGTTCCAACTCTGCAACCTTGGTTCGTACTTGGTGCTTATTGCTATCATTGTTAAAAAACCGGCGTTTTTTGACTTTGTACTTCTTGCAAATGTGCCCGGTGCTATGATCGCATTTTTGGCACCTGACGTGAGCGAAGGTATGCTTTCGTACTGGAACATTCACTTCTATATCGAACATACATGGGTTTTTGTAATTCCACTGCTTATGGTCGCGCTTAGAGTTGTTGAGAGACCTAAAAAGAGTGGGTTTAAGCACTTCTTTGCGGGTTTTACAATTTACTTTATGTTCTGTGCGACAATGGGGCTGCTTGCAAACTGTGTTTTGTACAAGCCAGACCATTGGTTCTTTAACAAGGTAAATTATTTCTATCTATTTAATACGACCGTACTTAATGCTTTGCCTTTCTTGTCGTTTACATATAAGTACCCAGTTGTGTGGGGTGGATACACATTCTATCCACTATATATGCTTATGATTTATGTACTATATAGTGTATTTTGTATGGTGTTTTATTGGTTTTATCTCCAACTCTGTCGTGTCGGAGACGACCATTTTAAAATGCGTAGTATTAAAATCGACAGATACAAAGAAAAGGGACGATACAAACGTCGTGTTCCAAAACAATATTATGAAGATTAGGACGAGGTACATATGTTAGAAATTAAAAATTTATCCAAAAGATATGGCAATAGCACTATAAAATCGGTAGACAATCTTTCACTAAGTTTAAAACCGGGTGAAGTATTTGGATTTTTAGGGCCAAACGGTGCTGGTAAAAGTACAACTATCAAATCACTTGTAGGCATACTTCCTTTTGAAGAAGGCGAAATAAGTATTTGTGGTGTAAATCTTGTTAAAAACCCGCTTAAGGCAAAACAAATGATAGGTTATGTGCCAGACAACCACGCCGTTTTTGAGCGTCTTACTGGTCGTGAGTACGTAAATCATATTGCAAATTTGTACAATGTTTCTGTCAAACAACGCGAAGAGATAAGTGAGTATTATGTGCGACTATTTAATCTCCAACATGCGTTTGATAATCCGATAAAGAGTTATAGCCATGGTATGAAACAAAAAATTTCAGTTATTGCAGCGCTAGTTCATCAGCCAAAACTTTGGGTTCTTGACGAGCCATTGACTGGTCTTGACCCACAAAGTGCCTACCAATTAAAGGCGGCTATGCGAAAACATGCAAATGATGGCAATACTGTATTTTTCAGTTCGCACATACTTGATGTTGTGGAAAATTTGTGTGATAGAGTTTGCATTATCAAAAAAGGTCAGCTTCAAGGGGTGTACGACTTGCACGAACTTAAAGAGAAGGGCGAGTCTCTTGAGGAATTGTTTATGAATGCAATTGCCGACAACACAATAAACGATGTCGAACATCAAATAAATACACCAAAACCAAAAACTAAAAGAAAGATAAAAGAGTAGATCATGTCTCAAATATTAAAACTTTTCAAATTTCAATTAGACAACAAGTATAATTTGTTTAAGTCACGTGATGTGAAAGCTTTTTTCATCTCACTTTTTAAGTCCATATGTTTGATTGGTGCAATCACTTTGGTGCTTTATCTTATTCTAAACAAAATATTTACCTTGTTGTTTATCACAATAAATCAAAATGCAATAAGTGTTGTGTTGCTCGTGACACAGGCGATTTCGTTTGCTTTTGCTATTGCTAGCACTATAAACACGTTGTATATGAGTAAGGACAACGAATTGCTCATGGTTTTGCCAGTTACTTTCAACCAACTCTTTGTGTCGAAAATAATGGTGCTTTACGTGTCCGAACTTATATTTAATACACTATATATGTTGCCGGTATTTTTGTGCTTAGGCTGGCTTGGAAGATTAAGTATTGTGTACTTTGCATCGCTAATATTTATTATTCCGTTATTGCCGTTATTGCCTATTGCTCTTGCAAGTATACTATCTATTCCGATTATGTTTGTGTTAAAGTTTTTCAAACGTCACAATGTGCTTTCGATAGTTAGTATATTACTTGTTGTGGCGACTGTGTTTGTGCTTTACATGAGTTTTGTGACAAAACTTTCGTCTGTCATAAATATCGCCGAAAAGCAAGTTGCGACAGGACTTAAGATAAACAACTGGCTCGTAAGTACTGGCTCGAAAATAATTGTGTACTATCAAATTGCACTTGCCATGTTAAACTTTAAGTATTTTTACTTTCCGCTTGCCTTTTTGGGCGGGAGTGTTTTGCTAGTTGTTATGTGCTTTGCATTGATAAAGCCATTCTATTACAAAATTTCGACCATTAATCTCGAAACAACTTCGGTAGTACGTACAAAACATCGTCCGTTTAAACATCGTGGTGTTTTTGCCGAACTTTTCATAAATGAAGTTCGCATGGTGTTTAGAAGTCCTGGATATATATTTCAGTTTTTCTTGTTTCCGCTATTTATGCCACTTATTGTGTTTACATATGACAAACTTCTTATCAATATCGCCGTAAACCAAGCGGGGCAAAATATGATTTTTGGCTCTCACGTGCTTGTTCTTGGCATTATTGCACTTATGTCAAACACTATTTCGTCGATTGCTATTTCGAAGGAAGGCGGTACTTTTTATATCGCAAAAACCACACCTATAAACTATCGTGTCCAAGCTTTAGCAAAACTAAGTTTTAATGCGGTGTTTACTGTTGGGGCGATACTTGTTACGACGATTGTGACAATCATCGCAACCGACCTTAATGTTTGGATTGCGCTACTTAGCAGCCTTGTTGTGACTATATTGGCGCTAGGGCATATTTGTCATAGTTTTGACCTTGACCTGCAAAAGCCAGTGCTTGACTGGTATGACAACTCGGAAATCTCGACAATTGGCAAAAACACCACTAAGAGCATGATTTATGCACTTGCTTTGCCAGTACTATTGTGTCTTATAATAACATTGTTTGGCTTGAAAGGCATATTTATTGCATTGGCTATTAGTGTGATTTACCTTGTTGGACGCATTCATTTGCTCAATATCCGACTCGACTACTATTATACAAGGATGGAGATTTAGCGTATGAAAAAAGCAGTTGTAACAATGTTGTTGGTTTTGCCTTTTATCCTTATATACTTTATCTCGTTTACTGGCAGAATACTTTCTCAATACACTTACATAGCAGTCGAACGTATAACAGTATTGGATAGTGAAGGTGATGAGTATAAAGAAAACTCGGTTATAAAAATAGGCAAGGGTGAAGGAAAAGGCGACAAATTGCGTATAAAGGTTTATCCTGAATACGCATCAAATAAAAATATAACCATAAGCGGTGCTGGTGCGGTGTGTTCTATTGATCCAAAAACTTATGATATGGTGGGTCTAGAATATGGCGAAGCCACTATCCTTATTACTTCAGACGATAAAAGCGATGTCCAATATTCGATTGTTGTTAAAGTGGCTGAAGACGATATCAGCGCCATTAAACTTTCGACAGATGTAAGTGATGGTGTTCCGGGTAAACTTGTTTTAAACAAAAACCGAAGTCAAGTGGTAGAACATACTATAGAACCATATACAGTACCCGTTGAAAAACGTAGTTTGCGTTGGTGGAGTGATGACCCTTCTATTGCGACTGTAAATCAAAATGGTAAGGTAGAAGGTAAAAATTATGGCACAACGACAATTTGGGTTGAGTCTACTGTTAATCCTGAAATTAAAAATCATTTTACTGTCGAAGTTACAAATGACTTGCAAAAGGGAATTTGGTGGGATAAAGGAGAAAGTGCTTTCTATTTGGTTAATTCGGAAGATGTTCCTTTAAATAGTGATTTTGATCTAAAAACCATTACTATAATCAATAACCTTCCAATATCTCTTGAAGATGTTGCTACAGGTGGTATAAAATATACCATAACAAGTAATTCGAAAAATATAGATGCTTCGGATATTAATATGGGTATTGTTAGATTCAAACAATCAAACTTCATGGTTGAGATTAAAGTCGAGTATGTAGGTAGTACGTATTCGGACACTATTCGCATATGGTATAAGTAAAATTTATAACAATAAAAACATCTCAAATAATGAGCATAAAAATATCTTATATGGTAAGCATTATAAGAAAATAAAAAATGGCTTTTAAAAGCCATTTTTTTTTGGCGGCAATGACTCAAAATTCTACTCACTTTCTACTCACAAACAAAAATAGGTGGTCTTTTGACCACCTAGCACCACAACATATTGTGTTTAATTTGGAAAACGACCACAATATATTGACGTTTGGCGCGGAAAGAGGGGTCGACTCGTTAAGAAAAGTGTCCAGTGGACACTTTTTAGACAGAGAGCGAAGCGAACGACAAGACGGGAGCACGCCAGTGCGGTCTGGGTCCGACAGGACTGAACCCGTAGGGTCAAATCCCGTATAGTGATTATAATAGGGAAATAAAAAAATGGCCCAACATAGCCATTTTTTTTGGCGCGGAAAGAGGGATTTGAACCCTCGCTGCGTGTTACCGCACTACACCCTTAGCAGGGGCGCCTCTTCAGCCTCTTGAGTATTTCCGCACTGAATATATATAGATATATTAAAATAGGGTTGCAACTTGATTTGCGTATCAGTATGTTGTTTTTGAGATGGAGGGGTATATCAAAGATAAAGGATATGAATAAGTATGATTGATACACAAAATTATACTGTCCAAATCAAATTGCAAGGTTATTGTACCAAATACAAGGCTTTGTGTCAATAATTAAACCCATTTTAATTATATTTTATTTAAAAATTTTTATTCTATGCCTATACTTGCACATAGATTTGGCCGATTTACGCAAAATACTTATACAAAATTTGTATTTTGTCACAAAAACTTTGGAAAATATTTTAATATGTTGTATAATGATAAAAATAATTTTTAGGAAATGTGTGGTATGTCGAAGAAAAAAACATATTTTTTAATTTTGATTATACTTATAGTTTCGGTGGGCATGACTTTGTTTTTGCCCAATTTTGTGAAAACTAGGGGTAGTGCAAATGCTGATATTGCAGACACTATTTTAATGAGCGAGTTTACTGACTCAAACTTATATACTAAGTTGCAAAATGTATCGACTACCGGCAAGAGTCTAAATCCAAATAGTTTTAAAGACGCGACCGAACTTGATTTGTCGTACATGCTCACTGGAGCGCCTGACCAAAGCAAACGCATTACAGATTTGACTTCACTTAGAAAATTTGACCTTAGAAAATTAAAAAAACTTATACTCTCAAACAATAACATAACGACAATAGAAGCCGATGTTTTTGAAGGAATGACTAGCCTTGAATATTTAGATGTTTCAAACAATGGTTTGACTTCTATCGACATTAGCATGCTTTCAAACCTAAAGGTTTTGATTATAAACAACAACAATTTGACAAGTCTCGATGTATCAAACATGGTTACAACAGGTTATGATGACGGAAATGGTGTCTTGAATATTGCACACAACCAATTTGATTCGTTGGAAGATGTCGATATGCCTATTGCACGTAGTGACAGCAATTTTGATATTATAGGTTATGCCAACAATTTTACCGACATAGTCAGTTTAACTAGTAGATTCAATTATATTTTGGGACTTCAAGGGATAAACAAATCAACAATTGAACAAAGTGAAAATATAAAATACTACAACACTGGCGATAGTGATTTGAAAGTAAAAATATATCAAATCACAACCGACCCAAACGGCGACAATGTAGAAAATTTGGTCAAAACAATTAGTGATGGATCTGAGCCTATAATTGATGTCGAACTTGGTGTTGGAAGTTATCGCGTGGACTATTTTAAGAATGACACAAAAATTGATACAACAAACAATGAAGACTATATGTGGTTTGAATCGACGAGTTTTAGTATAGTGCCTACTACTCCAAAATATGTTTTTGAAGTAAATGGCAAACGCTATACTGAAGTGGAAAAACTCACTCAAAAAGCCAAACTAATCCTTGTAGCTGACGAAGATGCAACGGTGTATTATTCGTTTAATTCGACCGATTGGACAGAAGGTCGTGAAGTAACACTTGATAAAGGCGGAAAGTATTTTGTCCAATTTAAGAGTGTGAAAAACGGTGTTGAGTCTAAGGTGAGTGGTGTCGCTATAAATGCATCACTAAATCTTAGAATCCCGGACATTTTCTTGATACTACTTATCGTGCTTGTTGCGGGCGGGTTTGTAGTTGCATTGTATTTTATCGGCAAATTTTTAAAACGACGATAATGTAAAGGGCGGTTGCCCTTTATTTTTTTGCAAAACATTTGATATTTGTGCTGTTGGCCTTGTCAAAAGTGAAAAAATAGTGATATAATATGACATATTTAATAAAGAGGTAATTATGGACAGTAAAGCAACAATGGACAAAATAGTAAATCTATGTAAGTCACGCGGAATTATTTTCCCGGGTAGTGACATATATGGTGGAATGGGAAATACTTGGGACTACGGCCCAGTAGGTGTAGAAATTAAAAACAACATCAAACGTGCTTGGTGGAAACGTTTTGTACAAGAAAACGAAAACAGTTTTGGTGTAGATGCGGCCATACTTATGAATAGTCGTGTTTGGGAAGCGAGCGGTCACGTAGCAAGTTTTAGCGACCCTAAGATGGACTGCAAGGCTTGCAAAACCCGTATGCGTGCCGACACCCTTATCGAAGCCCATGCAAAAGGCAAGGTAAATCCTGACCTTATGAGTGACGAAGAGATGCAAAAGTATGTAGACGAGCATCATCTTACTTGCCCAAAATGTGGCAATTTTGACTGGACACCTATTAGAGAGTTCAAACTCATGTTTGAGACTTCACGTGGTGTCATCGACGAATCGCAAAACAAAATTTATCTTCGCCCAGAGACGGCACAAGGTGAGTATGTAAACTTCTTAAATATCCAACGTAGTATGCGTGCAAAAGTGCCATTTGGAATCGCACAAATAGGTAAATCGTTTAGAAACGAAGTTACTCCCGGAAACTTTATTTTCCGTACAATCGAGTTTGAACAAATGGAGCACCAACTTTTCTGCAAAGAAGGTGACGACATGGGGCACTACGAAGAATACAAAAAACGTGCCTTTAATTTCTTAACAGATTTGGGATTTGATAAAGACCATTTGCGTTATCATGACCATGACAAACTTGCGCACTATGCAAAGTCGGCTTGTGATATCCAATACTTGTATCCAATGGGTTGGCAAGAACTAAATGGTATCCACAATCGTACAAATTATGACCTTTCACGTCACCAAGAGTATAGCGGAAAGAGTATGTTATATATGGACCCAGTCACAAATGAGAAGTATATCCCATATGTAGTCGAGTATAGTATAGGCGCTGACAGACTTATGCTTGCTGTGCTTTGTGAAGCGTATGATGAGCAAACATTGGAAGGTGGCGACACTCGTGTTGTGCTTCATTTGCACCCAGCACTTTCAGCATACAAGGTGGCAGTGCTTCCTTTGCAAAAGAATTTGGGCGATAAGGCACGCGAAGTATATACAAATCTTTCAAAACACTTTATGTGCACTTATGACGAGTCAGGCTCTATCGGCAAACGTTATCGCCGTCAAGACGAGATAGGTACACCATATTGTGTTACTATCGACTTCGATACTCTTGAAAACAATACAGTTACACTTCGTGACCGTGACACAATGGAACAAGTCAGACTTCCAATATCCGAACTTCAAAATTATATCGCTGACAAAATTGCATTTTAGGAGATAAAACAAAAAAAAGAAGAGAAAATAAAATAATATTTTCTCTTCTTTTTTGTTGACTAATAAAAGATATTTATTATTGTTCTTTACCGCACTTACTACAAAATTTCGAATCTTTATCAATCAATTTTCCACAATATTTGCAATAAAGTTTGTCGTTTGTTTTTTTGTTGTCTCCAACAATAACATTTTTAACTTTACCAACTGTAGGCACTACAACATCGTCTACCATTTTAGTTACTACTGGCGAACCAATGTCTACTATTGTGTTGCCGATATCGGTTATATCTCCACCAGTATACATCAATGTTTCTTTTTTGTGTTTTAAAGACAGTTTCATGGTGTATGGTTTTAATCCAACAGCCAAAACAGACAATCCACCAACAATAATAACTATTGAAATAGGAAGCATTATAGGAATTTTTGGATCGGATAAAGATTCCGTATTTTTTCGGGGCATAACTGGAGTATCGGAAATATCAGCTTCTCCATTTAAAAATCGTTCTCTAAAATCGTTATAATCTTGACGATATTCGGCCATTGCTTGGTTATATTCGGCATCAATCCTGGCACATTCATTATTGTAGTCTTCTTTATTATCTTTATAATCCATAATTGATTTTGTCAAAAAGACTGCGCCAAGAATTATAACTACAAGGCCAATCAATATAAATATTTTGGATATCTTTAAATTTGACTTTTTCTTTTCTTCCATATCGTAAATATATATTTCTCCTTTGTAAAATATAACTAATAATAGTTTAGCACCATGCTTTATTTATGTCAACAATATTATATAATCCCAACTCGGTGTCTTTTTTGTTTTTCCATTATTGATTGTTTCTATAATTTAGAAAGTTTGTAAGGGCAATAAGCACACCTAGTTTGCCATACTCATAGGTCAAAGCACCTTGCATGTAGATTGTCCATGGCTCCACAACTGGTGCGTCGCAAGTAAGTTCAATAGTCGAGCCTAGTGTAAAGTTTCCCGCTGCCATAACTTCTGGGTGTGGATATGCTGGGAATTCGCTAGGAATAGGTGTTACAAAACTGTCGACTGGCGAGCCTTTTTGAAGACATTGGCAAAACTTTTCAAGTTCGTCGGCATTTCTAAAATTAAAACATTGGACGATGTCGCTACGTTTTTGGGTGTATCTTGGGGATACTCCTTCAAAACCTAGTTTCTCGACTATATAACTTGTAAAGATGGCTGTTTTTACAGCGTTGCAAACAGTTCTTGGAGCGAAGAACAATCCTTTCATAAACTTTATGAGTTGGTTGTAGTTTGCGCCAAGTTCCTTGCCGATGCCAGGCGATGTCATACGTTCGGCAACTTGCCATACAAGGTCTTCTTTGCCGGCAATGTATCCGCCCGATGTCGCAATTCCGCCACCAAGATTGTGCATAAGCGAACCCGCCATAATGTCGGCTCCGACATCAGTAGGTTCTTTCTCTTCGACAAGTTCGCCATAGCAGTTGTCTATCATGATGATTACATTTGGGTCGATTGATTTAATAAGTCCACATACTTTTTCCATTTGTGCAATTGTTATGCCTTCTCTGTGTGAGTATCCACGACTGCGTTGGATTTCGACAACTGTAACTCCACCTTTTTTGATGCGGTCGGCGATTGCATCGTAGTCAAAGTCATTTTCGATAAGTTCGATTTGCTCATATTTTACGCCATTGTTTTGGAGTGAATGTTTGCTGTTGCCACGGATTCCTACTATCTCTTGTAGTGGGTCGTATGGTGCGCCTGCAATGCAAAGCAAAGTGTCACCTGGGTGGAGTAGTCCAGATAGCGTCAAGTATATGGCATTTGTGCCCGACATGATTTGTGGTCGGACTAGCGCATCTTCGGTGCCTAGCACTTGCGCAAATACTTTCTCGACCTTATCTCTTCCGCCATCGAAAAAACCATATCCGTTTATCTCTTCAAAGTCTTGATATGCGACATTGTTTTCGATAAAGGCATTTAACACCTTTGCCGAATTGTATGCACATACACGCTCGGCTTCGTCAAAGTATGGTTTTAAGTCGATTTCGGCTTGCTTTGAAAGTTCCAATAATTTTTCGTCTATTGTTATGTTGTTCATTTTTCACCTCTTAAAATATAAAAGAATTATATCACTATTTAACTAAATAGTCTATAAAAAACAAAAACCATTTGACTTTTTGTGTATACTTGCTATAATTGTCGGTATGGAAAATACACAAAAGAAAAATATTTTTAAAAGGTTTTGGAATTATTTTACTACGTATGAAAAAATATGGCTGTTTAGCCTAATTTTTTTGTCGGTTTTGTTTATGTTTTTGTTTCCTGAAAAAGATGTTAATGGTGTCAGCGGTGTTTTTGTAACCATTTTTTATGTGCTTGATGTAGTGTTTGCTGTCGCCTGCGAACTTCTTATTGCAAAACAAAGCCGTTGGGGACAATTTTTATACATACTTGTCGACATTGTAGAACTTGTTATTTATATTATTATGAAAGAACGTTTTATGTCGATGGGTGTTGTTATATTCTGTTGGTTCCCGATGCATCTGCTTTCTTTTCTAAATTGGAACAAACATAAAGATAAAAATGACGAGAATGTGACCGAAGTCCGCACACTAAAAAAATGGCAGTCGATAGTTATGATAGTGTCATGTATTGTGGGGACGTTTGTGCTTGGATATTTGGTTGCGAGATTTTCGCCCGATTCCGACTTTTATAGTAATCAAACAATCAAAAAAATTGTGTGCTATTTTGATGCATGCTTGAGTATTGTTAGTGTGTTTGACGGAATTACAATGCTTCTTAGATACAACGAAACTTGGCTTATTTGGTACATCGCAGTATTACTCGAAACAGTCATCAATATTCTTTCAGGTCAATGGATACTACTAATCCTTAAGGTGGGATATCTCACAAACACAACTTATGGATATATCAAATGGACAAAATATATAAAAAACAACAAGAACGATATAAAAGAAAATGTTGATAATGAGCAAATACAAGTTGACACAAAGACACAATTATAATAAAATAATTAAAACATTAAAGAGGTAATTTATGATAGACGTAAACAGTATTAAAAATGGTATGACATTACAAATCGAAGGTGGCATATATCAAGTAGTTGAGTTTTTGCACGTAAAACCTGGTAAAGGCTCAGCATTTATGAAGACCAAACTTCGCAACTTGCGTTCGGGTTCGATTATCGAGCGTACATTCAATACAAACGTAAAATTTGAAGAAGCGCGTATAAATCGTAGCACTGTCCAATATCTATATGAGTCGGGCGGAGTATACTATTTTATGAACACCACCACTTATGACCAATTTGAACTTTCTGAAGACCAAATCGGTGACAACAAAAAATATTTGATTGAAAATATGAATGTTGATATTACACAATTTGAAGGCGAACTTCTTGGAATTACACTTCCTGAAAAAATGGAATTTACAGTAGAGAAGACTGAGCCTGCTGTAAAGGGTGGCACAACTACAAATGCTTCGAAAGATGCTTACACTGAGACTGGACTTTTGGTAAAAGTTCCACTATTTATCGAGCAAGGCGAAAAGATTATCGTAACCACAGCTGACGGTAAATATTATTCTAGAGCATAACAAATACAAAACATCTTCTATATGAAGGTGTTTTTTTTATTTTAAAATATGGCAATATGTGTTATACTAAATGTGGGAGAAAATTATGAAAAAAGTTGTATTTATTACTGGTGCTAGTCGTGGCATAGGTAGGGCGACAGCATATGAGTTTGCTCGAAGGGGTTTTGACGTCGCTATAAATTACGCAAACAACGACCAAAAAGCCAAAGAAATAGCCGACCTTATAAAGAAGGATTTTGGTGCAAAGGTTGTGGTCTATAAAGCTGACATATCTGACCCTGACCAAATATCAAAAATGGTGGAAAAAGCATATAAAGATTTTGGACATATTGATGTGCTTGTAAACAATGCTGGCATTGCCAAAGACTGTGAGTTTTGTGACAAAAAACTAGAAGATATTGTCAAGATATTGTCGACAAATCTTATTGCACCATATCTTATCACACGTGAGATTGCGCCACATATGGTCGAGCAACAATATGGCAAAATCATAAATGTGTCGTCAAACAATGCTACAAAGTGTTATTGGCCGACAAGTGCCGATTATGACATGAGTAAAGCGGGGCTTGACTCACTTACACACAATATGGCGATAGAGTATGCACCATATGTCAATGTCAATGCTGTTGCACCGGGCTGGGTGGATACTGACATGAATGACGATATATTCGATGACCCGACAGTGCGAGCTATGGAGTGCGAAAAAATACTCAAACGTCGTTTTGGTACACCAGAAGATATAGCAAAACTAATTTGTTTTTTAGCGTCGGACGATGCTGAGTATATAAACTCAGAGATAATTACTATTGATGGTGGAATGTAAAAGAAAGGGCTAGCCCTTTCTTTTTAGTTACAAATTTTACAAATATCTTTTACTTATTTGATTATTTATCTGCTATGTGCTAAAATCAAAACATAGGGAAAGATATATGTACAATGTAAGCATTGACGAGTGTTTTGAAAGACTTGAAAGCCGACATGAAGGGCTTAGTCCATCGACAGCACGTCGTCGCCTAGAAGAAAATGGAAAGAACTTGCTCAAACAAAAGAAAAAACGCAGTGTTTGGTTAAGGATATTTGACCAACTCAAAAATGTGTTGATACTTTTGTTGGTTTTTGCATGCATTGCGAGTATCGTGGTAGCAATACTAGAAGATGATGCGGGCGAACTTGTTAATGCTGGCATGATAATGCTTATTATCATACTAAACACAACCATTGGTGTTGTGCAAGAAGTCAAGGCGGAAAAGGCGCTTGATGGATTAAAGGACTTGACTAAGCCGTATGCAAAAGTCCGTCGAAATGGTGAGATAATACGAGTTAAATCGGAAAACATAGTTGTGGGAGATATTGTTGTGCTTGAAGCAGGTGATGTTGTGCCAGCCGACATACGATTTATCCATACAGCATCGATTAAGATAAACGATTCGACACTTACAGGGGAGAGTGTGCCAAGCGAAAGAACGGCAATGATAGTCGAAGGCCGACATTTGCCACTTGGTGATCGCAAAAACATGGCGTATATGGGCAGTACTGTCGCATATGGCAGGGGCGAAGGCGTAGTTGTTGCGACGGGTATGGATACCGAACTTGGCAAGATTTCAAACATACTCCAAGAAGAAAAAGATGACGAAACTCCACTCACAAAACGTCTAAATTCGACTATTAGGATTTTGTCATACATTATTGTTGCTATTTCAGCAGTTGTGTTTGTGGCTGATATGATAATGGGCAAAACGATATCTGAGAGTTTTATGGTGGCCATTGCGCTTGCGGTATGTATCGTGCCGGAAGGCATGCTTACATGTCTTACTCTCACCATGGCACTTGGTGTCCAACGTATGTCCAAACAAAAGGCTATTGTAAGGTCGCTTCCAGCAGTCGAAACGTTGGGCAGTACACAAGTAATTTGTAGTGACAAAACAGGCACACTCACTCTAAACAAAATGGAAGTTAGTGCAGTGTACACCATGTGTGAAAATACTCGATTGAATGATAGCGAAAACTATCACCAACTCATAAATTGTATGTTGCTTTGCAATGATACTGAAACCAAACTTGGTGAAGGTGGCGAACTAAGCTTGCTTGGCGACCCGACAGAGACAGCACTTGTGTATTATGCGTACAAAAATGGCTACAACAAAGATACATTAAATGGAGCATATCCAAGACTAAACGAAATTCCGTTTGACAGCGAACGCAAACTTATGAGCACGCTAAACGATGTCGATGACGACAAAATTTGTTATGTCAAGGGTGCGGTCGACAATATTTTAAATAAATGCACATACATACTTGATAATGGCCAAGTGCGAATTATGACTGACGCTGACCGTGACAAGGTAATCGAACAAAACTATATTATGGGTGACAATGCACTTAGAGTACTTGCATTTGCCTACAAAGAGTATGAAGAAGACCCATACATTATGCGTTCGGAATATGCTGAATCAAATCTTACTTTTGTCGGGCTTGCGGGAATGATTGACCCACCACGACCAGAAGTCAAAGAAGCGATTGCTACTTGCAAAAATGCAGGGATTAAGGTAATAATGATTACTGGCGACCATAAAGACACGGCATTTGCTATTGCACGTGAACTTGGCATTGCTACTGACAAACGTCAAGTTTTGACAGGTAAAGACCTAAACAATATGAAAGACGAGCATCTGCAAAAAGCACTTGCGACTGTGCGAGTGTTTGCACGAGTTAATCCCGAGCACAAAGTACGGATAGTGAAGGCGCTTAAAGCTCTAAATAATGTTGTTGCAATGACAGGTGACGGGGTAAATGATGCGCCTAGCATTAAGACGGCAGATATAGGCATTGGCATGGGGATTGCTGGCACTGATGTTACTAAAGAAGTCAGTCAAGTTATACTTACAGACGACAACTTTTCGACTATTGTGTCGGCAGTTAAAGAAGGCCGCAAAATATATGACAATGTACTAAAGTGTATCGAATATCTTATGTCGACAGGTATTGCCGAACTTATTATGTTATTTACAGTAATTGTTGTGCTACGTCGAGAGTTTTTCAATCCGGCACTTATACTTTGGTTAAACTTTATAAGCGACACTATATCGGCACTTGCACTGGGTGTTGAAAAAGGCGACAAGGATATTATGCGTCGTCCGCCAAACAAGCATGAAAAGCATTTGTTTAGCGGGTTTGTCGGATTTAATATGGTGACATATGGACTTGTACAGGCATTTTTAGTACTTATGGTTTACTTTATATCTTACGACGTCATAGGCCTTGACACTACAAAAGTTATTACACTTTGTTTTGTGTCTCTTACTATGATAGAAGCGTTCCAGTCCTACAACATGAAGGACGAACGTAGAAGTTTGTTTTCAAGTAATCCATTTGATAATGCGTTTTTAAACTGGGGTTTTGTATACTCCTTTGCACTATGTGTATTGGTTGTGGCGATACCTATTCCGTTCCTACAAACAGCACTTAATATCACTACACTTACTCTAAATGAGTGGCTTATATGTATTGCTGTTGGATTTGCGACAATCCCGATTGCGGAGTTTGTTAAACTTTGCGTTAAATTATCCGAACCAAAAAGTAAAAGAAAATAACAAAACGGCTCTAAATTTTGAGTCGTTTTTTCACATGTTTTTGTGTTTTGACATATATGACAAAGGGGGTAAATATGGATAAATACAAAAATTTGGCAGGTGTGATAGGTGATACACCGCTTGTAGAGATAGAGTATAAATACAAAAACATCACTCGAAGTGCTTATTTTAAGTGCGAGTGGTACAATCTTACTGGCTCGATTAAGGATAGGGTAGCCTTGCAAATAATCAAAGACGGATTAAGGTCGGGCAAACTCAAAAATGGGCAAGACATTGCTGAAGTGTCGAGCGGAAACATGGGCATATCACTTTGTGCTGTAGGTCGGTATTTTGGCCATAAAGTAAAAGTTTTTATGCCGCGTAGCATGAGCGATGAACGCAAAAAACTTATCCAATTATATGGGGGAGAATTGTGCCTTGTCGATAGTTTTGAAGAAGGCTTTTGTGAATGTGAAAAGTTAAATGAAAACGGAGTCGCCTTTTTATCCAGACAGTTTGAAAATCAGTCCAACGTCAAAGCATATCGTCGTCTTTGTAAGGAGGTCGAAAGTAAGGTGAGTAATATATGTGGAGTTGTGGCGGGCATAGGCACATCGGGGACACTAATGGGTATTGGCGGATATTTCAAACGACATTGTGGAGCAAAAATCGTTGCTGTCGAGCCAAGCGGGTCGTCGCTGTTTTCGCAAGGTCGTTCACTCGGCCAACACAAAATCCAAGGGCTTAGTGATGACATAATACCCGACCTGTACAAATCCGAACTGGTCGACGATATAATAAGTATCGATGACGACGATGCAATTGCTATGGCACAAAAACTCAGCCAGTCGCTTGGGCTTGCTGTAGGGATATCAGGCGGAGCAAACTTTCTTGGCTGTGTCAAGTACGGCAAATCGCATTGCCTTTCTGTTTTTCCAGACGACAACAAAAAATATCTTTCGACAGACCTTAGTACTCCAATACATACACCACTTGTCGACAGTATCGACCTAATAAACTATAAAGTTTTGTAAAAATGCAAAAAATCTCTTGACTATATGAGTGATTGTTCATATACTATATGAGTAATCATTCATATATTTTTTATGTAAAAGGACTACATATCAGTTTTTTGGCATAAAATATAAAAAGGAGATTTATGAAAAAATATATTGTCAGCGAAAAAGATATGAAAAATATGCTTGACATACTTGGAGCACTTAAAGATGGGACAAGGCTCAAAATTGTGTTCGAACTTATGTCGGGCAAAAAGTGTGTAAGTGAGATTGTGGAAGCGGTAGGAATGACCCAATCGGCGATATCGCACCAACTGATTTTTTTGAAGAATGCAAATCTTGTGTCGAGTAGTAAAGACGGAAACAAGGTGTATTATATGATAAGTGACGAGCATGTCAAAAAGGTAGTCGACATGTGTTTAGTTCATGCAAGGGAGATAGACTAATGAAAAAAGTATATCTACTAAAAGACCTTGAATGTGCTGCATGTTCGGTAAAAATCGAGAAAGCCCTAAATACTTTTGACGAGATAGATAAATGCACACTTGATTTTATAAACAAAAAACTCTATATTGAGACCGACCACGAGTGGGCAGACGAAGCCGAACTCATTGCGTTTTTGGAAAAAACTATACACATATTTGAAAGCGAAGTATATCTTGCCAAAATAGAAGACCAACCGCAAGAAACAAAGGTAAAAGTACCATTTTTCAAAAGGACATGGGTGCGACTAGCATTGCCTATTTTGTCGGTTGTGCTTATGGTCACAGCGATGCTACTCAAAAACGACATTGCAAAACTTGTGCTATATATTGTGGCATATCTATTTGTCGGATATGATGTGATATATAAGTCGTTTAAAAAACTCGCAAAAGGCGGAGTTTTTGACGAAAATGTGCTTATGGTTGTGGCGACGATAGGTGCACTTGCACTTGGCGAGTACCCCGAAGCCATTATGGTTATGCTACTTTATAAAATTGGTGAAGCTTTTCAAGACTATGCAGTCGGCAAAAGCCGTAAGAGCCTTGAAAAGATGCTTACACTCAAACCGCAGTTTGCTACTGTTATGCGTGACGGCGAAGAACACCAAGTCCGACCAGAAAAAATAAAAATTGGCGACCTTATTATAGTCAAGAACGGTGAAAAAATAGCCGTCGATGGCAAGGTTGTAAATGGAAATAGTTTTGTCGACAATTCTATGCTCACAGGTGAGAGTTTGCCAGTGCGTGTAACTATCGGCTCGAGCGTTTTGAGCGGGGCAATAAACACGGGCAATCCTATTACCGTCCGTGCAACAAGCGTGTATTCGGATTCGGCAATTAGTAAAGTAATCGAACTTGTCGAAAATGCCAGTGCAAGTAAGCCTAAGGCTGAGAAATTTATAACCAAATTTGCCCGCTGGTACACTCCTGCGGTGTTTGGTTTGGCGGTTTTGATATTCCTTGTTCCGTCGCTTATTACAGGGCAATGGACTAGTTGGCTTTACAAAGCACTAACATTTTTAGTTGTGTCTTGCCCATGCGCTATTGTTATATCTGTTCCGCTTGCATTTTTCAGCGGTGTTGGACGTTGTGCCAAGTACGGTATGCTTGTAAAAGGTGCAAACTATATGGACACCTTGCACACAATAGATACTGTTATATTTGACAAAACAGGCACACTTACAAATGGCGACTTTAAAGTGCAAAAAGTAAACCCAATAGGTGTCGAACGTGATACCTTTGTCAAATACCTTTGTTATATCGAGTCAAATAGTACTCACCCTATTGCAAAGAGCGTGTCAAAACTTTACTCGGGCAAAATTTTCCAAAGCAAAATCGACGACTTTGAAGAAATTGTGGGTAAGGGACTAAGTGCTAAAATCGAAGGCAAACCAGTACTTTGTGGAAATGCAAACTTCTTAAAACAAAACGGCATCGAGTGTCAAGATGTCGTTGAGATGGGGACTGTCGTTCACATATCGATATCGGGAGAGTATGCGGGATATGTCGTTATAAGTGACAGTATAAAACCTGATGCAAAAATCGCCATAACCGAGCTTAAAAATATGGGCATTAAAAACATAATTATGTTGACGGGTGATAAAGGCGAAGTTGCGCACTGGGTAGGTGATGCACTTGGCTTTACAGAGATATATGCCGACCTTATGCCAAAAGACAAACTCGATATTCTAAACAAATACAAAGCCGATGGGCACAAAATAATGTATGTCGGTGACGGCATAAACGATGCACCAGTGCTTAGCACATGCGATATCGGTGTCGCAATGGGTAGTGGTAGCGATATAGCTGTCGAAATGGGTGATATGGTGCTCATGACTGGAAGTATTATGTCGCTCGTAAACACTCTCAAAATTGAAAAAGCAACCCACCGCACATATATCGAAAATATAGTTTTTGCACTTGGTGTTAAGGTCGTTGCTATGGTGCTTGGAGTGCTTGGAATTACTGGACTGTGGTTGGCAGTGTTTGCCGATGTAGGTGTGTCTATGCTCGCTATCCTAAACTCTATGCGACTTATATATTTCCGTCCCAAAACAAAGTTGACATCGGAAAAATAACCTTATTGTATAATAAAATATGATAACATCAAAAAAAACAACCCTAAGCGGTTGTTTTTTATTCGTCTTTAAGTAGCCACCAAAATGGCTCTTCAAAAAACAAAAAGTACTGTTTTGTTCCGATGCGAATGGTATAACGTTCGCCAAAACCGCCAGTGCGGAGCGAAGCGCTGTTTCGTACAGCAAGGACTTTGTCGATGGGATACACGTGGTCGTCCAGCACAATTTCGGTGGGGTGTTTGATGCCGTTTTCGTCCCATGACAGATTGACACTAACCTTGATTTTCTTCTCCATTTTGTATTGCTCCTTTTAGAAAACTAACTGGGTGAATGGTGTGTACATCGCTGTACGGATTTAGTTCTATCATGTCTTTGTCTGCCACCACGACCCCACGTTTGATTATGTCATAGCCCCAGCGGTCGCGAAGATTTTCGACGACACACTCGAGTTTTTCGCGTTTGGAGTGTTTGGCGGTGTCGTAGAAAAGACTCATTTGGTTTTGCCCATTGTCCCAGTTTGAAACTCGCACTCCGACGGCACGAACAGTCGTCGACCAGTCGTAGTTTTTAAATAGTTCGAGACAGGCATTTGCGATGTCGCTTGCAAGATTGGTTGCAAATTCGAGTTTCTTTTGCCAACATTGATATTTGAGCGTCGAGTCCTTTATAGATAGTGACACATCACGAGTCCAAAAACCTTCCTTTCGCATTCGCTCTGCCACACTCTCGGCAAGGATAAATATTACACCCTTGACTTCACTTTCTTTTTTAAGGTCGCGGGGACAGGTTGTCGAATTGCTTATGGATTTTACTTCGTCTTTCTCGTCAGCCCATTTGACAGGTGAATCGTCTTCGCCACGTGCCATGTGTCTTAGCATAACCCCAACTTTTCCGATAAGTAGGCTCATAAAATGCTCGCTCGACTCTGCCAAATCGCCAAGTGTAAATATGTTGTTTTTGTTTAGCTTGGCTTTGGTGCGACTGCCGATATATATCATGCTGTCGACGGGCAGTCGCCATACTACATCTTTGTAGTTTTCGCTTGATATGAGAGTCGTGGCATTTGGCTTTTTAAGGTCGCTCCCTAGTTTTGCAAAAACCTTGTTAAAACTCACACCTATACTCACTGTCAGACCAAATTCGTCAATAACGCGTTTGCGTATCTCATTGGCAAGTGCGACAGCTTCGTCCCACGACTTTACACGATGACTTACGTCTAGCCATGCTTCGTCTATGCCAAAACTCTCCATTTGGTCAGTGTACTCTCTGTACATGCTCTTGATTTTTCGTGAAACCTTTTGATACACGTCTAGCCGTGCCTTTACGGGTACAACATTGGGACATTTTTGCTCGGCTTCCCATATGGTGTCGCCCGTTTTGATTCCTTTGCTCTTTGCAAGATTGCTCTTGGCGAGTACTATCCCATGCCGTTTTTCGCTGTCACCGACGACAATTACGGCTTTGTTGCGAAGTTCGGGATTGTACATGCACTCGACACTCGCATAAAAATTATTCAAATCAGAATGTAATATGTATCGCATGTACCCCCCCCTTTTTATAATCATTATCAAACATTTGTTCTATTATACAACTACTACACGAGTTTGTAAAGCGAATGGGATAATATTAGTGTTGGAAAAAAATAGAAAAATATAAAAGCCTTGTATAATTTCCAAATTCTTCCACAAATTAAAGCATATTAAAAAGGAGAGAATGTATGAAGAAAAAAATTTTTGTAGTATTTGCCATTATGCTTGGTGTGCTTGTAGGGATTTTTGCGGGCAGTAAAATCCAAGCGACCCCGCTACGGCTTGACGAAGGTGATGTTCTATCACGAGTGCCTACTATCGAGTATGCAAAGCCGGTGAGAGAGGATATGAAACCACAAGAGATATCGTCACACACGGACCAAACAGTTGTGGACATGCAAGATGCCGTATCACAAGAAAACACTATAGAGACGGGCGGTGTTCCTGACCAAACAAACCAAAATGTTTCGTCAGAAAGTCGTCCAGTGAGATATAGAGTGATGGGGCAAGGGAGTGTCGAAGTAAACCCTGACTGTGCCGAAGTAACAGTGCGTGTCGAGTATACTGATTTGGTCAAAGCGACCGCAAAAAGCCAAGCCAAGTCTATATACGATGAGTTGGTGTCAAATCTAGAAGAGAAAGGAATAGAGAATGTTAGACTTGCAAGCGACTATGTTTATCCATGCTGTGGTCGTGAAATGTGCTTCAAGGCTGACATGTATGCGACATTTAAGACATGCGACCTAAACGCACTTGACACACTTTTAGATGGTGTCGAAAGTGAGTATATCACAATCACTGGTGTGGCATATAGCGTGCAAGATTATGAGACTAGTTATGCCCAAGCAATCAATGATGCAATCTCAAATGCAACATCAAAAATGCAAAAAATTGTCGACGGCGAAGTAAAACTTATAGGTGTGAAAGAAGACTTTGGTTGTTTCCCAATTTGCACATATCGAAACTACGACAATATGGACATAACAAATGATATTCTTGACCCTATCACCATCACAGCAAACATCATCGCTGACTTTGTTGTGGAATAAAATTATCCTATGCTATGCATAGGATTTTTTATATGAAATGCCAAATATTAAAAAACTTTTAGAAAAACATTTTGCAAATAGTCACATTTGTTGTATACTCAAAATATATAAATATTTTAGGAGGAGATATGAAAACTAAAAATCTTATTTTGAGAGTGCTTACAATAGTATTTTCAGGTTTGATGGTAATTCCAATGGTAGTAGGTTTTGTTACTGCAACTACAAAAACTTCGCATGGAACAACAACTGAGGCAGTTAAACTTTCTGATCTTACTGACAACTTTTTTAAAGTATTCAATAAGAGTGAAGCAATGATGACTATTGCAAAAATACTTTTCTATGTTACATTTGCGCTTGCTATGCTTCTTGTAGTATTAGAAGTTGTACGTTTTGTAGTTAAGTCAAATAGCCTCGTAGATGGTCTTACAAAACTTTGTTCACTACTTGTACTTATTCTAGGTGTTTTGACATTTGTATTTGCACTTATTTGGTGTCTTGCAAATAAAATTGAGTTACTTAATATTACTTTCTTCCCATGGGCTGGTGGTGTGCTTACACTTGTGTTTGGTGTTGTTGCTGGTCTTTGCGGACTTGCTGATGCAAATACAAAAACAAAAAAGAAAAAATAACATTATAAAATAATTTTCCCCACAATGTGGGGATTTTTTTATCTTTAGGTATTGCAAAGAGTTCCCAATTGGTGTAAAATATAGTCAAGATAGAAGGAGAAATAATATGGCACATCAAGCAATGAAATATGAAGATATCAAAAATGAGATGGAACTCGAAGTTTGGGTAAATGAAGAACTTAAAACACAATATGCAAATTGTGTTCCGTTTTATATGGAGATAAAACCGGGTTTTCAAAAGCACGAGAAAGAGATAATCGAGAGACTTGAAAATGCTGGACTTAAAGTTGTTGCACGAAACGTGATAAACCGTACTCGCGAATTCAATAAGGTGTTTTATCAAAACCTACTTGACCGACCTGATATATGGAAGATTTGCAATACGTATATGACAGGTAAAATGTATCATCCATATGTAAAAAGCGAAGGGCTTTTGCCAGTACCTACTATTGGGCTTATGGTTGTGGGAGATATGAGAATCAATCCTATTGCTATTGCACGTAAATTGCAAGGCAAGACAGGTAGTCCTGACAAGGGAACTATTAGATACGACTTTGCTCTTCGTGATGAGCATGGCAATATCAAACCAAATATTACGGCAAATGTTATACACTGCTCGGATAGTATGATAAATGGAATCAAAGAAGCATATTTGTCATTTTATGGTTGTGAAAAATATGACATGACTCCACATGTAGAATACCGTGATGCATTTGAAAGTATACTTGCCGATATGTGTGTTAAGGATATGTATACAAAGATTGTGGCAAAAGAAAAAGAATTTGCTGAGAAAAATACACCAGTTGTTGTGGAAAAGAAAATATCCAAACCACGTAACACAAATGGCGGAGACAGAAAAGCCCCTAAGAAGAGTCGTGGCCAAGTCGCAAAACAAGTGATGGATAAGGCCAATAAAAATAAAGAAGAGTCTACAAAATAGTAGGCTATAAAATAAAAACAGTCACTTTTGTGGCTGTTTTTTTGTGTACAATGAGTAAATAAGATTGTCGAGTATATACTCGCGGTCACGAGCATTTGATTTTATGAGATTTGTGAGTATTGTGCGGTCGATGAGTCCGACATTTAGTTTCTCAGCGACGGAGATGGCAGGTGAAGAGAAATACCAGTTTGTAATGACAAGCGAGAGTGTTGTGTCGAAGTAGTCAGCCCCTGTATACACTTCTTGCACGGCGCCATTTGAAACTTTATGATTGTAGTAGAGTTTGGTTTGTATGGCCACGCTAATGCCGTCTTTTGTCGCTATCAAGTCGACACCATTGTCTTTGCTTTTGGGTGTCGATTTGCAGTCAAACCCCACACTTTCAAAAAGTGTCGAGACATAGTTTTCAAAATCGTATCCGCTTATGCTGTCGATTTTTTCTATTGGTGTGCTTTTGATAAACTTATTGAGTTGTATTTTTCTAAACCTTTTTTTTAGATATGTAAACATTTTTCCACCTAGTTTGATTATATCACAATAACTATTTTTGACAAATCGTAGCATCTGTTTTTCACAAAAATTGTTGTATTTTCATACTTTTATGTAGTATGTAATGGGGGTAAAATATGCAAAACAATGTTTTTAGCGAAACAAAATTATTACTGGGACAAATTGTGGGACGTTATCCTAGTGCGGTTGCAGATGTTAAGGGAAATGACGGAGTGTACGGAGTTGTGGAGTTTTATGATTTTGACGGGGATACTATTGTGGTAGCTGTAATACACAATTTGCCAATAACCGACAAAGGCTTTTACGGATTTCATATTCATGGAGTGGGCGAGTGTGAAGGTGATTTTTCATCGGCTGGTGGGCATTATGGTGGTGATACTCACCCCATGCATAAAGGTGATATGCCCGTACTATTGAGTAGTGGTGGTGATGCTTTTATGGTGTTTTTGACCGACCGATTTACGGTGAGTGAAATAATAGGTAAATCAGTGATTATTCATCACGACCCTGACGACTATAATTCACAGCCGGCGGGCAATTCGGGTAAACGGATTGCGTGTGGAGTAATTAGAAAACAATAGATTTTGACAATAAAACGTATGTTTTGTGATTTTTAGTAGGGTTTTTTGACAATTTTGGGCTTTTAGACATAATATGGTGTGATGGTAAAATGGAGGAAAAGATATGGCTACAATTACAAATGTATCAAATTTGCAATCAAAATATACCTATGATGAAAAAGAGTATGAAGTAAATACACAAAGCAACGAGACATCGACTGAAGTTGTGACTATCGATTTTATGAAAGTTAGGACTGGGTCTATGGATATTGTTATGGCTGGTAGTGTTGTCAGTCAAACATTGACCCTAACAAATAAAAGCGAGTATGAAATTACGGATATCTTTATAAAAGACACTATTACTGGTGATGTGACTATTAGGTCGGGTTCGGTGCATGTCGATGGAACATCATATGCACTATATGACCCTATAAGTGGATTTACATTGCCACACTCAATAAAGGCAGGCAATAGTGCAACCGTCACTTATACACTGGTTGTGAATGATGATGCGGCAAATGACATCACTACAGTATCGCAAGTGACTTATTCGGCTGGGGATGCTAAAAACATAATTGAGAATTCGAACACTCTTGCACTTAGTCTTGCAAGACAAGAAATAACGTTAAAACTTGAAAATGACAAAACGGCTGTTGTGAAAGGAACAAAACTCACATATCAAAACGTAATTACAAATTTGGGCAATATACGAAATATCGCCATCAACTTTAAAGACGACCTTCCTGAAATAGTGGAATTTGTAGAAGGTAGTGTAAAAGTAGATGGCGAAACCCGAAGTACGGCAAATCCAGTGACTGGTTTTGTTGTGGGAAATATTGACCCGGGTCAATCTATAAAAGTCACATTTGACGTATTGGTAAAATAGACTTTGTGTACAGTAAGTGGTTGTTTATGACAAAAACTATATGTATTTTGACAAAAATCATGTATTTCGGATTGGGTTTTGTTGTTAAATTTAGGTATTGACAAAGATGTTATATGATGTTATATTTATAATACAAAGGAAAACATTATGAGAAAAGATAAAAACAAAGATTTGTTTATGAAAGTCGGGATCGGGGCATCTATGCTTGGACTTTTAGTTGGTGGTGTTGGTGGTCCGGCAATAATAAAAATTAGAAATGATAAAATTGTCGACAATTCGAAGGAATATGATAAGAGTGTTATTGGCGACAATATTAGATATTTTGCTTTGACAGAAAAAGGTGTTGTGCAAAAAATGGTTTTGGACGGAGAACCTATTCCTGTCGTTATAAAGGATATGGACGAATTGTCAAAACAATATGTCATAAATGGAATAAATACTCTCGACAATATTAGTGAAAAAATCAATTATAATATTTACGACGAAAAAGATTTTGATACTAAGAAAAACAAAAAATATATTTCTATTGAGATGTGTGACGAAATAGGCGATCATCTCGGGGGTAATACTCTTTATACTTATGACAAATATTCTGGCGAGATATCCTTTCCGATTAGCATCAAGCTTGATAAAAAATTTGCCGATGGATATTGGGATGAAGCATATACACAATCTGTTCTTACAACAATAGTCCAACACGAACTTTTGCATACTTTAGGTTTTACCGACTTGTATGACATAAACGAACAAAAAAAATCCATAATGTATTACAGTTTGGATTATAAATCGGTACATGATTATACCCAACGCGATAAAGATATTATAGCATCGGTGTATGACGGAAAAGAAGTGTATGACTTAAATAAAAATAGCACGGGCGCAGATCCAGTATCTTACTATTATGATGCAAAAAATAATGTAATAAATTGTATTCATACAAATAAGACAGCTTCTACAAAACTAAATAAATCTATGACTGATAATACGTTTAGAAACAGCCAAACTGCTCATAAATCTTTAAATAGCAAAACCAAATCAAAAGAAAATGACGGAATGGAAAGATAAAACGTAATCAATATTACAAAATCCTTGTCGCAAGATAAGGATTTTTTGTAATGCAGTTGAGCTTCCCAAGTAAAAAGCAAATAAAAAGTCCCACGTAAACGCGAGACTTATTTTATTATGGTAGCCGAATTTGACGAGTAAAATTCTACTCAAATTCTACTCAATTTTTGTCAAAAAATAAAAACAGGCTTAAAAAACCTGTCTTCAAATACAATATGTTGTGGTGGTGTGGTGCACTAAACACAACATGTTGTGGTGCTGGTAGCCGTATGGGGAATCGAACCCCAGATTCCGCCGTGAGAGGGCGACGTCTTAACCGCTTGACCATACGGCCATATGTATGGATTTTATGTGATATTGTATATTATAATGTCGGGATTTATTCTTTCGACAACGATATGATATCATATCCAATTATAAAATGCAAGTTTTATTTGAAAAAATAATAAAATAAAAATATGTATTTGTTTTATATTTGTTTTTGAAAATATTTATGTTATAATAAAGCATACTATATAACAGTAAAGGAAGCAAAATGAAAGAACAAAAGTCAACTTCAACTAAGAAAAAATCAAGTTCTAAATCTCAAAAACAACCTTCAACAACTGTTGTTGAAAAGGAAAAAGAGACTAGTTTGGATACAGGCGTTAAAAAGGAAGTCAATGTTGTAGAGGCACAAAAAACAAACACTAAGAAAAAACAAGCTTCACTAAATGTTGGTGAAAATAAAGGCGATAGTGAAACAGTTATTATCGAAGAAGGTGTGGTTTATAAAGCGCCTAGGATTATTGTGGACAAAGAAAAACCACAAAAGTCCAAAAGGAAAGACAAAAAGGACAAGAAAGATAATGTTGTCCGTTTTTCGCCTAGTGCCAAAGTTGGTTTGACTTCGTCACAGGTCGAACATCGTGTATCCGAAGGGCTTACAAATCATACTGAAAACAAAAATGTGAAGTCGTATTCTCAAATATTTTTGTCAAACATATTTACATTTTTCAACATCTTATGTTTTGGCATAGCAATTGCTCTTATTGTGGTAAAAGCACCGATCAGTATGCTTATATTCTTGGTGACTGTTTCGGCAAACCTAATAATTGGTATAATTCAAGAAATAAGAGCCAAAAAAACTATTGAGAAAATCAGTCTTGTTGTGTCGCCGACGGCTATTGTTGTGCGGGACAAACAAGAAATGGATATATCGGTGGACGATATTGTGTTGGACGATATTATGCTATTAACATCGGGCAAACAAATCCCTGCCGACTGTATCGTTGTCGAAGGTGAGATTGAAGTTAATGAAAGTTTACTCACTGGCGAGAGCGTATCGGTCAAAAAGAAAAAAGGCGATGTATTGTATAGCGGAAGCTTTGTTGTGGGTGGCAAATGCTGTGCTCGTGTCGATAAGGTCGGCGAAGAGTGTTATACGGCAAAACTCGCTGCCAAGGCCAAACGTTATCAAAAACCAAAGAGCGAACTACTAAATTCGCTAAATACTATTATTAAAGTAATAGGCGTTATTATTATTCCGCTCGCTGTTCTTACATTTATGAGTACTTACAAGGCCGAGGGTAGTGTTGCGTCGGCTATCAAATACACTGCTGGTAGTGCTATAGGTATGATTCCGGCGGGAATGTTTTTGCTCACTAGTGTCGCACTCGCTGTTGGTGTAATCAAACTTGCTGCCAAGCGCACACTTGTTCAGGACTTGTATTCGATAGAAATGCTTGCTCGTGCCGATGTCCTATGCCTTGACAAAACTGGTACAATCACCGATGGCACTATGAAAGTGTATTCGGTTGTTCAAATCGGAAGTAATGTTAGTGAAAATATCGGTGACATAATGGGAAGCATGCTTACAGCGCTTGACGACAACAATCTCACAAGCCGTGCACTCGCAACTCATTTTGGTTATAGCAAAGAATACACTGCAAAAACAATTTTGCCATTTAATAGCACTCGCAAACTCAGCGGTGTAACTTTTAAAAATGGCATGACATATGCATATGGTGCACCCGAGTTTGTTATGAAAGGCAAGTCGAGTGCTGAAACTGACCGCATTGTAAAACAATATGCTCAAAAAGGTTTTAGAGTACTGCTTTTGGTGAAGTGTGATGGCGAAATATCAAATGACACACTACCTGCAAAACGTACTCCGGTCGCTGTCATTGTAATAGAAGACCATATAAGAGAAGATGCATCAAAAACCATACAATGGTTTAAAGATAATGGTGTTCAAATAAAAATCATATCTGGAGACAATCCGCTTACAGTAAGTGAAGTAAGCAAACGTGTAGGAGTCGATAAGGCTGAGATGTATATAAGCCTTGAGGGGCTCAGCGAAAACCAAGTAATCGAAGCAGCTGACAAATACACTGTTTTTGGACGTGTTAGTCCTGAGCAAAAAAGTATTCTTGTAAAAGCACTAAAAGCCAAGGGACACAAAGTTGCGATGACGGGTGACGGTGTAAATGACATTCTTGCAATGAAAGAAGCCGATTGTAGTATAGCCATGGCAAGCGGAAGCGAAGCCACTCGTAATGTCAGCCACTTAGTACTTCTTGATAGCAATTTCTCATCTATGCCAAGCGTTGTTGCTGAAGGTCGTCGTGTCGTAAACAACGTTCAAAATACTTCTTCGCTTTTCTTGATGAAGACTATATTTACCATACTTCTTACAATATTCTTCTTGTTTATCCCAAATCAATCATATCCATTTTACACATCACACATATTGTTGTTGGAATTTTTCATAATAGGTCTTCCATCATTCTTCTTGGCATTACAGCCAAACGATGATGTGATAAAAGGTAGATTTTTGCCAAATCTGCTTGCAAAATCATTGCCAAGTGCTTTGATATTTACATTAGACGCTATAGCATGTTATTTGTTTGATGTTATTGTCGGGACAAACGGCGAATATGTGACAATGATGGCTTTGACAGTAACCTTTGCTGGTCTTATGGTGTTGTTTACACTTTGCAAACCTTACAATTTGTATCGTGGAATACTTGTGTCTGCGGTTACATTGCTTTTGTCAGCAACACTTATTATCATTCCGTTTGACTTCTTTATGTACACGCCACTTAGTTTGCAAAATGTGTTGTTTGTGATAATCTTGATACTTTTGAGTTATCCTACTTACAATACATTTATGACATGGTTTGAAAAATTAAGAAATAGACAAAACAAAAATAAATATAATAGAGAATAATAAAAAACAACTAACCATTTTGAAGAGAATGTTATATGATATTCTTCGTATTGGTTGGTTGTTTTTTTGTGTCCAAATTATTCGTTGCGAAGTGATTTGCGTGGTTTTGGCGTGATAGCACGTGGTTTTTTCTTTTGTTTTGGTGGGTCTACAAATTCCCACATGAGCGAACTTTTTGGAAGGTCAGCTCTGTCGACTTCACTACTTGCACTTAGTACGTTGTAACGAACATATTCATTTGGAGTGACTTTTTTACGTTTGATTAAATTTTCAAATGCTTCTTTGTATATTCCTAGTTCGAAGTCGTGTGTTGTGTCGATGAAAATGTCAGCATTGTTTGCAAAAGGTGTAATGTACTTATCTTCCGCATCACATACGGCTGGCCAGTTTTTGAGTGTCGTTTGTGGCGACAACTCACGTCTGTCAACATCGCGTATCATTCGTCTTAGTAGTCTTAGTTCGCGAGCTGACATTTTTTCTTCGCCATTTGAAAAACCTGTAAGCGTGTTTACATATATCTTAAAGTATTTATCGGTGCCAAGATGGTCATATAGTACTGGGTTTAGAGTGTGAAGTCCTTCAAATATAACTATTGTGTTTGACTTTTTGGTGAGTTTGAAATTACTATTTGCACTGGTGCCTGTAATGAAATCGTATATAGGGAAGGTAGTTGTTTTGCCTGTCCAAAATGACTTAAAACATTCTTCCATAAGCTCAATGTTTACACTTTTTGGCGAGTCCAAATCTCTAAGACCGTTTGGCAAAAATGGTGTTTTGTCTCGGTCGATAAAAAAGTCGTCCATGCTTATTGTTACGACATCTTTGCCACGTTTTTCAAAACATTCTTTGAGTAGTCGCGCTGAAGTTGTTTTGCCAGCACAGCTAGGTCCAGCAAGTAGCACTACTTGTATGTCGCCTTTATCAAGTATTGTGTCCGCAACTTTAAAAAGTTGGCCGCGATAGGCACTTTCAGTGTCAAGTATAAGTTTTTCAGTATTGTCTTTTATTTTTTTATTAAGTATTTTGATGTTTAAAAATTTTCCTGCCATATTTACCTCGACCATATTGTACACAAAATATTTTTTTTCCACAACTATTTTATGCAACTTACATAATTAGTGTGTACATTATTTAAAACACATTACACATAAATATATTAAAATTATGCACACTAACATAAAAGAGGTGTGATTATGAGTAAAGGTGGACAAATTGCAATTATTGTACTTGTGGTGGTTGTGTTTTTAAGTGGTGGACTGATGGCGATATTGTTTGGGACACGGGCTGGCAAAACACATTATATCTGCATCGAGATAAATCCAAAGATAGAGATGCTTGTCGACGGAAAGGAAAAGGTAAAATATATTAGACCGCTAAATGATGAAGGGCGGATACTTCTCACAAACGAAGATTTGGTGGGACAAAAGGCATGTGAAGTCGTCGAACGAATACTTACACTATCGGCAGAGTGTGGATTTTTAGACCTTAGTAGTGAAGGCAAAAACTGTGTCAAAGCGACAGTGCTATCGGGACTAAACCAAGGCATGGAAACACACATAGTCAAACATATAAATGGCTTTTTTGTAAAAAACAATATATATGGTTGTGTAATTGAAGGGCCAGAAGATTTGCAAAACTTTAAAAAAGCAAGCAGTCATGGTGTGTCAGCAGAGAAATATGACTTGGCTTTAGCTGTACAAGAAAACGACCCAAGTGTTGACTTTAAAAAATTATTGAAAAAATCAAACAAACAACTTATAAAGATGATAGAAGAGTGTCACAAAAATTATGTACCAGAATATAGCGAAGAAGATATTACAAACAAATCAAAACTTATAGACTTTAATCGTGAAAATTATGAGACGCATATAAATAGCATAACAAATGAAGGCACACGAAAGTTTAAATCAAACCTTGAAAAATATGTAAACAAATATAAGCACGATTTTGAAGTGGACTGGGACGGAAAATACAAACAATATCTTCAAAAACCAACAGAAAATCAAATGTAAATGTCATTTTTTGTCAAAAAGTGTACAAAACGTTTGTGACAAAATGAAAAGTAGGGTATAATGTTTCTACTAAAAAAAGGTGGATAATATGGCTGAAAGTATAGTTGTGTTTATTTCTGGAAGCAGTGGTGCAGGGAAAAACACTATCATAAACAAACTTGTCGATAGTAAAGATGACTACAAATTTTTAGTGAGCAACACTACACGTGCTAGACGTGATAGCGATAGAAAGATTGGACAATACAAATTTATATCGAAAGAAGAATTTGAAGACAAAATTAAGCAAGGGCTTATGCTTGAGTATGATATCTTTAATGGAAACTATTATGGTGTAGATAAAGATAGCATACTTTGTGAAAAAGAAAACGGAATAGTACTACTCAAAGACCTTACTGTAAAGGGTGTGCTAAATTGTATCGATTTACTAAAAGACACTATGCCTATGTATTCGGTTTTTGTTACGGAGAAAAAGAAGGTCCTTAAAAAGAGACTAAAACTTCGTGGCGAGAGCAGAAAGAATATCAAAAACCGTCTTAAAGTATATGGCGACGAACATCGCATGATACCTTTCTACGACTTCTTAGTCCAAAACACAAATCTTGATTTGTCACATAGACATGTAGAGAGTGTGATAAATAGTTGTCGAAACAAGTTGCCTATTCTTTGTGGAATTTCTTGCCAAGATATAAGCGAGAAAAAGATAGAACAAGAAGTAAGCAAAATCGAGAAGGGTCGCAAAATAAAAGACGTGTATGTTACTTCACGAGATGGCAGAATATATATTGTTAAAAATATAAATACATATCTTGCTACACAAAAGTTGGGACTTAAAATTTGCTTGAAATTTACAAACGAAGATGTCGTTGTTGATGATAGCGAGTCAAATCAAAACGAATGGTTAAAAATAGCAGAATGTTATAAAAAATAAGACAAGTGCGCTTGTCTTATTTTTTGTTCCTTTTGTTTTTTATCGCTAGTTTTTTGACTTCGCGTCGGTCTTGCATTATTTTTATCTTAGTGTTTAGTCGGCTCAGCCATTTTTCAATGTCGTCTTGTTTTTTGATGGAAAATATCATAAGGAATGCTAGACTAAGTAGCATAACAATCCACACGGGAATACCCCAACCCGAAAAAGGAACAATACTTCCACTGCCTACAAAACACAGACAGAATATTGATATAGGTCTGGCGATTAGTACACAGTTTATGAAAAAGCGATATGTCATATTTGACGCGCCTGCGAGAAGACAAAGTGTGTCGTCGGGGAATAGCGGGAAAAGCAGCATTAGGAAAAACATATATTTGCCTTTGCTGAGTTTGGATTCGAGTTTGTCAAAGTCTTCACCTACTATCCATTTTACTAGCGGTTTGCCAAATTTTTTGCCTATAAAAAATGCAAGCAGCGATCCTAAAAAAATAGCGACAACACTAATAAGAAAGGATTGGAGTGGGCCAAAAACTATTGTGCCTGCAAGAGTGGTGAGTGCCGACGGAAGTGGGATAAAAGTTACTTGTAAAAATTGGAGTGCAAAGAAAAACAGTCTGCTCCATATGCCATAACTTTTAATTGTGTTTTTAAGGTCGGTCACGTCGTCTATTTTGTCCAGTGCACCTGTTTTTTTAAGTATGAAAAATACAATCGAAACAAGTCCAGCAATTCCGAGCAGGGTTATAAATAATTTTAAAACAATCTTTAAAAATTTTTTCATGTTCGACCTTATTTGTATATTGGATTTTCCTATACTTTATTATATATAAAGTAAGGGGCGATTATGTGAAAAAATATAATTTTGTCGATAATGGTTTTGTCTTTATATGTATTTGTGGTATAATAATTTCAGACTAAAATAGTAGTCTAAAAAGGACAAAATAAAATGACAATACTCGAACAAATTAGTAGTGAATTGGGCATTACCCTAAATCACGCACAAAACATTGTCAATCTTTTAGATGAAGGTTGTACAATCCCTTTCATAGCCCGTTATAGAAAAGAACTTACAGGTAGTTGTGATGACCAAACATTGCGTCTCTTTGATGACAGGCTCAAATATCTTCGCAATATTACAAAACGTAAAGAAGAAGTATTCAAACTCATCGACGAACAAGGCAATATGACTGATGACATCAAAAAAGCTATTGATGATGCTGTCACCATGACTGAAGTCGAAGATATATATCGACCATTTAGACCAAAACGTAAGACACGTGCATCGGTCGCAATCGCAAAGGGATTAAAACCACTTGCTGAGAAAATAGTTGAGCAAAAACCTTTTGACCTAAGTGCCGAAGCTGAAAAATATATTGATAGTGAAAAACAAGTAAATAGTGTTGAAGAAGCGATATATGGTGCAAAAGATATTATTGCTGAGATGATATCTGACAATGCCGAACTTAGAAAAGAACTTAGAGAACTTTTACTAAATAAGGGCGAAATGAAGACTAGCCTACTTGAAAAAGAAGGAAACTATGTATACGAGACATACAAAGAGTTTTCATCGCCACTTACAAAACTTCCATCGCACCGCATACTTGCTATAAATCGCGGTGAAAACGAAGACTGCTTAAAAGTCACAATCGAACTCAATGAAGAACTTGCTCTTGATAAAATCCATAAAAAATTTATCAAGAAAAACTCACCATTTGAAGACTTATTGAAAGAAGTGAGTGAAGATGCATACGACCGATTAATATTTAGTAGTATCGAACGCGAAATACGAAATGACCTTACAGATAAAGCAAATGAGCAAGCTATAAAGATATATGAACTTAATCTCAAACCGTTATTAATGCAACCACCACTAAAAGGCAAAGTTATACTTGGACTTGACCCAGCATATAGAACAGGGTGTAAGATAGCCGTGATAGATGCGCAAGGAAATGTTTTGGACACAACAGTCATTTATCCGACTCCACCACAAAACAAGATTGAAGAAGCCGAACTAAAAATAAGTCACTTTGTAGATAAGTATAGTGTTGATGTAATATCAATAGGGAATGGAACTGCAACAAAAGAAAGCGAGATATTTGTGGCAAATCTTATTCCAAAACTTCATCGTAAAGTAAGTTATGCTGTCGTAAACGAAGCGGGAGCATCTGTGTACAGTGCCAGCAAGGCGGGACAAAAAGAGTTTCCTGACTTTGACGTAACCCAAAGAAGTGCAGTGTCTATTGCACGTCGACTTCAAGACCCACTAGCCGAGCTTATAAAAATTGATGTTAAATCTATTGGTGTCGGTCAATACCAACACGACATGCCACAAAATAGACTTACAGAAGTGCTAGAAGGTGTGGTAGAAGACTGTGTAAACAGTGTCGGTGTCGATGTAAATACTGCAAGCCCAGCACTACTTACTTATGTATCTGGTCTAAACTCTGGTGTTGCATCAAATATAGAGAAGTATCGCCAAGAAAATGGCATTATAAAGACTCGTGAAGAACTTAAAAAAGTACCAAAACTAGGTGCAAAGGCATACGAACAATGTGCAGGATTTTTACGTATCCCAGGCGGAGACAACGTGCTTGACAATACAGGGGTTCACCCAGAGAGTTATCCAGCAGTTCAAAGACTTTTGACATATTTTGGTGTTACAAAAGCTGATGTGAAAAATGGAAACTTGACCTTGCTTCCAAAGATGGTTGAAAAGGCAGGTATCGAGAAAGTTGCAAGTGCGATAAATATCGGTGTTCCGACACTTGAAGATATGATAAAAGAACTTGTAAAACCAGGTCGCGATATTCGTGACGACCTTCCAAAGCCAGTACTTAAAAGCGAACTACTTGGTATCGAAAACTTAAAACCAGGCATGATAGTAGATGGAATTGTGCGTAATGTCGTAGACTTTGGTGTGTTTGTAGATATATCTGTTCACCAAGACGGACTTGTGCATATATCTCAAATCTGTAAAGAATATATCAAACACCCAAGCGAAGTATTAAAAGTAGGCGACCATGTAAGGGTGAAAGTCCTTGACGTAGATGTTGAGAAAAAACGTATTTCGCTTACAATTAAAGACTGTCCACCAGAAGACGAAACAAAATAAATATTAGGAGAAAAATCATGAGACAATTTGAAAGAGTAAGAGACGATGCAATAAAATACGAAGTAACTGATATCAAACTTCCAATTAGAGCAACAAAAAATTCGGTCGGATATGATTTTTATAGCCCGATTAATGCAGTAATTGCACCAAACGAAACCAAACTTATTTTCACAAACGTAAAAGCATGTTTTAATGAAAACGAAGGACTAATACTTGCTGTTACTAGCGGAATGGGAAAACGTGGTGTTATACTCGCAAACGGCATTGGAATTATCGAATGCGATTATTATGGCAATGAATCAAATGACGGAAACCTTGGTTTTATGTTGCATAATATATCGGAAAACGAATATGTAATACATGCGGGTGACAAGATTGGTCAGGGATTTTTCTTTAATTTCCTTACTGTCGACAATGAAGCCGAAATCACAACTGTAAGAAAAGGTGGATTTGGCAGTACAAATAAATAACTAAAAAAAGTTTAGGTCGTGCCTAAACTTTTTTTGTGGTGTATTTTTCGTTTTGAAGTATGATTGGGTCATCTGGCTTTAATGTTTTTGCAAGACTATGATAGTGACAAAACATGTCGTGGTCGCCTGTTTTGTAATACAATACACTCAGCGATACATACGGAATAAAGTCCGAATAATCTCGTTCGACAAATGCTCCGCTTTTAAGGTCGGGTGGATTTAGTGTGGCACACTTGTACCAAAATATCGCACTGTTGGTGTCGTGGTTTTGCTCAGCGATATATCCTAGCACACAACATATTTGGCTTGTCGGTGGAGATATTTTCATGCTGTCGATGAGTGTGTTTTTGGCACTTGTGTAATCGTCACTTTGCAAAAATATCCTTGCAAGCATGAGATGTGCATCAATAATGTTTGGAATATATCCGTTTGGCATTTGTAAAAACTTTTCAAACTCTATTTTGCTTTCAGTTAAAAGGTCGTTGAAATACAACTCGCGAGCATAATAAAAAGTCTCTCGGGTGTTTAGATGATGACCTTTTGCAAGATGTTTTTTGTATATATCAAGATTTCGGCCTTTAGGTGTGGGTTTGACTTTTTTGTGTTTTACAACAATATCGGTGTATGATATTTTACCGCCTAGTCCGATACATTCGTGGACAAAACCATGCCAACGAAAACGTGGTGAGTTTTTTACTATTCGCTCACGATAGTATTCAAATGTTGGATTTTGATTGTTGTCAAATGCTGTGGCATATTTGCACATGTATATGTCGTATTTGTTGTCACTTGCTTTTAAATCTAGTATCTTTTGTATATCTATATCGTCTATATAATCGTCAGCATCAAGCCACATTATGTATTCGTAAGTTGCCTTTGAAAAGGAAAAGTTTCGTGCACGCGCAAAGTCGTCGCACCACTTAAAATCAAATACTCGGTCGGTATATTTGAGTGCAATATTTTTAGTGTTGTCGGTCGAACCCGTATCGACAATCACTATTTCGTCGGCAAATTTTTTCGCTTGCAACAATATCCGCTCCAGTACTTCTTCTTCATTTTTAACTATCATACATACACTTATATTCATATTTACCTCAATATTTTGCATATGATTAGAGGTACTTTTTTGTGAAACATTATGTGTTGTGTTGTGGAAAATGATGATTTTTTACTTTTAAAAGATAAACTACTTATCAAAAAATGTGAAAAATTTTATAAAAAATTTACGACAATTTTTGCCAAAATTTTCTTGTCAAATTATATTTATTCAAAAGCAGTTTTGTCGCATATCTAAAGTCGAATTAGCTGTTGGATAAAAACACTCAAAAAACACATCATGTAGTTTTTGACAAAAAGTGGTTAGTTATTTGCAAAGTCTTTGTGACTTTTAAAAACCAAGTGGTAGTTTGCTGAAATTTGCTGTTTTGTTGGTTGCTTTTTTATTTGTTGATATGATTGGTTTTTTCATAGTTGGTCGTTTAAATTTGTTTGTATTTTTATGCAAAATATCGTGCCATTTTTGCATAAATATTTGTTTTTTTAGGGCTATAAAATTGGTTGACTTTAATCTCGACTTGGAGTATTCTTAAAACAGCAAACACAAGATGTGTGGTTTTGTGAAACATATACCACAATATATTGTGTCTATCACAACTAAGGAGTACAATATGTTTAAAAAGATAGTCAAGAGAGATGGAAGAGTAGTAAATTATGATATCAATAAAATTGAGCATGCGATTTTGAAAGCCATGAATGCTACTGATGAAGAAGCGAGTTCGGCAAGTGCAGGACTTGCAAAGCTTACTGAGGCTGAGCTTATCAATATCTATGGTGATGAAAATCCATCGGTTGAGCAAATCCAAGATGTAGTCGAGAAAGTTTTGATGAAAAACGGTTTTGAAGATGTTGCGCGTGCATATATTGTTTATCGTGAGGAACGTAATCGCGAACGTGAAAAAAATAGCCGACTTATGAAACTATATGATGAGATAAACAATTCGGATAGTAAAAACAGTGATGTCAAACGTGAAAATGCAAACATTGACGGAAACACAGCCATGGGTATCATGCTCAAATTTGGAAGCGAAGGTGCAAAGGATTATTTTGACAAATACATTCTAAAACCCGAACAAAGCCGAGCATTTCGTGATGGCGACATTCATATACACGATTTTGACTTTTACACACTTACTGAGACTTGCTGTCAAATAGACATATTAAAACTATTTAAGGACGGATTTTCGACTGGTCATGGTTATTTGCGTGAGCCAAACGACATTCGCAGTTATGCAGCGCTTACATGTATTGCTATCCAAGCCAATCAAAATGACCAACACGGCGGTCAAAGTATTCCAAACTTTGATTATGGTCTAGCACCAGGTGTCATTAAAACATACAAAAAATTATATGTTTCAAACTTTGCAAAGGCTTACAATCTTATCACTAATAGCGAAGTCGAAGATAGTGCCATGAAAGAGCGTTTTGCAAAAATCGAAAAGGCATGCGGACTATTTGCACATCTTGACGACAATGCAAAATACAACGAAGCAGAAAGAAAAGAATTTAAAGAACTTGATGATGCTACATTTGCTCGCGTAAAAGCATTTGCAGTAAAAGATGCTTATAAAGAAACAGATAAAGCGACTTATCAAGCAATGGAAGCGCTTATACATAACCTAAACACTATGCATTCACGTGCTGGTGCACAAGTGCCATTCTCGTCCATAAACTACGGAACTGATACATCGACAGAAGGTCGTATGATTATCAAAAACGTACTTCTAGCACAAGAAGCAGGATTAGGTTCGGGCGAAACCCCAATATTCCCAATCCATATCTTCCGTGTTAAAGAAGGCATAAACTTTAATGAGACTGACCCAAACTACGACTTATTCCACTTGGCTTGTAGAGTGAGTGCAAAGCGACTATTCCCAAATTTCTCATTTATCGACGCACCATACAATCTACAATACTACAAACCAGGTCATCCAGAGACAGAGATATGTTATATGGGCTGCCGTACACGTGTTATGGGTAATGTATATGACAAATCTAGAGAGATAAGTTATGGTAGGGGAAATTTGAGTTTTACATCGATAAACCTTCCACGACTTGGAATTACCGCTAAGGGCGATATAAACAAATTTTATCGTGACCTTACTGACAGAATGGAACTTGTATGCAACCAACTTCTTGACCGTCTTGCAATCCAAATGAAGAAGAAGGTCAAAAACTATCCATTCCTTATGGGACAAGGAGTATGGATTGATAGTGACAAACTTGGTTGGAATGACGAAGTGGGTGACATACTAAAACACGGCAGTCTATCAGTCGGATTTATAGGACTTGCCGAGACGCTTATCGCACTTACTGGCAAACACCATGGTGAGAGCGAAGAGGCTCAAAAACTTGGATTAGAAATAATACAATATATGCGTGACTATCTTGACCATAAGAGCGAAGAGACAGGTCTAAACTTTACTTTACTTGCGACTCCAGCTGAAGGTCTTAGTGGAAGATTTGTCCGTATAGACAAGAAAAAATTTGGCACAATCAAAGGTGTAACCGATAAAGAATACTACACAAATAGTTTCCATGTGCCAGTATACTACAAATTATCAGCAATAAAGAAAATTGATATCGAAGCACCATATCATGCTATGACAAATGCGGGGCATATAAGTTATGTCGAACTTGATGGCGACACTACAAACAATGTCGAAGCATTTGAAAAAATCGTAAGACACATGAAAGAAGCGGGCATAGGTTATGGCAGTATAAACCACCCAGTAGACCGCTGTCCAGTATGTGGTTATAACGGAATTATTGGTGCATCGTGTCCAAAATGTGGAAGTGTCGAAGGTGAAAACGGATATCATGTCGAACGTATCAGACGTATCACAGGTTATCTAGTAGGAACACTTGACCGCTTCAACAATGCAAAACGAGCAGAAGTGAGGGATAGAGTAAAACATAATGTGTAACATAAGACTTGCAGGAAGTGTAAACGACTCAATAACAGACGGGCCAGGACTAAGATATACTGTTTTTGTCCAAGGTTGTCCGCATCATTGTGAAGGCTGTCACAATCCCCAAACATGGGATTTTGGCGGCGGCGCAGATGGCACAACAGAAGAGCTACTAAAAGAGATAAGTGAAAACCCATTGCTTAGCGGGGTTACTCTTTCTGGTGGCGAACCACTTTGTCAAGCCGAACAACTTCTTGATTTTGCTCAAAAAGTCAAAGACATGGGACTTGACCTTGCAATATACACAGGTTTTAAATACGAATACATTATGGAGCATGGAACATTTGCTCAAAAACAACTTTTGGCAATTGCCGACACGCTTGTAGATGGCAGATTTGAACAAGCCAAACGTGACTATCGCTTGAAGTTTTGTGGTAGCAGCAACCAACGCATCATTGACCTTCACAAATCGCTTTTGTCAGGTAAAACAATACTTGATTTGAGTGAAAAGTGGAACAATCTAGATACTATTGCTGGACAATTATGTTAGTAAAAGAGAACACCGCACGGGTGTTCTCTTTTTATCTTGTCGATGTTGTGTACGAAAAGTAATTAAAACTTGCGAGCCTGCCACAGCGATTAAAAGCATTTAGGCAAGCACAACAAGTGTATCTACTTCCACAACACGTATAACAATTATTTCTACAACACATATCTTCCTCCCTAGGCATATGTGCCTACTTTATTTTATTAGCTATAAGCATTATTTGTGCAAGGTTAAAGATTTTAAATTTGTGGTCAAGTGGTTGACATGAGCTAAATTAGTTGTTATACTTTACTCAGTATTGAAAAACTATGACGGTGATTTAGTAGCGGTCAAATTCCCTTACAGAGAGTCTTCGGTGCTGAAAAGAAGATAGGTAAAGTTTGATTGTCGAATTTCGGCACCCGAGTTGCCCTATGAAAAGTAGGGACGGCGACTCCGTAACAGTCTTAATGAGTCCAAATTAGGGTGGTACCACGATTTATTCGTCCCTTGCTAAATGCGGGGACTTTTTTATTAGGAGGATATATGAACAAAGATTTACAAAACATTTTACTAGCATTTGCAAAGGAGTGCGAAACTATTGAGGACGATAAGGCTCTAAATGATATTAGGGTCAAATATCTTGGCAAGAGCGGAATTGTGACCGATGCACTTAAAAAGATAAAAGATATCCCAAATGACCAAAAACGTGCATATGGCGAAGAAGTAAATGGTGTAAAAAAAGAGATAGAAGCAAAACTCGATGATATAAAAGAAGTCCTAGAGAAAAAAGAAATTGAAAAGGCTTTGTATATGACCGAGCATGTCGATTTGACACGTCCGTCTAGCGAGAAAATTGGAAGTTTGCACCCTATCACAATTGTGCAAAAAAAGGTAATTGACATATTTACGAGCATGGGATTTGCGGTAGAAGACGGCAATGAAATTGAGACTGAGTACAATAATTTTGAAGCGGTAAATGTGCCTAAAAATCACCCTGCACGTGATATGCAAGATACTTTCTATCTTTCAAACGGTGAAGTTCTTAAAACACAAACATCAGCTGGTCAAAACCGTATTATGAAAAAGTACGGCGCGCCACTTAGAGTAATTTTCCCAGGTAGATGTTTTAGAAACGAAGAACTTGATGCGTCTCATGACAATACTTTCTTCCAACTTGAAGGTATGGTTATTGATAAAAACATCACTATCAGCAATCTTATTTACTTTATGAAGACGACATTATCTCAAGTATTTGGAAAAGAAATGAAAGTTAGACTTCGTCCGGGTTTCTTCCCATTTGTCGAACCGGGATTCGAACTTGACTGTAGTTGTCCGTTCTGTGATGGAAAGGGCTGTCGAACTTGCAAACAAGGCGGTTGGATCGAACTTTGCCCTTGTGGCATGATACACCCAGAAGTACTACGTATGGGCGGAATTGATCCAGAAGAGTATCAAGGCTTCGCATTTGGCATGGGCTTTACACGTCTTGCAATGATGACCTTTGATATCAATGATATTCGCATCATGAATTCGGGCAAACTTGACAAATTGTCGCAAGCAAAATTGAAGTAGGAGAAAATATATGTATATTTCACTAAATTGGATAAATGATTATGTAGACCTTACAGGCATAGATATTGATACATTACTCGACAAATTTACCTTGTCATGTGCCGAAATTGAAGGCTACGAGAAAAAGGGAAATGGTTTTGAAGGCGTAGTTACTGGAAAAATCTTGTCTATCGAAAACCACCCAAATAGCAAAAAATTGCATCTACTCAAAGTTGATGTAAAGAGCAAAGTGCTTGATATTGTGTGCGGTGCGCCAAATGTTTTTGTCGGTGCAGTTGTGCCAGTTGCTGTTGATGGTGCTCGTGTGGGTGATATTACAATCCACCCAGCGACTGTTGGTGGTTATCAAAGTTATGGCATGTGTTGTAGTGCAAAAGAACTTGGCATCACTGACGACAATTCGGGACTCCTTATACTTCCAGACGATACAGAAATTGGTGTTGATTTGAAAAAGGTTTTGCCTGTCGAAGACGTTGTGTTTGAAGTCGACAATAAATCGCTCACAAATCGCCCTGACATGTGGGGACATTACGGAATTGCTCGTGAGATATCCGCACTTACTGGTAGACCGCTAAAACCACTTAATTTGTATACTGGCGAGTGGGGCAGTGAAAAAGTAAAAGTCGATGTACAAAGCCCAAATTGTTATCGTTATACAAGCGCAACAATGCAAAACATCACACGTAGAGTATCGCCACTTGAGATGCAAATTCGACTATACTATGCTGGCATGCGTCCAATCAATTTTATTGCTGATATCACAAACTATATCATGCTTGAAGTCGGCCAACCTATGCATAGTTTTGATAATGACATTGTAAAAAGTGTCGGAGTGCAAAACTTAAATGCAGGCGAAAAATTTGTCACTCTCGACAAAGAAGAACGTTTGCTTGCAAAAGACACTATGGTCATTACAGATGGCGAAAAAACAGTTGCTGTAGCAGGTGTAATGGGTGGGCTTGATAGCGAGATAAACCCAGACACTACAAATGTGCTTATTGAGAGTGCATGCTTTGACGGGGCGAAGGTTAGAAAAACAGCCTTGTCGCTTGGACTTCGTACCGAAGCAAGTGCAAGATACGAAAAAATGCTTGACCCCGAACTTACTATGACTGCACTATGTAGATTTGTCTACATCGCTAAAAAATACGACGATGGCGCAAAGGTAAATAGTGCCATTACTGATGTTTACAACTTCCACTATGCACCACGTACGGTCACAATTACAAAAGACTATATCGACAATTTTGTTGGCATTGACATTCCTATGGAAAAGATACAAAGCATATTGACTAGTCTACAATTTGATGTTAAGGAAAACAACGGGACTTTGACTATTGGTGTTCCGACATTTAGAAACACAAAGGATATAAATGGCAAACAAGATATTGTCGAAGAAATTACACGCATATATGGTTATGACAATATCACTCCAAAGCCTACCTTCCAAGAGATATCACCAAGACCGCTTGACAAACAAATCTCGCTCGAATACGATGTAAAATATGCATTGGCGACCAGATACAATATGCACGAAGTACATAGTTATGTGTGGTACGATAGCGAGAGTAACGCAAAATACAATATCCACCCAGAAAGTGTTGTGCGTATCGTAAATGCCATAAACAAAGAAAACGACCAAATAAGAAATAGCATGCTTCCAAGCATGTTGAAGGTTGTGGCTGACAACAAAACCCAAAATAATAAATTCGGCGTATTTGAAATAGGCAGAATTGCGACAGAGATTGACAAACAAAACCTTGTTGTCGAACATAAGAGTCTTGGAATTGCATTATACAATAAAGACGGCAAAAACGGGCTTTTGGAAGCCAAAGAGTGTGTTGATTATATCCTAAACTATGTAATCAAGGTAAACGCCAAATACGTGCCTTCTAAGCCAAAATATGAGTATCTTTCACCAGCCAACTATTATGATGTGGTTGTTGAAGGGAAGGCCCTAGGACTTATTGCATCACTACACCCAGCAAACAAGATTGATAAAAAGGCCGACATTACACTTGTCGAACTTGACTGGGACGCGATTATGGATTGCCACGAAGTCGGAACACACTTCGAACAAGTTTCCAAATATCCTAAGTCAGAACTTGACTTCAATTGGGAACTACCAAAAGACAAAAACTATGCCGAGATAGAAAAGATTGCAAATAGTATTAAAGCTGATTTTGAATACAAGGTGTCACTTGTAGATGTGTACGAAATGGAAAACACTAAGAGTTATACGATTAGATACGAACTTTTCTCATATGATCGCACTCTTGTAAATGACGAAATCGAAGCATTCCACAAAAATGTAATCAAAGTCTTTGGGGAAAACAATATAAATTTAAAATTGTAATTAAAGGAGCACTCGCTCCTTTTTTTGCACTTTTTTCAATACAAAATCATACATAAAAAGTATGGAAAATAAAAATGTAGATTATATCACAAATACTATTGAATACAATGATTATCTTTTGCCTGATGTCGCTAAAAGTATAATACGTCATCATTTTGGAATACTTGACACAAAATGGGTGGATAATATCGACACAAATTTCTTAGATAAAAGTGTAAATATTTTTAGTAAAATTGCACTGTATTATCATCGATTGTTGAGATATATAACAACCCAACAATTATTGCCATTAAATACATATTCTTTGAGAGAATATATGGCATTTATTGAAAAAATAACATCAATATACATCTCTCCATTTGCAATAATAGAAGATGATGTGATACTTGACGGGACACATATATTTATTTATGGCGACTACCATATTAAGTCAAAAACAACTATTTTTTCAGGTGTTTGTATAGGTGATAAAAACTATGATGAAAATATATATAGTATACTAGAATACGACAATTATATGTGTGATATTGACAAAAAGCCATATGATATTGACAAAAACTGTATTTTGAATAAAAATGTAAAAGTGGCATTTTGTAATATAGGAGAAGGGTGTGAAATTTGTGAAAATGCCATTGTGAGAGAAAACATCTTAGACCATTCGGAAGTGAAAATAATAAATCAGTGTCAAATCACAAAGAAAGAAAAATCATATATTCCGTCGCAAGAACTCATAATTTATGGGCTTGTGCCAAAGTATAAAAACACACTAACCATATATGGTGATGGAATATATAATCCTAAGGTCATAATTCGAAGTGGTGACAAAAAGATAGAAAGTCAAATAGAGTATTGGGATAAGTCGAAAATAATACTCAAATTAAAAGGTTTTTTGGAAAAACAAAACACGCTAACATCTGACCAAAATTTGACACCAAATGCTGATACAAAAACAATGCAAAAAAATACAAACATCGACAAATGTATTGTCGTCGTTATGGCACGTGGAATAAAGGTTTCTATCAATGATATGGGGGTTATTAAAAAGTTATTAAAAAATATTTAATTTTTCGACAAAATTTTTACGATTTAGGTATTGACAAATAACTATTTTGGTGCTAACATAATAGTGCATTTTAGATAATAAAATGTTTTTCCATTTTTCATTCTACCTTTTATACATACACATATATCAGGTAGAGAGAGGCTCTTTCCCGCCTCTCTTTTTTTTGTTCATTTTTCAAAAAACACAAAAATCCTTTTGTCTTATTTTTTATTTTATGTATAATCATATATAAAAATATGGAGGGACATTGTGCAGTTAAAACTTTTAAATTTTCACAAATTACTTGCAAATATTGCGACAAATCTGGTTAGTGCTTTTGTCCCACTCATTATCTTTGAAGCTACAGGGTCTATGATACTGGCTGGAGTGTCCTTTGCAATCCAATACATTATTCGCTCAGTGACTACATTGTTGCTTCACAAGCCAATGTGTAGTAAGCCCCAACTTGTTTTGCTTATTCGTGTCATTCCGCTCATACTTTATTCGATATTTATATTCATAATCGACACAAATCTTTGGGTGGGTGTCATCGGCACAATATTCTTTTACGGAATTAGTGATTGTTGCAAACGTGTGCCACTTGAAATTATTCTAAACTATTCGTCAAACGAAGCAAAAGAAGAGAGTACTGGCCTTGGTTTTACAAGACTGGTCGAACAAGCGGGGATACTAATCGCTACACTTGTTGGTGGATTCTTGCTTGATATTGACAAACGTATAGTTGTGGTTATTTCGGTTTGCATATATATTATTTCGTGCATTCCGCTTGTAATTTACTATTACAAAAGCAAAAACGACAAAACATTTAATCATGATGCTGTTTCAAATGCCGAACTCGCATTTAAGTCGGACGAAAATCGCAAATCTATCGGCAAAAGCCTTGCGCTCAAAATACTTGTAATGTATGGCCTTACATATTTTGTGTATTGTTTTGTTGATGGACTCACAACATGCTACAATATCCACTTGTTTGTAAAAAACGGTTCGTATGCGATAGCTGGCATATTTAGTGCCATCTACAATGGTGCATTTGGGCTCGGTAGTTTTTTCTTTGGCAAACTCAATGAGAAAAAAGACCTTATGCCAATTGTCGTAGTGTCTTGTATTGTTTGTGGTGTGGCTCTAATCCCAATCATATTCGATATCCCAGTATGGGTCGGATATGTTGTGTTTGGCATTATCGGTTTTGCATACTCTTCGATATGTTTGTTTATGTTCCAACGTCTCATCACCAAGTCCCGCATACTTGGCATATCAAATACGGCACTGTTTGTCCGTGAAATTACAAGCAATTGCTCGGTCATAGTTGCGGTAGGCGTCGGTTGTTTTGGAACAATGATACCTTCGTTTGTCTCTATGGCGCTTGCATTTTTCGTTTCGTCGTGGCTAATCCCACACAACGAAGAAAAAACCCGAAAATGGTTGGTGGATTATCTTCAATACAACGAAATTGTGCGAAGTGAACCCAAAATTCAAATTAAAAAACCAAAGAAAATAAAGGAGTAATATATGGAAAAGTGGCAAATAACTACTGACTCAAACTGTGATTTATATGAAAAGGAATACGAGACGCTTGGTGTCGCACGCGGCAAACTTTCATATACCCTTGAAGAAGGAGAAAGCCTTACGGAACACCTTGATGACTTTAAGTCATACGAAGAGTATGTCGACTACTACGAACATCTCAAAAAAGGAGCTGTTGCAAAAACAACAATTCTAAATCTCCAAGCACATATCGACCTTTTTGAAGATATGGCTAAAAAAGGTGTTAAAAAACTTTTGCATGTTACTCAAAGTGCTGGACTAAGCCCTACTATCGACAATGCAAATAGAGCCATCGCTGAAGTTAAGGAAAAATACCCAGACATCGATTATGTCGCTGTAAATAGCAACACAACTACTGTCGGCGAGCAAATGCTTGTGCGATACGCATGCAAACTTCGTGACGAAGGAGTGGACAGAGACCAAGCGGTCGAAAAACTCAATGCACTCAAAAACAAAATCCAACACTTTATCGTTGTGAGCGACCTTATGTATCTCAAACGTGGTGGCAGGATAAGTGGTGTTTCTGCGGCAATAGGTAGTATGCTTTCTATAAAGCCAATTATCGAATTTACAAAAGGTGGCAAATTGGAAATTGTGAGAAAGGAAATGGGACAAAAGAAAGCCTTCCGCTCTATAGTAGACGGAATTAATAATTTCCCACCTAGTAAAGAATTTTTCTATCCTATTATTGTTCATACAAATGCAGAAAACGAAGCCAAAGTACTTCAAAAAATGATAACCGACGAATACGGCTGGACACCAGAAATCCGTATCATGGGACCGATTATTGGCGCTCACGTGGGTCCGGGTGCAGTCGCACTTGCTTATCCTAGCGAAGTAGAACGCACAGTCGAATAATACAAAAACACATCATTCGATGTGTTTTTCTTTTTGTTTTGCACAAAATACTAAGGGCGCATAGTCGCGATCTTATATTATATTTTATATAATATATTTGTCCAGACAGTGTTTATTTGCTTTACAAAAACATTAAAAAATTGTAATATTTATTAAGTATTATGAGAAAAATGGAAAGAAAAACAAAATTTTTTATAGTTTCAATATGTATTTGTCTTTCTTTGATGCTACTTTCAGGCACCATTCTTGTTTTGCCGACAGCTACTTGGCTCTCAAAAGAAAACTCAATTTCTGGAAATCCTTCTGACACTACTATTGCTCGTGCAGGAGTCACAGTGCTAGATGGAGAGAATGAAATTGTGACCAACAAAACAAATATTTTTGACCTTAACGATATATATTCTTACTCGTTGAGTCAAAACTTCATCTACGATGTAGACACAAATGCAAATTCGTGTACGGTAAATTGGTACGGAGCACAATTGTTTACTAATGCTTGGATATTGGAAAATCTCAAACCAAACACGACATATACATTCTCATGTGTAATGGAAATGCTAAATGCAATAGATAGCCCAACAGAAACACTTAAAGGTTTGTATTTGTATTCATCTACATCGTCTTCGACTAGTGTATATCTAGGATATATCACAAATACGATGACAAATGGTCAAACAGTGCAAGTTGCAAATACATTTACTACACCTTCAAATTTGCATGACACAACTGCCAATTATTATATATATGCATATTCAGAATTTAAGAATGGTAGTGAGTGTTCTACCGTTCGATTCCATAATCTTACACTTGTAGAGAAAGTAAATATTATTGACGTTAATGATATACATTTCAACTCATTGAGTAACAACTATATTTATGATGTAGACACAAATGCAAATTCGTGTACAGTAAATAGATATGCGGCTGAGTTTTACACTAATGCTTGGATATTGGAAAATCTTAAACCTAATACCACTTATACTATTTCAGGGGTAATGGAAATGCTTGATGTGGCGGGTGGTTTGTCGTTGGATCGTTTGAAGGGATTGTATTTGTACTCTGAGACCCAAATGTCTAACAGTGCGCTTATTTGGTATACTAGAGATGAAATGACAAATGGTCAAACGATGCAAATTACAAATACATTTACTACACCTTCAAATTTGCACGACACAACTGCTAATTTTGTTATTTATGCTTATTCAGAATATGTTGATGGTCTTTTTTCGACTGTTCGATTCCATAATCTTACACTTGTAGAAGGTACTCAAATTTCACAACAATATTATTCAAATGTTGTGTTGGGAGCGGCAAACACTGCCACTGCTGTTAATCACAAAGTTAAAAATACTGGCACTGCGCAAGAACTTATACGTGTGTATTATGCTATTAAAGATTTGGACAATGAAAAAGTGCTTACAAGTGATGATGTAAGTGTAAGTATAAATAGTGACTTTATATCACACGAAAAACTAGATGGAGTGTGGGCAGGCTATTTGTACTACAATAAGGCGCTTGATGCGGGGACATTGGTGTCTGTTATAAATAGCATTACACCTTTGTCAGATTATGCAAATAAAGGTGTGATAATCCAAATACAAGCCGAGTGTGTATTGTATTCGGGAAACGCCTACTCGTCAGGAGAAACGACCAAGTATCCATGGGCTAGTGTCCCAAGTAATTGGTTTGTAATGCCGTAAAAAATAATAAGGAGAAGATATGAACACAAAGCCAAACAAAAAGTCAATATCATTGCTTATAATGTTTTGTATAATAATTGTGTGTATTGTGACCTGTTTTGTGTCGGTTACATACTCTTTGTTTGGCGACGTTGTGACTGGCGATAGTGGAAATATTACTATAGCGACTCTTGATACTGATGTTACTACTTCGTTAAATCTTGGCATTTTGGAGCCATCAAAAGAGTATAAGAGTGACGCTCTGACTACAACAATAAAAAATGTCGGAAATTCACGTGAGATTTTTATAAAAGTCAAAGTTGAAGCCAGTATTGCTGATAGTGCTAATGCAAATTTTAGCGACAAAATTGTTCCTATATATGACACTACAAAGTGGGCAGTTGGCGGCGCTGACAACAACGAATATTATTATCTAGGAATTGTTAAGGATATAAATCAAGATAGCACAAATTGTTCGGTAGTATTTAATACTGGTTTTAGGACAAGTAATGATTTTACAAATAACGATGCTGGCGATAATGTTACTATTAGGTTTACTGTTTATGCTATCCAAGCGCAATATCATGCTGTCGAAGCTGATACTGAAGTATGGTGGAATGACAATACCCCAAGTGCTTTCAAGACTTACTATAATAGTGTAAAAGATACGTACAAATAAAGGAGAAAAACGTGAAACAATCTAAGTTGAGCAAATTTACAATATTTTATATAGTTTCGGCAATGCTTGTTGCTCTTCTTTTTGTGTTGTCTTTTACATTTGCATGGTATATAAAATCCACATCTAAGACTATTGGCGTTATATTTTCAAAACCGATTGTTGTTATGGTCGACTCACAAATTTCACAAATTCGTGACGAGGTCGAAGTAAACAATGGCGACAATTTGCTCCCGGGCTCAAAAGTAAACGTAAATTTGGGATTCCGTATGGCAGATGAAACATCGCCAGCATTTGTTAGAGCAAGATTGATAATTAAATTTGATAATGTTTATGAAAACGGAACCGACCCTATTGTTTGGGATAGTAGCAAATATATATCATACAATCTTCGTGACGTATCAGACACTTCAAATTATGGTTATACATGGACAAAGGTTAATTTTAGTAAATCGGGCAAGGCAGATGGTGAGTGGTTTGTGCTTACTTATCAAGATAAGATTTCATTACAAGCCCAACCAGGTAAAGCATATACCTTTATAGAAGATGGTTATGTCGAACTTAGTCGTACAATTACAAACGATTTCGCTGAAAAACAAATTCAATTGTATTTTACTGTTGATGCAATCCAAACTGAAAATGTCACCGACCCATTAGGTGACCCACTAAATAGTGTTTGGACAGAAGAATAGAATATATAAAGGGGGAAAAACATGGCTGATTATAATCCAAACAATCCATACGACCCAAATAGATACAATCAAAATCAATATAATCAAAACAGCCAATCCACATCGGGTGGAAGTTTTTCTTCGTCAAACAATACAGGTAGTAGTGGTGGATATACCCCAAATGGGAGCGGATATACACCAAGCGGGAGTGGTTATACTCCAAACAACAATCAAAGCAGTGGAAATCGTGACGAGCAGTTACGTAAACTCGGTCAACAATTAAATCAAAACCAAAACAAGAAAAAGAGGGGCGGAAAGTGGGTAATAATATTGCTTATCCTTTTACTTGTCGGGCTTGCAGGATTTGCAGTTTGGTATTTCTTACAAGGGAAAACTGATATTGAGTCGGGAAGCACAATTCGTATTTCTATGAACGTCCCAGAAGAGATAGAAGGTGTTGTGGGAGATATATACAAACCAGACAACCGAATTTCTCCAGGCGACAAGTACGACGTAGTTTGTAAGGCTCGTAATGCAAACAATTTTGGTGGTGATAGTGCTGATGCGACTGACCAAACTCCTATTTATATAAGGTTTAAAGTTACACTTATTGTCGAAGGCAAGGAGTATAATGGCATGGTTGTGCCAAATCCAGTCGAAGGATTTTGGCATACTTACAACAAAGACGAAGAAGCTGATGATTATGTTTGGGACAACTACTACTATTATTATGGCAAACTAAACTACAATGCATCTGTAGAGTTGTTTAACACACTAAGTTTTGATTTTGAAAAAATACCAAATGAGTTTGGTGGCAAGACAGGGCAAATAGTTATTACTATTGATGCAGTTGAGGCAAATAAAGACATTATTGGTGTAGACGGCGGCGCATGGGAAAGTGCTCCAAAGACTTGGTCTACAAACATGAAGAATGGTGTAAACCACGACGGTCAAAGTATTGAGGTGTAATATGGATAAAAAGTATGAAGAACTTATTGGACTAGCAACAAAAAAAATACTCGAACGTGGCGACAATGACCGCCACACTGTCGGGTGTTGTGTGCTTGCCAGTTCTCAAAAAAAGTATTTTGGAATAAATATGTATATGGACGGCATGAACTGCGTTTGCGCTGAGCAAAATGCTGTAGGCACTGCACTTACTGAAGGCGAAAGTGACTTTGAAGCTATTGTGTCAGTTGGGCTATTTGATGGTAAGTGTCAAATACTTTCACCTTGTGGCCAATGCAGACAATTTTTAAGTAAATATGCACCAAATGTTAAGGTGATAATTAAGGGCGACGAAGGGACGCAAGTTGTGAGTATAAGCGACCTTTTGCCGTATTCATATAAAATGCATCATGTAAATTGTGAAGAATAGTTGTTTGGAGAGATAGAGTTGGGAAAAACTAAAAGGACAAGATTGTTTAGAACCATAGTGTTGGTTTTGGTGGGAGCTATGTTGCTTTCTGCTTGTTCTTTTGGTGTCAAACTCTCATTGAGCCCGCCTGTTTTGTTGGACGACAGAGATGCGGAAACAATTACTTGGTACAGCAATTCAAAGGCTTCGGGATACGAAGTTTATGTAAATAATGCTGTTGTGTACACTGTTGAAGAAACGGGCAAAAATACATATTCATATTGTTATAGCGACGACATAATAAGTGATGGACTCTACAATATAAAAGCAAAATGTATTGGCGGAGATGATTATAAAGATAGTCGTTTTAGTAATGTAGTAACAATAAGAGTCGGAGAAAACCCTTCGACAGGTTATGACACTAGCGAAATAAGTATTGTTAGAGATAGTAGTTATGCTCCAAATGATATTAGTTATTTGGCACAAACAGGTGATATCTGGTGGTCAGAAACCAAGAAAAATGGTCTGACTGCAGAAAAATATATTGTTCAAATATTTTGCAATAATTATACCGAAAGCACCGACAATACAGACAAAATTCGTTCGTTTTACGTAGTTCAACCATATTTTAGTGTTGAAGAATATTTGAAAGGGAATGAAGTTCTTGCAATTTCCGTTTCGAGTGTTTATGAAGGCGACGACAATCTATATGTGAGCGATGTTTATTATCACAATCCGCTAAATTTTGGTGTGTACTCTGAAGTGTATGTTTTTGATGGCGGGGTGTATGATAAATACATAGAAGACTACGAAGAACTTCAAAATATATATTATTATGCATACATTACAAGACAAACAGAAATCAAATTTATGGTTGCGTCGGATTTTTACAACAACCATAGAAATGATTATTTTAATACTAGTGTAATTACTTATCAAAAATACGATGAGACTACTAGATCTTACAAGGACGCCAGTGCTTATAAATATCAATTGTATATTATGGGTGTTGACGGGCTATATAATAGCACAAACTGTTATAGTTATTGGTCTTACTACGAAACATATAATTTCTCTATTCCGACATTAAAAATCAAACAATCGGGCACGTCTTCAAATGTTGTAGTAACATTAAGTGAATCTTTTGCAAACAACGAACCGACGATGACTGCAAGCGATGATGGATATGTGGGAAATAGTGCTGTTTCTATTGAACAATTTGCTCTCGAAAAACCTTATTATGAGACCGTCGACTACACAACACGTAATGACTCATACGATGATTTTGCGAGCGACAAATGTGTACTTACCGCTGTGTGCAATACCAGTGAAGAACTTTATTGGGCGGTAGAAAACAATGTTACACCATTGTTTACAAACACGACAAGTCGGGCATATATAATCTACAACAATGCTAAAAAAGTTTTGCGCGAGATAGTTTGTAACGAAATGACTGATTATGAAAAAGCACTTAGTATATTTGATTGGGTGGCAAATACTTGTCAATATGACTACAATGGTTATTATAATAGTGCTAGCACTGACAATAGTTGTTATTATCTTGAAGGCATGTTTATGGATAAAAACCATGTAGTTGTGTGTGACGGCATAAGCAAGGCATATTCGCTACTTTGCAATATGGAAGGCATCGATTGTCTTCGTGTTATGGGTACTGTAAGTGGCGGTGGACATGCGTGGAATAAAGTAAAAATTAGTAATAAATGGTATGTTGTCGATATTACTTGGACGGAGATCCAACAAAGCAAGATTATGACCGATGATGACGGAAATATTGTCTATACAGTCGGGCAATACAATGACGATTATTATCGTGAGCCAGTAATTATTGAAAAGGCATACGAGTACAACTGTCACCATTATTTTCTTGTAAGTGATAAGTATATTGAAGGGACTCATACTCCATTTGCAAATCGTGCAAAGATAAGTAATAGTATAATACCGGCAAACACCATGTATGGTTTTTACACGCAAAATAGTATCGTACATAAAGGTAAAGCGTATTCGAGAGTAATCGACAGCAATGACGACATGGAAGGAATACTTGACTATATTTATTGTAATGATATTGGTAAGCTTGAAATAGTGATAGACGAAACATATTTTAATAGTTTTGCAAACAATCTTACTACATTGCTTCAAACAGCACGTGGAAACAATACGTTTATAGGTATTGAAAATAGCGGTTGGATTATTGCTCAAAATAGTAATGGATTACCTTCACTAATTAATGCTGATGGCTCGACTGTCGAAGTTGAGTCGTACAACAAGACGACTGGTAAATTTGACGGCACCTATGATTGTAAATATGAAAAAGATTATGCGACTGGCTTATTGGGGATAACATACTCTTATGTAAGTGGTTTGTATAAATTAAGTACTAAACGGGGTTATGTCTTCTATATAGGTTGTCAGACAAATATATTAGATGTCGATAGTACAAATATTAATGATTCTAGCAATAGATACAACAAATTTGTCGAGTATGTAAAAGGCATGGAAAATTTTGATGATGACATTACGTTCCAAGATGAGTTTTTAATTAATGTTGTCGGGATTGACTTTGATGCTGATACTCAAGAACAAATAATTCAAAAAATTAAATCTTATCTTGAAAATGACTTGAATAATGGGTTGACAGATACACAATATGAAATAAGTCTTACATTTATAGAGTCAGGCGAAGATACAAGCAATGTGTATAATAGCGAAACTTCGTCATTTGATGTAAAAACATATGAGTATCATAGTTATGACATTCAAATTGTTTTGAATAATATATAGTGACAAAATTTAATCTATTTATGACAATTTAATTTGACTTTTTGACAAAAAGTGGCACTTTGCCACTTTTTTTTGTTGCAGTAATCAAACCATGCTTTTTGCACTTATAAACAAAATAAATTTGTGCTTGCATTATACAAAATGATTTGCACAAACTAAACAAAAAAATGGTGATAATTAAATGAATCGATTACAAGAAAAAGAAATTGCAAATGTAAAACATATCAAAGAGAGATTTGAAGGCGTGGGGGCTTTTGTGGAAAGAATAATTGAAAAAGATAGTTCAATAATTTATCTCTATTATTTGCAAGGCGCTAGTGATGAAAAGTATATTGCTGAAAGTGTGATTAAGCCTTTACAAGATAGTGAACTGGAAGCGACTTTAGAAAATGTTAAGGATAAAATATTAAGTGCGGGTGAAGTCGCTGTAGAGTTTGATATTGATAAAGGTATAGACGAAATAATGCAAGGCAAATGTGCTTTATTTTTTGCCGGTAATGAAAAGTTTTTGCTAGTGTCAGCCGATAGTTTTCCGTCACGAAGTGTAGAAGAACCGCCCACAAGCACTGTATTGCAAGGCCCAAGAGTTGGCTTTGTGGAGAGTTATAAGACAAACATGGCACTTATATCCAAAATACTTGCGACATCGCATCTAAAGTCTGAAAAAATTGTTGTTGGGCGATATACAAAAACAAATGTTGTCATTATGTATCTTGATGATATTTGCGACCTTAAAATGGTCAAAAAAGTCAAAGACAGAATCAAACGTATTGATATAGACGGAATTATTGATTCGTATTACATATCTTCGTTTTTGGAAGAACACCCAGAAAGTTTTTTTAAGCAAATTGGAAATGCTGAAAAACCAGATATTGTGTCAGCAAAATTATTGGAAGGGCGACTTTGTGTGATTGTAGATGGTTCGCCAATGGTTTTGACTCTTCCGTACATGCTTTTTGAAGACATTCAGAAAAGTGAAGACTACTACAACTCTGGACTTCGAGCTACACTACTTAGGTGGTTAAGGCTTTTTAGTATTTTTACTACACTTATGCTTCCGGGACTATATATATCTGTCCAATTGTATCATTATAAGGTCATACCGCTCACTTTTCTTATTACTGTGATAAATTCGACACAAGGAATACCTTTGTCGCCTTTCGCTGAGATACTGTTTGTGCTGGTGTTGTTTGAAATATTGTACGAAGCTAGTCTTCGTATGCCCAAATACCTTGGCATGGCAATGTCGATAGTTGGGGCGCTGATTTTGGGCGATACAGCTGTAAAGGCGGGGCTTATTTCTCCACCTGCAGTTATGATAGTAGCGCTTAGTGGCATTACTCTTTACACTATTCCTGAGCAAATAAGCGTTTTGAGTTTACTTAGAATAGTCTATACCTTTGCTGGTGGAATGCTGGGCTTTTACGGAATGATACTTTTTACATTGTATTTGATATTTTATCTAAATGATTTTGATAATTATGGTGTGGCATATTTTGCACCTTTTGCGCCAAGGGTAAGTTCTGATTATAAAGATGCATTTTTCAAGAGCAATATCATGCATATGAAAACACGACCAAAGAGTATCAAAAATAAAAATGTAAGGAGACAAAAATAATGGTAAAAGCGACCGAACGTCAAGTAGGAATAGCGATGTTTGTTTCCATCTTGTCACTCAAACTTCTAATATATCCGGCACTGGTGGCAAGATATGCAAGCAACAATGCCTATCTTAGCGTAATCCTATCATTTATGATTGAATTTGTATTTGTAGTATTGACATTGTCATCTTTGAAGAAAAACCCAGACAAAACATTTAAGGAAATAATGGAGAAAACATATGGGAAATTGGTAAGTAAGATAGTGTTTGTGACATTATTTGCATACTTTCTGTCAAAATGTCTACTTACAATGAAAGAGTGCCATAATTTTTTCTTTGTGCTTTTGTATGATAAATTAGATTGGTATTATTTTATAATTCCGATTTTGGTTTTGGGTTGGTTTGTATTAAATCGTGGGTTAAAATCTTTTTCTCGGACTATTGAGATGTGTTTTGTGATTATCATTATTGGCACTGTTACTTCTATATTTGTGTCAATAGGTAGGGTGGATTTTGACAATTTCTTACCGTTTTTGCAAGACGGTTTTTTACCTATTGGTAAAGCTACAATAATCACAAATTTTAGTTATGGCGATTATCTGATACTTTTGTTGTATGCTGGTAATATAAAATATGAAGACAAGCCCGTAAGGAAAATATATAAATATGTTTTTATTGCAAATGCAGTAGTTGTTCTTTTCCATATTGTGTTTGTGGGAGTTTTTGGAGATGTAGGCGTAATGCAGCCGCTTGCTGTGAGTGATGTGCCTATGCAATCGCAAGTACCACTTGATGATGGTAGGCTTGAATGGGTAAATATTATCATTTGGACAGTTACACTTATTGTTCAGATACTACTCATGATGTTGTGTGCCAAAAATATGCTAAAAAACATTTTTACTGTCAAAAATGAATTTTGTTACAACATTATTATAATGGCTTTTTTAGTGGGTGGAATGTATGGTCTATATTTTAGCCTTGCAAAAGGTGTAGAGATAGTGATTTCTCCATATTTTTATATCACATCTGTTGTTGTTCAGACACTTCCTATAGTGCTTTTGTATATTGCATCATTTGTTTGTAAGTCTAAAAACAATATCTATGCTACTCACAATAAAAGGAAGGTGGCAAGATGAAACATTTTTTTAAAAAACTAACTAAGAGCAAAACGTGGATTGTTTTTATATTGCTCGCCGTGTTGTTTTTTCCAAAGGCATTTTATTTGGAAGCGGAGTCAGATACTCGCGCCATTATAACAGCGGTCGGAATCGATAAAAAGGAAGACCAATATGAAGTAAGTGGACTTATGGTTGTGCCGTCAAATACGAGCGACCCTGGTAGTAATCTGTATTTAGTTTCGACTAAGGGCAAGACGGTTGGCGAAGCATTTAATCAGTTGGCCTATAATATCGGAAAGAAAGTCGGATTGGCTCATTGTGATTTTATTGTTGTGGACGATAAGGTTTTGGAAGAAGATATTACGAAAACAATAGATTTTTTTGTACGTCAATACAATATTACAAAACGGGCTTATCTTGTAAATTGTAAAGATGGAGCAAAGAAAATGCTTCAAACAGCACTTAATGAAAAGGCTTTGTCGACGGTGTTGCTTTCAAATCTGGTGCAAAAAGAAAACCATTCGACTATGGGTGTTGGAAGCAATATTGATGACATATATAAAATGTATTTTGGTGAAAGTGGAGTGACATATCTAAATGTATTTGAGATAGAAAAACCCGAAGATAAAGAGCAGTCGAGTGGCGAAGGTGGTCAAGGCCAGTCTAGTGGTGGCGGTGAAAGTGAACAATCTGGCGGTTCAAGTGATTCGAGTGGTGGAGAAGGCGGAAGCAATTCCGAAGAGAAAATAAAAGGAACAGATACATTAGCAATTCTCAAAAAAGGGATTAGGGTTTGTGAAATAAATAAAGACGAAACAATGTTTTATGAGATATACAATCATACATTGCGCTCTACATATATGCTAATTGAAGATGTCGAAGATGAAGATAAAAATAAGGCAAATGTCGGCATAGATATCGTGAAAATAAAGAGCAAAAATAAGTATAGTTTTGAAAATGGCAAACCAACAATCAAGTGTCAAATAAGCATGGTTGTGTCACTATATGAAGTGTGTGAAGATATGACAAGCATTGAGCAAGTCGACAATGCAAAAACACATATAGGCAAAACAATTAAGGATATGATAAAAGAAAAACTCACATCAGGGGCGGAGAGTATTTTGGAAAAGAGCAAAGAAAATAATGTCGATATTTTAGAATACTCGACACTCTTTACAAAACGTAAAAATAAAGAGTGGAAAGAATATCTTGAGAACCTTTCAAATGAAGAGCAATATTTAGATAATTGTGAAATAGTGTTGGATATAAAAATACAAGATAAGTTTTAAAACAATTTTGCGTGAGTTTTGATAAGTTAAAAATAAATAAAATGATGTTTCACACCATGTATTTTAAGTTGACAAATATTGTACTTTTATATATATTTATATATATAAATGGGAGAAAATCATGAGTAAACGTAGAAAATTGTTGGTTAATTTAATTCTTATTTCAATATTGATTCTTCTAATCTTGGTGTCGACATTATTGTACATCAACTTTTATCCAAGAGTTTCGTTGCACTTGATAAGTGATGATGCCCTATATGATACAATCCAAATCAAGAAAAATTCGAGTGTCCCAGCACTCAAAAAGCCTGAAAAAGAAGGATATGTATTTGTTGGTTGGTATACCGACCAAGCATGCACTGAGTCCTTCCAATACAATGAGGCTATTTCAAATGATATGGAACTCTACGCTAAATACGAAGCGATTGATTATTCTCTTACATACAATTGTTATGTTGCTGGTATATTGTATTCAAACATTTACTTGGCTCAAACCCAACATATTGGCGATCATGTATGGACGCCAGATGGCAGTGAAGAGATTGTTATAAATGGCGAAACAACTTCTTTGATAGATATGAAAGAAGGTTATACTTTTATGGGTTGGTCCACAACTCCAAATTCGACAAGCGTTTTGTGTAGTGGTGGTGGCGACTTTTTAATGCCGGCCTCAAACGTAAGTTTGTATGCTATGTGGGAGCCAAACCAATACACTGTAACATATTTTATCCAAGACCTTAGCGACAATGCAGATATTGTTGTTGATGCAAAGGGCGATATAAAATATAATGACGAAAATCAAAAGTTGTATTCTTCACAAGAGTACAAATATTCTTATAAAATGGAGAGTCCAGCATCTCCAGTAAATGATAAAGGATATTATACATTTGTCGGCTGGTATTTGGATAAAGAGTTTACTCTTCCAATAAACTTTGATCAAGTGTATATGGGTCTAAACCAACTTTCAAACTCAGACTTGTCCCCTATATATAATATCGACAACAACGCACCTATTGTGTTGTATGCAAAATGGCAAGTTGTGGAGTTTGACGTGTTGTTTTGTCTGAATAAAGACTCGCGTCAAGGCAGTATTTATCAAATTGTCGACTCATCAATAATGGTAGGCGACAAAAATGGCAGCATTTTAAATTCTGACTATTTCCAAGCCAAAACGGGTTATTATTACAAAATTAAAATGCGTCTAGTTGATGGCGGTGTGTATTCAAATGATTTATTAGATGGCAATGTATATGATGCTTCTGACACATCGGTGGTTTCGCATAAATTTTTGGGTTGGTTTACAGGCAAAAATGGCGGAGTCGAGTACAACGATGAAACGATATTTAATCCAGAAGATTTTGACAGATATTACACAAATGATGATGCTGGTTTTGAATTTTTGCGAAAGGGTGTAAAAACTTATGTGTTGTACGCAAATTGGGAACAATTTTATCATATAAAATACGTCTATAATGGTAAGACATATGACACCCAACCAGTTAGTGCAAATACAAGTGGCAAACTAAGAGATGTTATGTCAGGCATCAAACGTGACGGATATTATTTTGATGGTTGGTCATTAACTAAAAGTGCTTCGACTGTATATGATACTTCGACATACTATCGTTTTGTAACAGATGCTTCGATGATAGCTGATGACACTTTGTATTTTGGCACAACACGTCAAATTGTTTTGTATCCACATTGGAGTCCAAACGAGTATCATATTAAATATGATTTTTCTATAAACACGCTTAGCAATGACAAATTGGTCTGCATTGATGCCAATCCACAAAATATCGAGTTTAGTGATTATCTAAACAATATGCGTTTGCAAAATCCAGACCCTATTGTGAGATACAATTATCAAGACGCAACTGGCAAATGGGAGTCGCACACTGTATACAACTCATTAGACAGTGATGGCCAATCAAATGCAAAATACACTAAAGATGGTGTGGTGTATTTGTTGTGTGGTTGGGCAGTGGTCGGACCTGACGGCAAAGTATATCAATACAATGACGGCAAAGTTCTTTCAGCCTCAACAGCAACTCAAGACATATGTAAATATAGCACAAAACGTAACAATAAAGTAGATGACGGCGCATATGATTTTGTCATTAAAGCGCTTTGGAAAACTCAAATAACTGTTACTTTTGATAAAGGTTATGACGATGTAGAAGGAGATGTTCCACAAACTATTTATACCATAACTGGCAATACGATTACTATACCGTCGACTCCAAATCCAACACGACCTTATCACACATTTAATGGTTGGGTCACTGCGGAAAATAGATTTACCGAAGACGGACTAGAAGAATACAGTCCAAAAACACGTTATGTAGGAAGAAATACCGTATCATTTGGTGAAGATACTACTTTGTATGCATCTTGGACACCTATAGTTTATACCCTAAACATCTACAACACAACGACTGAAGGTTTGCGTGGGTCGCTACTAAGACAAATCAAAATGACATATGCTGATTATTCGGGTAATGTCGGAAGTGTTTTGCTTGGAAATACAATTGAGTTTGGTGACAACGCAACTAATATCTCCATTCCTAAAGGTTATTCGCTAGATGGTTTTTCACTAAGGGCTGGTGGCGATGTTGTGCTAGCGGTAGATACAGAACTTACTGTTTACTCAAAATATTTGACGGGTGAAGGTGATGACCAAACAGAACAAAATTTGTTTGACCCTGCCAAATCGTCAAGTCTTTCTATATATATCAAATATTCTGTCAAACTATATACAGTCACTGTAAATGTTGTTGATGCTGATGGTGATAGTCTTGAAGGATTTGAGTCTATTGTTGTGAGCGATGTCGCCCATGGCACTCTTGTCGGAAACACTGGTGGATTTGTTGCGTCAAACAACATTATGGCACAAATATCCTTGCCAGAAGGTTTGACTTATGATTATTGGGAGATAAGCGGAGTAGATGGTCAAATCCCTGATATTACAAAATGTTATCAATCAATAGAGTCGGATATGACCATTACATTGCACACTAAAATCCAAACATTTAATGTCTCTTTAATAATTGTTGATCCAATTAAAAACACTGTTGAAAATACACGAACTTACAATTCGATTAAGTACGGGACATCGCTTAATGAGATAGAAGCAATTGACCTTACAATTCCAGAAGTGTTTGGTTTTGAAAATGGTTCATGGACTTTAAACGAACAAGAAGTAGAAACAGATGAGATTGTTGTGACTTTAAGTATTTCGCTTGTGACCACATACACTCAAAAACAAGTAAACATAATCTATCACAAATCAAGTGACGAAGATACAACATACACTCAAAATCTCTCTTACAATACTAGTTTTACATTACCAGACCAAAGTATTGATGAAGAGTTTGAACAAGAAAATGAGGCTCTTTCGAAGTGGACGCTTTTAGACGGAACCGAAGTGGGTGTAGTAGGTACAAGTCTTACTATGACAATTTCTGGACTTATGTCACAACTAGGCAAAACCGAAGCTGAGACAAAAGCTTTGTTTAATGAAAATGATGGGGTATTGAGTATAGATTTTTATGCTGTATATGCCACACTCTATCATGTAGGGTTTGCAGATAATGACGACACATTTAGTTATTCAGGGAAAAATAACACTGTTTTGTCGTATGTGTCGGGAAGTAAAATTGACCTTATTTCGATTGTGAAAAAATACATAACAAGCATTAAGACTAATGTCGGATATGTGTACAACAATATGTGGCAAATAGTCGATAGTGAAAAACAATTTGATTTAACTGGCACTCAAGAAATGTACACCATAACTTCAGACATTTTGCTTATGCCAATTGTTGAGAAGGGTACATATCCTACAAAATTTTATACTGTGTATGCTGACAACAACGAAGGTGTATTGGAAAATGGATTTGAAGATGTAAAAGTCCAACTTGGAGATACCTTAAACTTGCCTAGTCTAAGTGACGTTCAAAGTATTTTGAGCCACAACGGAGTAAGTTATCGTGCATTAAAGTGGTATTTAGGAAAAAATAGTTATGAGTTGGGCTCATCTATTACAATAACGTCGGATATTTTGTCCAACAACTCTACTTTAAGTTTTAGACTTGAAGTGATCCAACTTCGCACATTTACTTATTATTCACAAGTTGCGGGAATCTCCAAACAAACAATTGTTGCGACTACAGGCGATGAAATCACTGTCGGCGACATTGATGGAACTCTGTTTGATGATTTTACATCAAACACAAACTATTCAAGTTATATTAGTGCTTGGCTTATAGGTGAAAGAAAGTATGCTTATGGTGAAAAACTAACTATTACTGATTCGACGCCTAGCGGATTTTATGCCGTTTGGACAAAGAAAACAGTTAATGTAATTTATCATCAAAACACAAGTGCAGATGACCAAACTGTGTATGAAGAGTCACATGATTATGAAGAGTTGTTTCAAGTATTAAATCAAGACAAAACTGGTTTTGAAAAAACAATGTATCGTATTACCGGTTGGTCGACAAATGCCGATGGCACAGGTGATATTTATACATTTGAAAACCAATTAAAACTAAGACAAGTAGAAGATTTCCATTTGTATGCTGTATGGACTAGAGTGTACAAAATTATTTATCAAGATAGCGAAACTGGCAAAAACTACACATCAAGTGATCTTTTGTATGATGGCTCGACTTATACCCTTGTTTCGGCAAGCGCTTTGTCAAGTGTATTTACAAAAGAAGGGCACTATATTGCAAAGTGGAAATATGCAGAACAAACATTTGAGCCAGAAACAGAAATAACTGTAGATGACCTAGATTCTCCAAGTGGTGAGAGTATAATATTTGAAATTGAGTGGGGTGCTGATGATCTTACAGTTGTTATTAAGTACACCGATGTACATAATAATGTCTACGGGACACCGATCGAAATTTCGACTTCTTATGGTGTGACACCAGAGAAAAATGATGACACTAAATTTGATACTACAAGACAAAGTATTTTGGATAATGGAATAGAGTATCGTTTTAGTTGTTTTGTAGATCAAAACGGCACAAAATATTATGTCGGTAAAGATGGATATATTGAGATAGGTGTTGTTAGGAAAAACTTAGTTTTGACTACGACATATGTTAAGGTGCTAAAGCTTACTTATGACCTAAGCAGTCTAGGCAAAGAAAATATTGTTGTTGAGTATGGTGATGGCGACACAATTGGAAGCAGGACAAATCCGCTTCTTACAAGCGCAGATGAAAGAATAGGAAATATCGATGGATATGTGCTTGTAGGTTGGAAATATGGCTCGCAAAACTATCGTATCAGTCTTAATCAAACAGATAGCGGTTATAATTATTCGAAGTCATGGGCTGAGAGCTTTAAGATAAAATCAAATGTTACGCTTACACCAGTTACTACGGCAAAATATACACTTATTATTTGGAAAGACTTAACAAGCGAAGGCGAGTTTGATTCAAACACAAAAGAAGAGATATCGCTAGTAGAAGGTGATGTTGTTTCGCGTGAGTTTGATGAAGATAGATACAAAGGTTTTGTAAGACAAACTTCAAATTATACATATAATCCAGATGCTAGTTGTAGTTATCAAAGTAGTTTTAGTTTTGCACTCACAACTGAGCTTGCAAATGCTTATAGTAGCACAAAATTGTTAAACTTGTATCCAGTAAAATATGTGTACATAACATTTACAATTACTGAGCAAAAATATGAAGAAACTTTTAAGTATGTTGCGGGAGAAGTGATAAGTAGTCTTCCAGACGAAGTTGTTGCAAAATCTACAGATAATGATATAGTTTACTTTGATTCGTGGATAAGAAGCGACAATAATAGCATTGTAAATTTTGGCGACAACAACTCTTCAAACAAATATTATGAAGACATAACTATAAGAGCGGTGTACAGAAATTATTATTCGATACAATACAAATTGTTGAATACTATTACTGCTGATAAATACAATGTTTATAAGATTAAACGGGGTGAGACTGTTTCTCTATTAGATGAGTCTACTTCGAAATCTATTTATTCGCAAAACGGCAAGCAAATTATAGGCTTTGCTGTATGTTATACTGAAAACAATATTTACGGTGATCACTATAAAGAAAACGGCAAAACAAAAGTATTTAATTTTGGCGAAACAATTACACCAAGTGCATTTGATTCGCACTACAATTTGTTGATTTTCCCTGTGTATCAATCGGCTTTAATTACGTTAAACTTTGGACTAGGTGATACAAGTGACAGTGCGTTCACTATGCAAAATGCCGGTCAATATATAGTAGAATCTGATTCGGATTATGTTATTACTAAGTCTAAATCAGAAGACACTATCACTATTACTTTTGACCATATTACAGACACAACTACTCGTGCCAAAGAAGAAGTAGTGGTTTCGGTTGTGGTGGATAGGTCGATAAATAATTGCAGTTTGACAGCATTTAAGTTTGGTGATGAAAAGATAACTATTAGTGGCAAGTTTAAATATACAAAAAGCGAAATGGACGTGACTTTTGTTTACTCGCTTAATAGTGTAAATCTAAATGTTGTTACAACTTACAACAACACACCTTGCAATGTCGATTATGGATACTTTACGACAGATAGCGATCTCGATACAAAACGTTGTGACGAGACACTTACTGGTGATGGCAAAATATCTGTGACTTTGACAGCTCACGAGTTAAAAACACAAACATATATCGCACGTTTTGAAGGTTGGTTTGTGGACGATACTCAAATAACCACAACTAGCGGTGTATTTGCTGTATCTGGTCAAAACAACGAAATCTTGACTATTACAAACTTGACTGAGTCGACTCAAGTATATGCTAAATTTGTATCAGGCTATGCATACATTACACAAACTAATTCGTTTGTTGATTATCGCAACAATGCCAATGTTTCTTTTGATAATACATTAAGTGCAATATATACAAACATCGTTGCAATTGATGATGCAGAGTATGATGGCAAACAAATTTCTATTGATGACGACAAAACTCTTGCTATAAATCCTACTTCTACAATCACCATAACATATACCCTAAATACGACCGAAAACTGGAGACTATGGGGTGTAAATATAGGTGGAAATGTATTACAACTTGGTTCTGATAATAAAATCACATACACTGTAGGAACGGACAATTTGGACATAACAATGATTGTTGTGCCTATAAATGTAACAGTAGTATTTACTGGTTATGACGACGCCACACTTGGAACAGATTATGTAAAGACTATCGCTTACAATTCCACAATAGATTTAGACAAAATTGTTATTCCTGACGATGTTTTGAATAATGACACCAATCCAGAGTATACCTTTGTTTCGTGGAACTACTACAATACTCCTTTCACAGAAGATGTCACAACTATCACATCAAACTGGGAAAAATTATATAAAGTCGATATTGTAGACACTAAAGATGTAGACAAAACTCGTACAGAATATCTTGTAGCTTCGATTGACAACAATGATCGTGTTAGTACAAATGGCAAGTATAAAAATTATGTCAATCTAAATAGTACCGATGTTACAAACTTTAGACTTGAAGGTTACAATCTTGCATTTGTGGTGGTTGGCGATGCTTATGTAGAAGACTATGTAAAACAATCAAGCAGTACAGTAGATATATTGAGCACAATTACAAAGGTAAAAGATACTGATTTAAGTAGAATGGCTGGTGGACTTTCGATTGGACATTACTCTGATTTTGTCATCACTACTATATACTCTCGACTATTTAATATAATCGATGAGACTTCTTCAAATATGCTCAAGACCGACCTTAAAAACGATACACAATTTGTCTTAGATGATTCGACTAAAGAAGGACATACATTTACTGGTTGGAAATTGAGCTATGTAAATGCTTTGGGAAGTACTATCCAAACAGATGTGATTACATTTGATAATCCTAAATCTTTAAGCGAAATATTTGCCGACTTTAATGATGATTCGTGTCCTTCAAGCGTGATAAAGGCAAGTGCAATATTTGAAATAAATACTTACACTCTAAATTTTGTTATTCCTACAGACATGTTGAGTTATGGTAAGTTTGTAACCACTACGACTTCATATACCCTAAACTGGAACACTATTATTTCCTTTGAAACATATGAAAACAATGTTGGTGGAAAAGCAAACTTTGTGACTTCAAGTGGTCAAAGTGTTGAGTTTGAATTGACTACTATAAATGGCAATAGATTTTTAGGTTTTTATTCGACGATAGATTCGGTTTTGGCACTAAGCGAATTTGATTTTAAATCAAACACAACAATATATTGTAAATTTGGTACAAACCCAGTCTATGTTGAAGCAAATTTGACATACAAAGTGGGAAGTGACACAACTGACGTTATTGGTGGAAATATAGTCGTTGGTGGCGTGTCTGCAAATGGCTATAAAAAGTACGATTATTTCACAAATGATGTATTTGCATTCACTCTTACTACAAATGCTGGATTTACACTAAGTTCGGTAGTGTATTCTATGGGTGGTGCAAAAAATCAAACATTATCGCCAGATGGAAATGGGGTGTATAAAATCACTCTTACTGCAAATTGCACTATAAATGTGATTTATACTGCAAACACAACATCTGCAAATGTAAAAGTTTTGAATAATTCGGGCTTAAACAATACTCCGTTTGTAAATGTATCATCGCCTAAGTCCCTAACTATTAGCACAACAGATTCAATAGAGTTTGCTCAAGGTACATATTTGACTCAAGACACTCTTGGATTTAAGCCAAATACTTCATACTATGCGATAAGCAAAATATGTTATAAAATAAATGGCGGAAGCGAAACAGAGTTTGTATTGGATTCGGCACGCGCTTCAAATAAGTACACTTATCATGTAGACGATAGTGGAAATTATGTTGTAAACTATGAGTTTGCATCAAACAATATTGAAATCGTAATATATCTAAGTGTTAAGAAAGTAGCAATTAGTGTATACAATCTAAATGATAGCATAAACTCTACTTTTGAAGTAGATTACAATACTACACTTACATATAGTGATATATTGAGTAAGACTACAAATGGCTACTCAAATAGTCAATGTTATTTCAAACTTGTAGATGGCAGTATGGTGTATACTCTAAATAGTAATGATGCAATCGGTGCTTATCACTTTGGCAATGCATTTACATGCAACAACAATACTATTGATAGTGAAAACAATATTCACATCACCGATAATGCAAACATCTATCCTGTAAAAGCAAAAAGTTATATTCTACTTGTAAGTGGTGATGAGTCAAAATATACTACTGGTTCGCTAAGCAGCATAATTGCTCATAGTGACAAAGTTTCATTTACTTCTTTAAAAAGTATAATCAATCCTATTTCGGGTTATCAATTTGACGGATTTAATGTATATGTGGGATACAACAATGCTCCTAGCAGTGTTGGTTCGACCTTGGCATGTGTTTTTGATTATGACGGAACAAATTGGAGTCACAATGGAAACACCTTTACTGAGATAGAAATAGACCAAATTGATAGCGATTTTGCAAATAGCTTTGCATATACTGACCACTATATCTATCTCGAACCTATAATGAATGTAGTAAAAAATTCTGTTACATTTAGCTACGAAGGGTTGAAGGGTGCAGACGGCAGTATGAGTATTAAAAATGCCGACAATGTCGAAATTTCGTATACTGGATCTGCATACAATATCATTCTTGAGTATTTTGATGTCGTTGTAAGGACGAGTCAAAATGTTTTGCAAGTATATTCGAGCACAAATACTCTTAAATACACTGTTACATTTACTCCTGATAATGCATGCAAATTGGGCACGATTATGTATGGTGAAAATGCTCTTGACTATCCTATAAATGTAAATGATAGAATACAAACTACAAACAGCTATGAGTTTAGAGCGACCTTCCTTAATGGTGACGCATCAGTCAAACTTAAATTTAATGTTGATAAAAATATCACTAATTTGTCGGCATTAAAACTTACAATAACAGGTGCTTCTGATTTTAAAGTTGTGATAGATGGCACAACCAAAAACCTATCGACCATAAACAAAGAATCATTTGCACAATCTTTCGAAGTTGAAGTAAGTGGAACACGTGGAGATAGCTTTACTTATGCGATAGATCTCGAAAACGGTTATACATGTGATGGTGTTACTAGTGGAACAATAACTCTTACAAGTTCAAATAACAACACAACTGTTGTGACACTTCACGTCAAACTCACTCCAAGCACAATTGAAGTTGGCAAATCTGCTGATACTGGTGTAAATATTGGCAAATGTTTGGCTGTTTTGTATTACAAACAACCTGTAATGTCAAATGGAGTTGTTGTTGGTTATACAGATGCAAACATCGACCTTCAATCGACAAAACAAAATGTATCAATTTATCTTGGAGATAGTCCATATATTGTAAGTACTTCATGTCATGATGCTTACGAAATAGATGGAGTGTATGATGTAGATAATAATACTGCAGCCACAAAACAAGATACAAATTCTTACACATTGGATACAAATTATTCTACATTCTACATAAAATACAAAATCAAAACAGTGTCTTTGAGTTTTAGTATTAAAGATGTAAACAACAATTATAATATTTCTACCTACAAATTTGATACATTCACAAAAAACTTTGCTGTTACTGATATAGTCGGACTAATAAACTATGCAAATTCTTTAAATGAAATTGTTGATGGTGGATATACATTTGACTTAAACCAATATATTGTTTTGAATACATTTACACTTAAGTTAAATTATCAAAATATTATGCTTGTCAAAAATAGTTATACTCTTGCATACAATTCGACACAATATCAAGTAAAAAGCTATTGGGATATTGAAAGTGCGATAGTAGAAAAAGACGGCATTACATATATCGAAAAAGGGGATATTCAAGTATACATAACTTCTGCTAAACAAGTTGCTATTACTGTTGAGAATTCAAAACAAGGATACTTTACATTTAGTGATAATACTGATAATAAAAATGTTAATTATGTTCTTTTCTCATCGACGGCAAGTTCTGGCAATTTGAATCAAGCGATATACAAAGTTGTCACTGGAAAGAGTGTGAGTGTTTTACCTACAATTACTCCAGTTTCGATAAATAGCAAGATATATAGTTTTGTAGGTTTTAAAAATAGCAGTACTAATTATCCAAAATGGTCAGATATAAACCTAGTCATAACTGAAGAGACTGTTGTATGGCTCACATTTAAGGAAATCACATACAACATAACTGTATCAATACAAGGACTCAGTGGTGTCGATGGTACGATTACACAAAACATTACTTTCACACTTCTAGCAACCAATACATTTGAAAGTGTTTTGAGTAAGGTATTTGATGAATTGTCCCGTCGTCAAAACTATGATGATGCAATTTGGGAACAATCTGAAAAAGAAATATATGTATTTAGAAATTGTCTCGACATGCCAAATTATTATTACGCATCGTCAAGCAGTCTATATGATGATACAGGAATTAATATTAATATTGGCGATGATATATATACAGCCGTTAGTTATTCAACCCTTTTACTATTCAAGTTTGAGACTATTTCCAAAGTTGGATTGTCTATAAATGCAAACGACTCCCTTGTACAAAGTTTAAATCTTTCAGTAGATAATGGAAAATTTGTGCTTAACTTTAGTGGTGTGGGTACATATTTCAATGCTTATAGTGGCACAACTTTATATGTTGTATCTGACAGCACGATTGATTTAAGCAAACTTCGCGTAGAATATGCAAATGGCGACCTACCATGGAGTGATATCTGCAAATATAATGTTTTGGGAAGTGAATCATTGTATACATTTAGTCACTTTAAAGACAATTCAAACCAATACATGACAGTGTTTAATTACAATTCTTCTACTGGTGAGCGTAGCCTATGCAATAATGACGGAACACCTACAAACACTACTATCACTCTTTCTACAAACACTACTCTAGATGTAGAAATTGTTTCTGTTTATAATATTACAGTCACATTGACTACACGAAATAGCAGTAATGATGCTATCCTTACAAATAAGGGTGTTGAAAACTGGAGTAACAACGATGTCCTTCACGTGGCACAAGTATTTGCCGGAAAGAAAATAAAGGCTAGCGACTTTGCAAGCCATGTGAGCGCTAAGGTATTGGATAGCAATGGTCTAATTGCAGAAACAAGTGCTGGCAAAATATATGTTATGGCTGGCAGTGCGGGTGCTTCGAGCGATACAGAAATTATAAACGGATATATTGTAAGTGGATCTATGACAGTATATGGACTTGTGTATATTCGTTATACTAAAAGCAGTATTAGTGTATATAGCGACGCAATTTATCAAGGAAATACTTCTTATTCGTCAAGTCCTTACTCGGCGACTGTTGAGTACTTGGCAAATGATACATACTACATCTTTGAAGATAATTCGAGTGTGTCATATTCTTCAAACACTCTCCCTTATATTATCGTAAACGGTAAGTGGGTTATAAATTCGGCACTAAGCGCGGCTGAACAAGCTAAATGGACTATTGACAATAATCACCAATTTGTGGGATACCTTTGCACGCTTAATGGCACAGATATTGTTATTGGAACAAGTGCTGGCAATTACGTCGACACAAACAACAAGTCATACACAATCAAAGCCTTTAACGAATTAAGTACAAGCGAAAAAACTAAGCTTAATAGCATTACAAAATTGTATGCGGTATATAGAGCGGGAGCAAGTTCTACGGTTAGCCGCAACATAACCACATATACTCAAGGTGCAAATAGCACAACATGGACCAAATCGGTGGAAAATAAATACACAGTTGGCTTCAACAATCATGGTTATGCTATTACAGTATCCTATACCGATATGGACGGAATTGCGCATACAAACGAAGCAGTGACAGACGGTGGCACAATAGAAAAAATACGATTTGGCACAACTGTTTTGGTGTATATCAAACTCGCTGGTTGGTATGGCGTAGATTCTGCAAACTACAAAACAGTATCGGGTAGTACATATACTTTTGAATTTAAAAACTTTAGTACTTCTACAAATTTGAGTTTGCCTATAAATGCATATTATTACGACCTTTCTTTGCCAAGTGCAAGTGGTTGGACGCTCGCAAATAGCAGCCAAAACTTGTTTAATGGCCAAACAAGTACAAATTGGACATTCCCTAAGAGTGCTACATACACAATCGAAAATGGTGCAGCATCAAACGTATTAAGCACAACATTCACGATGAAAGTTGTTGACCACAATGGCACTCAAAGTGTCAGTGCGATTACGGCCACACATAGCAATCAAACATATATTGCTGTTGTGGAAGATGGTATTGGTGGCACAACACTCACAACATTCCATAGTGGAGTAGGTGGTGTCAAGTCTGTAAGTGGCACCATAGAAAACATAAAGTCAAGCACTATCTTAAAATTGTCTTCATATCAAGCCTTTTATGCCGACGCCGTAATAAAAATGGGCGGAAGTGAAATTAAGGCGTATGAAAAATATGTAATGTATTATTATAGCGCTGATAAGGGCATATTGTACTGGAATAAATTGATAAGTTTTGGCACCCCACAAGGTGTTTCAAACGGAAAATGTACAAGCATTACAGGAAGTAAGACGGCAAATGAGATAATAACCGAACTTATAAACAAGATAAACAGCGACACTGACATCTCCGACCAAATAAGTGGCAAAACACCTACAATCACATGGAACGGTGTTTCATCGACGACTGGAAGCGGATTTGCATTTAGTATAGCGGGCGAAAAGAGTGTGCCTATCACAATCAATTATGGACATAACGCTTCGCAATATACATTTACCATAAATAAGTCAAGTGACACGCCAGAAAATATCGGTTTTGTAAGTGGCGACATATTGTCAGGCACAAATTACACTACCACTTATGCAAATGGCGGCTTTACTTACGTGTCGGGAGTGACAGTAAACAACAACTCTATCGTCATAACAGGTAATCGTTATGCTGATGGAGCAGTAAGCTTTACCGTTGGTGGTGATGGCCTGGGAAATTATATTGCTATAGCATTCTATTCGAGTTCGACAGTGTCTGGCAGCCCAGAATATACTGCAAAAGTGTATTATAATAGTTCTTCGGCGGCATCATTGGATTTGATTAATTCGACAATGTCTGGCTCGGCATCATCGGCAAGTGCAAGTATAGGCATAGTAGCAAGCACATACACTTTGGCACTTACAGATATGTCTACAGGCCAATCATATTCAGGCGACGACTACAAAATCACAATTAGATATCGTAGCGATATAAGCGAAACTACTTTGTCAGCATTAAGTAGTGCACTAATATGGTACGAAGATGTAGTCGATGATATATTAAATAAAAACATATATACATCGCCACTCAATAAAGCAAATTCTACAATGATAAATGGTGTAGACTACATAAATATTAGTTCGTTTGTCCAACGCTTAAAAAATTTAAACGTCAATAATAAATGTTGGTACGACGTGTCATATAAAAACACACTTAACAACATGGAAAAATACGGACTAAACAATTATTCGACATCGACGTGGTATCGTCTACGTGGTATAACAACTACAGCGGGATATAATGTTGCTTCGTCTTACGATGTAAGGACCATCGACTATGTAAATAGCGCACTAACCGAAAAGTACATGTCTGACGCCACATGGAAAACAACATTCCTTGGTTACAAAACCATTACACACTATTTCACATTTGATAAATACGAGAAGAGTGCCTATACATATGACCTAAATATTGATGGGACATATGATAGCAATTTGACTGACTATGGCTATACTAAAGAAGGCACTATTACATGGACGAGCGAATACAACAATCTTAGTACACAAAATTTCGACAATATGATAGTACGTTCGTTTGGCGGAACTCCTAGCACTAAGATGGTGGCAAACCTCAAACTTGTAGGTACATTTGCGACATATTCGTGTGCTTCTACTTATAGCGTTGATAGTACAAATTGTGTATTCAAATTACAATGGGCTCAAATCGAATATACAGTTGGACTTTATGGCAAAGAAGGCAGTGAAGGTACTGGCGACGATATCATTGCCGCTATACAAAGTGGCATAACAACAAACTTCCAATGGAAACGTTTGAAACTTGGCGAAACATTGAGTCTTGCCGATTGGATGTCAGAGTGGACTAGCACCAATGCACGTTATGATCGTTCGCTTTACACATTGGCATATTGTAGTTCGAGCAATCCGGCAAATTCGGCCAATCTTTACTATTATAGCGACATAAGCGCGTCGAGCACAACAGTGTCAGGTGGTCTATTGCTTAGATACCCACTGTACATACCACAAGCACCATATAGCGTGGGCTTGTACACATATGGCACAACTAGTAGCACATACAATACCCTTACTGGCTACAACTATGCCGAAGCTGAAGAAGGTACTGCTTTTTACAACTATTTTAGAAGCAGAGACTTCTCTACATTGATCATTCCAGAATGGAACTTCACAAGCTCGACATCAATAGCATACAAAGTTACAACTATAGATTTTGTAGATAAAGAAGGTAAAGATGTCCACGACTTCTTTAAAGTTGGTATGATGCCAGATATTTATTATTATCCAAGTGATATCGAGAGCGTATATATCGGCAAAAACATTACAAAAATCACAAGTTTGGATTACACAAATACGAGTTTGAATTCGGCAGGTTTCTATGGCAGTTATGATGGCATTATGGGAGCATCTTCTATCACAAAACTCACTTGGTCGCCGTATACTCGAAGTAGTCTTCAATCATATATAGTAGATGAAAACAACAAATATTTTGCATCTACAGGCAATGTCGAAACTACTACTTGGGGTTATCTAGTTGATAAAGATGGCGAACACTTGTATCATTATCCAGCTTCGTTGCCCGGTCTTCCATTTGATTTTGAAGATATTAAGATAATAGATCCGTTTGCATTTGCATATGTGAGTGATGTAAATTCTTCGTCGATATTTAAGACAATAACATTGCCAAGTGTCCAATACATTGGTTCGTGTGCTTGGTACGGAGCAGACAGTAATTTTGCCACAACAATTGAAATCACGTCCGCAGACCTTAAGTATGTAGGATACCAACTTATCGATGCCCGCAACTGCGACATAGATATATGGTTCTATAATAATATTCCGTTTATCGATAGTTATGGCGAAGGAATATATACCTATAACGAACTATCGCATGGTCTACATGGCACGGCACTTCTAGCGACATATGGTTCTACATGGACAAGCGGATTCATAACTGTCCACTACCAACCAGATTACGACGCAAATTATATGACAAATGGTTTGCGTGATACGGCTGGTGCTAGTACTCATTGCTTGTATCTTGAGACAGTGTCATTTACTAGTAATCAAGAACAAAATGGCCGTATGATATTCAAAATGATAGAAGCTGATGCTGAAGCATTTGTAGTGTCAAGTGGCATAATCCAAGGTATAAACAAGGACAAACTATCCAGACTACAAGGCAAAAAATATATCCTTCTACCTACATCAGGAGGTATTAAAGGTGTAAACTATCTTGGACAAGTAGATAGTAGTGGAAACAAACTCACATCAGTTTCGACCACACTTACTGGCATACAAGTTCTTCTTATCCCAGCATCATATACAAGTGTCGGAAGTATACTAAATATACACATATCAACATATAAAACATATAGTAAACCTGGTGTAAATATCAATGAAGTATCAGTCGGAATAGGCAACTATAACTGGTCTAGCATTGGAGATGGTACATGGGGTGCATTTATTGGTGCGTCATTTGGGGTTACTAAAATAAACCTACCAAATGTGGCTACTATAAATAATGTTGCAGGTTGTAGTACATACAACTCTAAAATAAAGACAATCATTTTAAAAAGTACAGGAGGCGTTATTATTGGGAAATATGGTCTTGCAGGACTTACTGGTTTGACTACACTTGAAGGTACAATTTTATGGTTGGACAATTATGCATTATTTAAGTGTCAGTCGCTTACGTCTATAGATTATGCTACATATATGGGTGCAAAAGGCTTGTCTTTTGTTGCTGAAAATATGGCTTATGGTAGTGGTCTTACTTCGATATGGCTAAATTCTTCAGCGGAATATATGTTGGATGGTGCAGCTGTTACTATATCTAATATCTATAGAATATTTGAGGGTATGGAAGCACTTACTGAAGTACGTATTGATGGAAAAGTTACAAGCGGTTTTACTACAGGCCACTTGTGGACCCGTGATGGAATATTGTACGGATTTGGTACTGGAAAATACGACTCATATCTATTACACGTCCCAAGAGCACTTGATTTGACTGATAATACAATAGAAATGTGTGGAGATTCGCATAATTGGGGTGCAGACAAAATTGCTCAATATGCATTGGAAGAAAATATAAGCGAAAGCGTAGAATTTTACATTATGGCAGGCGACTTGGAAAGTATTGGGGAAAGAGCTTTTCAACATAGTAAAATAAAGAGTATAAAATTTAGTTCATATGTTGCAGGTAGTGATAGCGATTATTTTCTAGCATTTGAAAATGCATCAAATCTAGCTAGTATTACTATTGCTGGTGGTGCTGAAGGTACTAAAAATTATGTGAGTAAAGATGGCTGTATTTGGAGTTTAAGTTATACATACTTATACTATGTCCCTGAAAATTGGGGTGTGGACAATTCTGATGGCGGAGAGACCTTCACTATCGATGTTACATCTTCGACAAAGATAGGAGCAGCGAAGAGTAGCGGTCAAAGGGCCTTTGATGATAATAAAAATGTCAAATATATAGTCATAAATGATACAAATCATGTTTTTGACGAAACATTAAGCAATTTTGTCTATCATACAAGCAGTATGAAAAATTTTGAGTCTGTCTCGATAAATGGTGCTTTAGTGTATCTAAACTTTGATATTCAGACTATAGAAACTTCAGCAACTTTTAATGGGATTCTTGATAATAATTGTATCTGGACAGATGGAACAAATACATATTATTCAGGTGGAAGCGATGATCAATTTGTTTGGATAGATGGCGACTGGGTATCTAAGACATGGACAGGACTAACAGATTTTGAAGGAAATAATATTTGGACTGATGGTGAAAATATATATTACTCAAGTGATGATAAGCAATATGTATTAAATGGTGATAAGTGGGAAGAAAAAACATGGACAGCACCCAACACACTTTATGGCCAATCTATTTGGACAGATGGTGAAAATATATATTACTCAAGTGATGATAAGCAATATGTCCTATACACCTCAAGCGGATGGTATAAAAAAACATGGACAGGACTAACTTCATTTTATAGTTATGATATTTGGACAGATGGAAATAACATCTATTATTCAAATAAAGAAAAACAATATGTTCTAAATAAAACTACAAGTACATGGAGTACAAAGACATGGACAGGACTTACTTCATTTTATGGTGAATATATCTGGACAGATGGAACCTATGTATATTATAATAATGAATATATTTTAGAGCCAGGTTCTTCATACTGGAGAAAAGTAACTTACAAATCCAGCTTTACAGTAGGTAGTTGGTATTATGAATGTGCATGGACAGATGGCGATTATATATATTTTGGACATGAAACTACTTATAGAGTACGACCTACAAGGACTTCATCTAATTTTGTTTCACATATGACATGGAAAGAAAAGACATTTGAAGGATCATCGTCGTTTGATGGATCTTTTATTTGGACAGATGGAACAGATACATATTATTCTAATGGTAGTTATCAATATGTGCTAAATAAAACTACAAATAAATGGGATACAAAAACTTGGGCTGGATCGCTCAAACCTACAGATGGTCGATATATTTGGACAGATGGAACAGATACATATTATTCATTTGGAAGTACTCAATATGTATTAAGTGGTAGTACATGGAGTACAAAGACATGGACAGGACTCACTTCATTTGATGGTGATAAAGTCTGGAAACGTGGCACTGTTTATTATTATTCAAGCGGAGCTAGTCAATACATATTAAGTAATAGCACATGGTCAAGCATAACATGGACGACTAGTTTGAAACCTAATAATGGTAGTTGTGTCTGGACAGATGGAACATATACATATTATTCATTTGGAAGTATTCAATATGTATTAAGTGGTAGTACATGGAGTACAAAAACATGGACAGGACTCACTTCATTTAGAGGTTATTATATTTGGACAGATGGAGTAAATACATATTATTCAGATGATGCTAAACAATACATATTGAAAAATGGTAAGTGGGTAGAAAAGACATGGCTTGGATCACATCAACCTACTGATGGCCAGTATATTTGGACCGATGGTGAAGATATCTATTATTTGTCTGGCCAAAATAGTTACAAATTAAGTTTGACGACAGCCAATACGTGTCGTCTAGTAATGTATTAATAAAAAAAGAGATATTTGTATCGTGCTTATTGTATTGGGCATGTAAAAAAGTGTTGCAAAATGCTAAATTGTCTGATATAATAAGTACGATAATAAATATTATCACCTTGCTCTTATAGGAGCCGATAGACCACAAGGAGGTAAAAAAGTATGAACAAATACGAAATGCTTACAATTTTTAGTGCGACTTTGACCGATGAAGAAAAAGACAAAATCGTCGAGAAGTACACTAAACTTATGGAGACAGACGGTGGAAAAGTCATTAATGTAAACAAATGGGGCATCAAAAAATTTGCTTACCCTATCAATTACAAAAAAGAAGGCTTTTATGTGCTATTTGATTTTGAAGCACAACCACATATCCCTGAGAAAATTAGTAAACTCATGAATATTGACGAGTCTGTTATGCGTAGTCTTTGCTTGAAGAAAGAAGACTAGGACAAAGGAGAAAGTATGAACAAATCTATTTTAATCGGAAATTTGACTAAAGACCCAGAAATCAGCACAACCACAAATGGTGTGTCTGTATGCCGTTTTACTCTTGCTGTTACTCGCAGATTTGCAAACAGCGATGGCGAACGTGATACTGACTTTATAAACATTGTTGCTTGGCGTGCTCTTGCCGACAACTGCCACAGATTTTTGAAGAAAGGCAGCAAGGTTGCGGTCGTAGGAAATATCCAAAGTCGTAGTTATGACGCTGCTGATGGTAGCAAGCGTTATGTGACTGAAATTGTCGCTGAAGAAGTCGAGTTTTTAAATACTCGTAGTGGCGACGGTGAAGTCAAGAAAGAAGAGGAAGTGTCAAAACTCCAACCTATCGAAGATGACGGGCTTCCATTCTAATAAAATTGTAAGGAGTATATCATGGAAGAAATGACTATTGAGAGTGTTGTTGCTACTGAAGATAAAGTAGCACCAAAACGCTTTAAAAAATCTTCTAGAAAAAAGGTATGTTCGTTTTGTGTGGACAAAGCTAGCCACATTGATTATAAAGATGTAAACAAACTTAAAAAATACATCACTGAAAAGGGCAAAATCCTTCCTAGAAGACAAACTGGCACTTGTGCCGCTCACCAAAGAGAGTTGACTGTAGCATTAAAACGTGCACGTTTTATGGCTCTTATCCCATATGTTGGTGAATAATATAACAAAAAAAGAATAGGGTGACCTATTCTTTTTTTGTTATATTATGGTCGTAATAGTACAAATGGTCGACATTTGTTTTGTAAAAAGTGCTAGGGGTGGTATAATAAGTATATGGTAATTAAGGGTACAGTAATCGAAGTTATATATCATAATCCCGAAAACAGTTATACCGTGCTCGCAATCGATTCAAACAAGGAGATTGTGACGGCTGTTGGTAAGTTTCCGTCTATAAGTGAGGGCGAGTGTGTCGAACTCACTGGTTCTTTTACTGCCCATTCTCGTTATGGCGAACAGTTTGCTGTCACAAGTGTCAAACTCCGTCCGCCAACCACAACCGAGGGCATTATTAAATATCTATCTAGCGGCCTTATAAAAGGTGTGGGTGTTATTACTGCTACAAACATTGTAAAAAAGTTTGGGGTGTCGACGCTTGATATTTTGGAGTACAATCCGTCACGTCTTGCGGAGATACGTGGGATATCTGAGAGAAAAGCCATTGAGATAGGCGAAGCATTTAGCGATGTTAAGAAGATGCAAAATGCTGTTATGCTTATGCAAAGCTACAATATCTCGACAAATCTTGCAATTAAAATTTACAACTATTATGGTCACCGCACCGAACAAATTCTTAAATCAAATCCATACAAACTTGTCGAAGATGTTGACGGCATAGGATTTTTCACTGCTGACAAGATTGCACAAAAAATGGGAATAAAAGAAGATAGCGAATTTCGTTTTCGTGCGGGGCTTTTACACTCTTTAAAGGAGTTTTGTGACAAAAACGGCAATACTTATGTCACAAAAGCCAATCTTTCTGACAATATCTTTACGCTTTTGCGACTTGATAGCGACAAATATGTTGATATTATTGATAAAGTAATCGCCGACCTTGCGACCGACAACTATATTGTTGTGTTTGAAAAAGATAACGATATGGGTATTGCGCTTAGCAAGTATTATAATCTTGAAAAAGTCGTCGGTGCCACTCTCAAGCTTTATTCAGCAAACGAGTTTGGTGTGACTATTGATGTCGACGAAGAAATAAAATTGTATGAGACATTTAACAATATAAAAATGCATGACCGCCAAAAGGACGCTGTCAAAATGGCAATCAATAGTGGCGTGTGTGTTGTGACAGGTGGGCCGGGTACTGGAAAGACGACAATTGTCAAGTGCATTATGCAACTATTTAAGTCGATGCACAAAAAGGTCAAACTTATGGCACCTACTGGTCGTGCGGCAAAACGGCTAAACGAAACGTGTGATGCTGATGCAAGCACAATCCACAGGGCGCTTGAAGTAGACTACAACAATCCAAATTTGTTTTTCTACAACAATCTAAACAAACTTCCGTATGATGTTGTTATTGTCGACGAAGTGAGCATGGTCGATATTCAGCTCATGTACTATCTCATTCGTGCGCTCAAACGCGGGACACAACTTATTCTTGTCGGTGATAAAGACCAGTTGCCAAGTGTTGGTGCTGGAAATGTACTAAAAGACATACTTGAGAGCGGGGTTGTGCCATCGGTTGCGCTTACACATATTTATAGACAAAACGAAGGTTTGATTATAAATAATGCCCACCTTATAAATGAAGGCAAGATGCCTATTATTGATAATGGCAGCAAGGACTTCTTTTTCAGTGAGAAAGAAGAGACGGCAGATGTTATGAATACTATCATAAATATGTGTGTTGAGCGAATACCAAAGTATCTTGATATTGACCCGTCGCATGTGCAAGTTTTGGCGCCGATGAAAGCGGGGTTGTGCGGAATCGACAATCTAAACAAGTGTCTTCAAGAACGACTAAACCCTCCAGATTTTTCAAAACACGAAATTGTGACTGATAGGTGTGTGTTTAGGGCTGGCGACCGTGTTATGCAAACATCAAACGATTACGAACGCGTTTGGACAAAAGACGGTGTCGAAGGCTCGGGTGTATTTAATGGCGATATTGGGGTTGTGAGTGATGTAAACATGACCGATCTCGAACTCACTGTTGATTTTGAAGACGGCAGAGTTGCAAGATACAATAAGGGCGACCTTAGCGAGATTACTCTTAGTTATGCCATCACTATACACAAAAGCCAAGGTAGTGAGTTTGATGTCGTCATTATGCCAGTTATTGGTGGCCCGCCAATGTTGCTCACTCGAAATCTGTTGTATACAGGTGTTACTCGTGCAAAGAAAATGGTTGTGCTTGTGGGAAATACAAATGCACTTAGGATTATGGTCAAAAATAATCACACTCAAAAACGTTTTACTATGTTGTATGACTTTTTGACAAACGACGACTTGTTTTAGGAGATGCTATGAAAATAAAGGATTTTATAAACTACCTATATCCCAAAAACATAAAGTGCATTATTTGCGAAGAAGAACTTTCACACAACACACACTATTCGATATGCGATAAGTGCATGGACTCGCTGCCTTTTATTGTGGGAAAGGTTTGTGTAAAGTGTGGCGACCCGATGAAGAGTGACGGAAACTATTGTTTGCATTGTAAAAATGACATGCCACTTTTTAAGATGTGTCGTAGCCCTTTTATATATCGTGACCCAATTCGTCATATGGTCAGAAATCTCAAATACGACAACAAGCGTTATCTTGCTGAGACGCTTAGCAATTTTGTCGTGTCCGAATTTGTAAAAATGGGTGTTGATGTCGACATGGTTGTGCCAGTCCCTTTAAGCGAACACAGACTTAAGGTCAGGGGCTACAACCAAGCCGAACTGTTATGCTCGGCATTTGTCGAAAAACTCCACCTAGATGTGCGGACTGATGTTTTGCTAAAAGTCAAGGAAACTTCGTCGCAAGCATATTTGACTCGCCAAGAAAGAGAGAAAAATTTGGAAGATGTATTTAAGGTGAGTGATAAAAAGCTCGTGAAAGACAAAACTATTTTGCTTGTCGATGACGTTTTCACAACGGGCACAACTCTAAACGAATGCACAAAAGTATTGCTCCATGCTGGTGCAAAAGCCGTGTATTGTGTTACTCTTGCACATGCCGACAAACATCGCGATGATGACGACAATGTTAAAAAACGAAAAAATATTTTCCATAAAATTGGTCAAGCTATTAAATCAAACGAGACCGATATGGAAAGGTAAAAAAATATTGCCCTTTGGCAATATGACAACTAGCGTTTTACATATTTTGTTATATGTGCTAAAATACATTCTAATAACATTATCAGGAGGGGTGATATGGATGTTAAAATAAAAAATGACGATTTCGACTTTAAAATGCGAGTTTGTGGTTGCCTCATAAAAGATGACAAATTATTGGTTGTGGAGATGTGTGACAATGGGCATTATTGTTTGCCGGGCGGGCATGTTCATCTTGGCGAAAACAGTATTGACGCTATCCGTCGTGAGTACAAGGAAGAAGTTTTGCTAGACACCCAAAACAAAGGCTTGCTTTGCCTAAATGAGAATTTTTTCCGTGCTAAGGACGGCAGAAAAATTCATGAAGTAGGATATTATTATTTGCTTGATGGCGACATAAGCACTGTCGATTTTATCCGCACAGAAAATGACGAAGGCGAACTTAAAAAGTTGGATTTTAGATGGGTGAGTCTTGATGACCTTGACAAAATTGATTTCCGTCCAAACATTCTTATATCCCAACTTAAAGCACGTGATTACAATTTTAGACACGTTGTGTACGACCAAACAAAATAATTTGAATACACCAAAAGGTGTATTTTTTTTGTTATTGTTACATAAAAAACCTTTTTTAGCCGTTATTTTGGCAAAATCTTATTGTGAAAAAAATGAGTTTGTAGTATTATATAATCGTTAATAATACTTTAAGAGGTTAAAATGGGACTATTTACAAAAGTTTTTGGGAGCGATAACTCTCGAAATATATCAAAACTAGAAAAAATTGCAAGCAAGGTTGAAGCACTTGAAGACAAGTACAGAGCGTATAGCGACGACCAACTTCGTGCTTGCACTGACGATTTTAAAAAACGTATTGCTGATGGCGAAAAACTAATTGACGTGCTTCCAGAAGCGTATGCTGTTGTGCGTGAGGCGAGCGATAGAGTAATGGGGATGCGACACTTCCATGTTCAAATCCTAGGCGGAATTGCATTGTTCCAAGGTCGTATTGCTGAGATGCGTACTGGTGAAGGTAAAACACTTACCGAGACACTTCCTGCATATCTTATGGCACTAGAAGGAAAGGGTGTGCATATCGTCACAGTAAACGAATACTTGTCTGGTCGTGACGCCGAGTGGATGGGTAAAATATTTAAGTTTTTGGGACTTACAGTTGGTGTGTCAAATCACAACATGAGCCCTGTTGAAAAACGTGAAGCATACAATTGCGACATAACATATTCGACAAACAACGAACTTGGTTTTGACTACCTTCGTGATAATATGGTTGTAAGAAAAGAAGACAGAGTTGCGCGTGGTTATCACTTTGCTATTGTCGATGAGGTCGACTCAATTCTTATCGACGAAGCACGTACACCACTTATTATAAGCGGACGTGGTATGAAGAGTAGCGAGACCTACAAGAGCGCAAGTCGTTTTGCCAAAAACCTTAAAAAGGACGATTATGAAATCGACGAGAAGGAAAAGGCAATCAGACTTACTGAGCATGGTGTAGGAAAAGCAGAAAGATTTTTCAATATCGACAACCTTAGTGACATAAACAATATCGAACTAAACCACCACATAAACAATGCACTTAAAGCACAATACATCATGAAGAAGGACCAAAACTACATTGTTAAAGATGGCGAAATCATAATTGTCGATGAGTTTACTGGACGTCTTATGGAAGGCAGAAAGTATAGCAACGGACTTCACCAAGCCATTGAAGCCAAAGAAGGTGTTGAGATAAGGGACGAAAACAAAACTCTTGCGACAATCACATTCCAAAACTTCTTCCGTCTTTACGACAAACTTAGTGGTATGACTGGTACAGCCAAGACCGAAGAACGTGAGTTTAATAAGATATACAACTTGGACGTTGTAACTATTCCTACAAACTTGCCTATACGTAGAAAAGACGAGCCGGACGTAATTTATGTTACGGAAAAAGCCAAAATGGATGCTATTGTCGAAGAAGTTAAACGTATTCATGAGACTGGTCGTCCTATCCTTGTCGGCACAGTGACGATTGAGAAGAGTGAAGAGATAAGCACAGCGCTTAGACGTGCCAAAATCAAACACAATGTCCTAAATGCTAAAAACCACATGAAAGAAAGTGAAATTGTAGCACAAGCAGGCCGACTAAATGCTGTCACTATCGCCACAAACATGGCTGGACGTGGTACAGATATTTTGCTAGGCGGAAATCCAGAATATCTTGCAAAGCAAGAACTTAGAAATAAAGGCTACAATGAAGCCCAAATTGAGTTTTGTACATCGTTACTTTCTACTGACAATGCCGAACTAGAAAAAATCCGCGAAGAGTACAAAGAGCTTTACAAGGAATTTAAGAAAATTACTGACGAAGAAAAAGCCCAAGTAATCACTCTTGGTGGACTACACATTTTGGGTACTGAGCGTCACGAATCTCGTCGTATCGACAACCAATTACGTGGTCGTGCCGGCCGTCAAGGTGACCCAGGTAGCAGTGTGTTCTTTGTGTCAATGGAAGACGAACTTATCCGTCGTTTTGGTGGTGAAAAGATGCAAGGAATTGTGCGTTTCTTCAAGATAGAAGAAGATACTCCATTCCAAGTAAGAATGTTGTCTCGCCAAATTGAAAATGCTCAAAAACGTATCGAAGGATTTAACTTTAGTGCCCGACACAATGTCTTGCTATTTGACGATGTAAACAACAAACAAAGAGAACTTATTTATGGCGAGCGTAACCGTGTAATCGATGGTGACAATATTCACGACGAAGTGCTAGACATGATACGTGACTTTGCCCAAAACACAATCTATGATACTGTCGACCAAAACAAGTCATATGACGAGTGGGATCTAGAAGCTATTAATGGTGCACTTAATAATCGTGTTTTAAGACCTGATGCAAACTATCTTACAGAAGAGATTGTCGAAGGTCTTGATATTGACGAACTTGCTGTTGTTGTCGCTGACGAAGCAGTGCGTAACTACGAAGCAAAATGCACTGAGATAAATAAGATTGGCATTGATTATTTGACTATCGAACGTGACATTTTGTTGAAAGTTGTAGATACATTCTGGATGGATCACATCGACTTTTTGGAGATGCTTAGAAGCGAGATTGGACTACGTGCATACGGAAACCATGACCCAATTATTGCTTACAAACAAGAGAGTTATGAAGCGTTTGAGCGTATGAGTAATGATATACGTAAGGAGACAGCGTTGTTCCTTATAAACTACCGACTAAATATTGAAATCAAGCAACAACAAAAAGAAAAAGCGCCCGAACTTATCACAAACATGACTGGGGTAGAGAAGACTGCTAAGACAAAGAAAATTGTTGGCAGAAATGACCTATGTCCTTGCGGAAGTGGAAAGAAATATAAAAACTGCTGTATGGTGGGAAAATAATGATATACAATGTTGAGAAAGAGAAACTTAAAGTTGCTCACGATAACTACAATGTAGTTATCTCCTGTCTTTGACTGTGACAAACTAAGTGCCGAGATAGACGAATTGCAAAGCAAGATGGCAGATAGCGCTGTATACACAAATGTCGAACTTTGCACATCGTATTCTCGCAAGATTCGTCACAACCAAGGACTACTTGATAGTGTAGCAGAATACAAAAAAAGGCTTGATGATTTAAGCGACTTTATAGAAATGTGTAGTATGGAAGATGGTGACTTTAGTGCGGATATAAATGCAGAGCTAAACTTGCTTACTAAGGACATAGATGCTTTTTATGTTAAAGTCCTACTAAACGAGAAATATGATGACGGTGATGCTATTATAAAGATACACTCGGGAGCAGGTGGAACAGAAGCTTGTGACTGGGTGAGCATGCTTTTCCGCATGTACAAGATGTACGCCGAACGTCACGATATGCATTTAAATGTCGTAGACTATATCGATGGTGACGGAGCGGGATATAAAAGCATAACCTTTAAAGTAAGTGGCGAAAATGCTTATGGCTATCTAAAGGGCGAAATGGGTGTTCATAGACTAGTGAGAATATCACCGTTTGATTCAAACAAACGTCGTCATACATCATTTGCGTCGGTCGAAGTTATGCCAATTATCGAAGACGATGACGAAGTGGTGATAAATGAAAAGGATATCAAAATCGACACCTATCGCAGTAGTGGTGCGGGCGGTCAGCACGTAAACACGACAGATAGTGCCATTCGCATTACACACTTGCCGACTGGTATTGTTGTGACTTGCCAAAACGAGCGAAGCCAAACCCAAAACAAAGAGACGGCTATGAGCATGCTTAAAAGTAAACTTGTATCTCTTGCACTTGAAGAGAAAAAACAAAACATCAAAGACATTAAAGGCGAAGTAAAAAAGATAGAATGGGGCAGCCAAATACGAAGTTATGTGTTCTGCCCATACACACTTGTTAAGGACTTGCGAACTCTGTATGAGACAAGCGACCTTACTGGTGTTATGAATGGTGAATTAGATGACTTTATATATAGTTATCTCAAATGCCTTGTAAAATAAGGAAAGAAAAATGTACGAAGTAGTAGCTAAAGAAAAGTTTGAAAATTTAATAACTACAGACAAAGATATATACATCTTGGCGATAGAAAGTAGTTGTGATGAGACAAGTGTTGCTGTCGTTAAAAACGGCAGAGAAGTGCTTTCAAACATTATCTCGTCACAAATCGAAATTCATAAACGCTTTGGCGGTGTTGTGCCAGAAGTTGCGAGTCGAAACCACATAATGGCAATCACAAACGTTGTTGATGAAGCGATAAAAGAAAGTGGAGTAAAACTTGACCAAATTGATGCCGTCGCTGTCACATATGGTGCCGGCCTTGTAGGGGCGCTTATGGTCGGTGTAACTTATGCAAAAGCGCTTGCATATGCTCTAGAAATCCCACTCATAAAAGTGAACCACATCAAAGGTCATATGAGTGCAAACTATATCACATTCCCAGACCTTAGACCACCTTTTGTGGGGCTAATTGTGTCGGGTGGACACACTGCAATTGTTAGTGTCAAGGACTATACCAAAAATGTGCTTATCGGGACTACGACTGACGATGCAATAGGTGAGGCATATGACAAAGTGGCAAAAGTATTGGGGCTTGGATATCCAGGTGGTCCAGTAATCGACAAAATGGCAAAACAAGGTCAAAACAATATAGAGTTTGTCAAACACAAATCGACCAAAGACTTTAATATAAGTTATAGCGGACTCAAAACGGCTGTCATAAACTATCTTCACAATAAAAAACAACATGGTGAAGATGTTGTGGTTGAAGATGTTTGTGCATCGTTTCAATGCCAAGCAGTAGACCCACTAGTCGATAAGGCATTTATGGCTTGTAAAAAGTATAAGGCAAAGACTTTGGCTGTTGCAGGCGGTGTCGCTGCCAATTCATATCTTAGAGAGACGCTTGCTCGTCGTGGCGAAGAAGAAGGAATAAGAATTTGTTTTCCACCTATGCGACTTTGCACGGACAATGCTGCAATGATAGGTTGTGAAGCATATCTAAATATCCGTAGTGGCGAAGGTCTTGCTGACTTATCTTTGACCCCAGAACCAAGCATAAATCTCAAATATTCTAAAAGATAAAATAAAAAATCTCAAACATATTGTTTGAGATTTTTTTGTTATACTCCGACAGCTTGACTCTCGATTCCAAAATATGCGACGACTCCACACATTATGGCATAAGCGACTTTACTTTGATAATCGTCAGTGACGAGAAGTGCTTCTTCTTCTGGGTTTGATAAAAAACCACATTCGACTATGCTTGATGGCACGTCAGCACACTTTAATATATAGTAGTCGCCACCTATTGACTCGCTACGGGCAGACGGAAGCATGCATGAGAGTTGGGTGGATAATGCTTGCGATAGAGACTTTCCGCTCTCGTTTCCGCTCTGATAAAATACTTGTGCACCACGTTCGGTGATTGCGGGGTAGGCATTAAGATGAATGGATATCACCATATCGGCATCAGCCTTCTCAATAATCTTTTTTCGTTTTGCCATGTCGCTCTTTTTGAAATTGCTGGCATTTTGGTCGTAAAGACCGTCACTGTTTGTGCGAGTCATGACCACTTTGTAGCCTATGTTTTGAAGATTTGTCTCCAATTTTTTTGCAATACTAAGTGCAATTTCACTTTCGCTGACACCAGTGTTTATTCCGCTACAACCTGCATCTCGCCCGCCATGACCTGCATCAATGACGATAGTTTGAGTCCCGCGAGAAGCAAAAACGTGTTTGGCGGTGAAAAACACTCCCATCATAATTCCGCACAAAATTATTATACATATCACAGCCACAATATTTCGTCTTTTAATCGTCAAAAACATATCATACTCCTGATAATATTTTATGGACAAACATTGTTACTTAGTACAACAATATTTAATTTACAAAACAATGTCATGCAAATATTGACTTTATAAAAACAATGGATATTTCATAATTAACAAAATTTCCTTGACGGTATAAAACAAATGTTCTATAATTAATTCAATTAAATTGATTTATAGGACATTTTTTATGAGTGTAATTTATAGACCCCATGGAATGGCGAGAGAGTATAGTCCATATGCCCTTAATATTTATATTGGCTGTAGCCATAGATGCAAATATTGCTATGCCCCACACACTTTGCAAAAGTCGTGCGATAGTTATTTTGGAAAGCCCGAGCCACGAAAAGACATTTTAAAGTTGCTTGAAAAAGACTTGCAAAAAAACACATACACCGAGCAAGTTCTTCTTTCTTTCGTTGGCGATTGCTATTGCGATAGTGCCGACGGTGGCGAAACTGTGAGAGAAGTTTTGAAAATGCTAAATCATTACAAAGTCCCTGTTGCAGTTCTTTCCAAAGGTGGAAAGAAAATGCTAAGAGATTTGGATTTATTTAAAGAATTTGGAGATAGAATTACAGTTGGCACGACTCTTACATTTTTAGACGAAAAGAAATCTAAAGAGTGGGAGCCTTATGCTTCTACTCCTAGCGAAAGACTAGAAACTCTCAAAATCTTGCACGATAATGGCATTAAAACTTTTGCAAGTTTTGAGCCCACGATTGAGCCCGAAGAAAGTCTAAAACTAATTAGAAAAACTCTTGAGCAAGACTCAGTTGACCACTACAAAATTGGCAAGATAAATAACTATAAATCTGCAGATAAATGGCAAGATTGGGAGAAATATTTGAGCGATTGTGTGAATTTGCTTCGTCCCACAAATAAGCAAGTGTATTACAAGTTTTGCCTAAGAAAACTCGCTCCAAATATTCCACTCACCGATGCCGAGAAAAACCCAGATGAGTATATTGTAAGGATAAATGAAAACAAACAAATGAGTTTGTGGGGAGAGTGATGAAAACGGGATATTTGGGCAAAATGAAAAGTTATCCAAAAGATAAAGGATACAAATTTGTATCTATTGCTAGATTTAATAAGTTTTGGGATGGGGAAGAGTACAAAAAACTCGTCCCACCTGCCGAAATTATTAAAATTGAAGACGAAGAACTCTATACAAAATTGTATTATGAAAAAGTTTTAAATAAACTTAATCCACAAGATGTTTATAATGACCTTG